>CAYMLL010000176.1:0-15768 GCA_964390645.1 uncultured Planctomycetia bacterium | reverse complement strand
GTCCGAACGTGTGTGGGTCTTGAAGGAACGAGCGCGCTCGCCCCACGGTGGCGTCGCGGAGCTGATTCGAACAAACGGAGGAAACGCATGAGACGTCTGGTAGCTCTCTTCCTGGCCGCGGTCGCGGCGACCGCGTCGACTGTCCGCGCACAGGCGCAGGACGAGCTGAATCTGGCGCTCCTCGGCACCGCGGAGCAGTCGACCACCGGCTTCGGCGGCGAGGCCTCCCGGGCCATCGACGGAAACACGAGCGGCGTCTGGGGGGATGCCTCGATCAGCCACACGGCGCCTGACGATCCGGCGCCGTACTGGCAGGTCGACCTGGGCGAGTCCCGTGTGCTCCAGCGCATCGTGCTGTGGAACCGGACGGACTGCTGCCCGAGTCGACTGCAGAACTTCCGCGTCAGCATCCTCGACGTCGACCAGCAGGAGGAGCACGGTGAGGACTTCTTCACCGACCTCGTCGGCTTTCCGGATCCCGACCTCGAGATCGCGCTGGCGGACGGGACGGAGGGGCGCTTCGTCCGGGTCGACAGCCTCGGCCCGAACGACGCCGGGGAGATGTTCGTCTCCCTGGCCGAGGTGCAAGTGTACGGACCGGCGGAGGGCGTCCCGCCGGTCATCGTCCGACAGCCCGCCGCCGGGCGCGTCGAGGTCGGGGCGAGCGTCGAGATCGGCGTCGAGGCGCTGGGCTCGGCGCCCCTGGCGTACCAGTGGTCGAAGGATGACGCCGACATCGACGGAGCCACCGACGCGGCAATGTCGATCGAGAGCGCCGCGTTCGACGATGCGGGCGTCTACCGGGTGGTCGTCAGCAACGACGAGGGTGAGGTGACGAGCGACCCGGCGGAGCTCGTCGTCACGGGTGTGAATCTCGCGCGCGGCGCCGTCGCGATCCAGTCGACGACGGGGTACGAGGGTGAGCCGTCGCGGGCCGTCGACGGGAACACCAGTGGCGTGTACGGGAACGGCTCGGTGACCCACACCGATGCGGGGGACCCCGCGCCGTGGTGGGAGGTCCGCCTCGAGGCCGACGACACCGTCGTCGACACGATCGTGCTGTGGAACCGTACCGACGCCTGCTGCATCGGACGCCTGACGAACTTCCGCGTCTCCGTGCTCGACGTCGCCCGGGACGAGGTCTGGAGCGAGGACTTCTTCACGGACGGATTCGACGCTCCGGACACGCTCTTCGAGGGATTCGAGATCGACGCGGGGGAGGCGGAAGGGAAGATCGTGCGGGTCGAGCGTCTCGGGACTCCCGAGGACTTTCCCGGCCAGTTCTTCCTCTCCCTGGCCGAGGTCGAGGTCCACGGCGAGGGCGAGGTGCCGCCGCCGCCGCCGCCGAGCCCCAACCTCGCCGCGCGGCCCGAGGCGGCGGTCACCCAGTCGTCGACCCTCGGCGCCTTCGGTCCGGAGCTCGCCGTCGATGGCATCCTGGGCAACTTCACGCACACGCTGTCGGGGGACGGCCCGGCGACCTGGGAGGTGGATCTGGGCGGCGTCCACGAGCTCGCGACGATCAACCTCCACAACCGGAGCAACTGCTGCGCGTCGCGTCTGCGCGACATCACGGTCACCATCCTCGACGCCGGCGGTGACGAGGTGTACCAGTCCGAGCTCCTGAATCCGGAGAACGAGCTCGGCGGCAGCGTCGAGCAGGTCGGTCCGGACGTCCTGTCCATCGACCTGATCGAGGAGCTCGGCGGCGTCGTCAGCGGGCAGCTCGTCCGCGTCGAGAGAACGCCGGACGAGGACCTCTCCGGCTCCGGCGGCACGGGCAACCTGGACGAGCCGTGGATTCTGTCCCTCGCCGAGGTGGAGGTGCTCGGTGTCCAGGACTGTCCGCCGGAGGGTGACTCGCACTGCGAGGGAATGACGGTCGAGGCACCCGAGGACGGCGGTGTCGGCAGGTACGTCGTGACTGCGGAAGGCACCGACGACTCCGGCGACCTCCCCAGCTACACGTTCACCGCCGACAGTGGTGTGGAGACCCGCGTCGTCGGTCCTCAGCTCGGCAACCGTGCGACCTTCGACCTGGGAGTCGGCACGTGGACGATCACGGTCACGGTCGACGACGACCCGAGGTTCTGCGACGACGTCGCTGACGATGCGGTCTGCACGACCGAGATAGAGATCGCGGGCGATCCCGACAACGTCTCCCTCGGGAAGCCGGCGACACAGTCGACGACAGGATTCGGCGGCGTGGCCTCGAGAGCCGTCGACGGCAACACGAACGGCGTGTACAACGGCGGCTCGGTCACACATACCGCGACCGGAGATCCGGAGCCGTGGTGGGAGGTCGACCTTCTCGACAGCTTCTCGATCGACACGATCACGCTGTGGAACCGCACCGACTGCTGCGTCGAGCGGTTGACGAACCTCCGGGTCTCGATCCTCGACGAGAACCGCGACGAGGTCTTCGGAGATGACTTCTTCACCGACTTCACGTTCCCCGACACTTCGTTGGAGGGCTTCGAGATCGACGTGGGCGGTGACGAGGGGCGGATCGTGCGCGTCGCGCTCCTGCCGGGCGGCCAGTATCTGTCGCTCGCGGAGGTGCAGGTCTCCGGAGAGCCCTCCGACTTCGTCTGTCCGCAGGAGGGCGACGCGGAGTTCGGGGACACGGCGTGCTCCGAGCTCGTCGCGAGCGGCCCCGAGGGCGATGTCGCCGGGGCCTGGACCTTCACCGCGACCGCCACGGATGGAACCGGCGACAGCATCCGCTACACCTTCGAGGCGCGGAGCGAAGCCGGGGTCACTCTGCGTTCCGGTCCCGCGGTCGGCGACAGCACGGCTGACCTCGAACTGACGCCGGGGACGTGGACGGTCACGGTGACGGTCGACGACGACCAGCGTTGCGACGACGAGGGGGCGAGCGTCAGGTGTTCCACACAGGTCGTCGTCAACGACGACTCGGCGCCGGTCTTCCACCGCGGCGACGCCGACGGCAGCGGCGACCTGCAGCTCACCGACGGCGTCTTCGTGCTCAACTTCCTGTTCACCGGAGGGGCGACGCCGGCGTGCATGGATGCGGCGGACGCGGACAACAGCGGCACCGTCCAGCTCACGGACGCGGTCGCGATTCTCGGCTTGCTGTTTCTGGGCGGTCCTGCGCCCGCCGATCCGGGGCCGCCGGCAGAGCCGTGCGGACCTGACCCGGCCGCGCCCGAGGACGCGCTCGATTGCGTCGACTTCCCCGGTTGCTGAACGACGGTCCCGCGAGGGTCTGGCCCGACGTCATCGGCCGGATCCTCGGCACGGGATTCCGGGAGGACCGGGGTCGGTTGCCGGGGGCCGGCTCGAGGTCCGCGTGGCGGGCCGCGGTCTCGAGCCCGGCCCGGTCCGATCGGAGCCCATCCAAAAGCCTCCGGGCATCGGATAGGATCTTTGCGGTCCGAGCCGGCTAGCGATGGCTCCGTCGCGGGGCGCCGTCTCGAGGACCGACGATCGGTGACGAGCGCCGGGAAGCCAGGATCCGGCCACAGGGCGATCATCCGGGAGAAGAGCGAATGAAGCGCGTGGGCGTCGTCGGTCTCGGCGACATGGGCCTCGCGATGGCGAGGAACATCATCGGGAGGGGATTTCAGCTGACGGGCTTCGATCTTCGCGAGGAGCGCCGTCGCATGCTCGAGGAGAACGGAGGGACGCCTGCCGGCAGCGTTGCCGAGGTCGGCGCCGGTTCCGACGTCGTCTTCGTCATGGTCCTGAACGGGCGGCAGGTCGACGACGTCGTTCGCGGCGAGGACGGACTGCTCACGACCCTGCGGCCCGGCTCGACCATCATCGTCTCGGCGACGATCGAGCCCGACGAGATTCGAGGCATCGCCGGGACCATCGCCGAGCGGGGCATCGAGCTGATCGACTCCCCCGTCAGCGGCGGGAAGAGCGGTGCCGAGGGCGGCACGCTGACCCTGATGGCGGCGGCGAGGGGGGATGTATTCGAGTCTCATCTCGACGTCCTCGAGGCCGTCGGCGAGAAAATCTTCCATGTCGGAGAAGACGTGGGCAAGGGGCAGACCGTCAAGGCAGCGCTTCAAGCGTTCATCGGAGCGACCTTCACGGCGATCTTCGAGTCCCTGGTGCTCGGGTCGAAGGCCGGGGTGGAAGGGAAGGTGCTCTACGAGGTCTTCACGTCCAGTGGGGTGGGGAGTCCGCTGCTGGAGAACTGCGCGAGGCTCATCATGGATCGGTCCTTCAAGGACACGGGCAGCCACATCGGCACGATGTACAAGGATCTCGGCATCAGCATGAACCTGGCGCGCAAGAGCGGCGTCAGCATGTTCACGACGGCGGCGGCCAACGAGCTCTTCCAGTCCGGGATTTCGCTGTTTCCGGACGAGGACAACTGGTCGATCGTCAAGCTGCTCGAGCAGATCGCGGGCACGGAAGTCACCTGGGAGTAGGGAAACGTACAGAGAGGAAGAGATGGCCAAGCTGGGTGTGATCACCGACGGAATCAGCCGGGACTTCGAGCACGCTCTCGAGGTCATGACCGACGCGGGGCTCCAGTACGCGGAGCTGCAGCACCTCTGGGACCGGGAGGTCGGGGATCTCAGCGATGACGAGATGGCCAGAGCGAAGGCGCTGGTCGAGTCCTACGGCGTCAAGGTCTCCTGCATATCCCGGCACAACTTCGTCGGCATGCTCGTCGGGCAGACGGAGGTCGCAGACCCGCAGCACTCCGCGCACATGGACGGACTGCGCCGTTGTATCGAGACGGCGAAGGCGTTCGGAACCGACCTCGTCCGTATCATGAGCTTTCGGCGCGAGATGATCCTCTTCGGTCGAGGCGGCGCCGAGCACTGGGTCGTCGCCAGGGGAGCCTGGGACAGGTTGCTCCGGCTGCTGGCGGCTCCCGTGCAGCTTGCGGAGGACGAGGGAGTGACCCTCGTCCTGGAGACGGGCAACAACGCGATGGTCCCGTCCGCTTACCTGGGTCGAAAGCTCGTCGACGATCTCGGCAGCAGTCGCCTCAAGATCCTCTGGGACCCGTGCAACAGCCTCTACGCGAACGAGCCTGCTCATCCCGATGGGTATCGTGCGCTGGGCGTCGACGCGATCGGTCACGTCCACATCAAGGACGCCCTCGTCGACATGCCGAAGGCCACCGTCGAGTTCTGCGAGCTCGGGGAGGGAGACATGACGCCGTACCTCGAGCCCCTGGCCGCCGATCTCCGGGCCGACGGCTACGACGGCATCATCTCCCTCGAGAGTGTTTACCGTCCGGAAGGCGGCGATTTCGAGGCCGGCTTCAAGGCATCCGTCGGCCGCTTCAAGGAGCTCTTCGGCCAGGATGTCCTCGCTTCCGCACCGGCTCGCGCTGAATGAGGTCGCATGCCAGCTCGCGACCATCCGAACCCGCCGGAGCGTACGGGGCCGTGCGGCCCGTTCCGACGATGGACCTCGCTCCTTCCGTGGGGACTCTCGTTCGTCTTGCTCGCGGTGGCGACCGCCTCTTGCTCCAGAGATGAGCGCTCCTTCGTCTTCAGGTACGCGCACGAGCAGCCCTTGGGCGCGATCCGCAGCCAGTCGATGCTGTTCTTCGAGAAGGAGCTCGAGAGGCGTACGGGCGGACGGATCCAGGTCGAGCTCTACCTCGGCGGCGTCCTTGGAAACGAGCGCGAGCTGATGGACTTCGTGGCGACCGGAGCCTTGCAGGGAACACGCGGGGGCTTCTTCGCGGACGCCAACCCCGAGTTCAATCTCTTCACCCTGCCGTTTCTCGTCGACGACTGGGATCAGGCGCTGCGGCTCGTGAACAGCGACCTGATGGACGGCGTCAACCGTCGGGCCCGACACAGGGGCTTTCACGTACCCGCGACCGGGATCTCGCAGGGCTTTCGCGCGCACACGAACAAGGTGCGGCCGATACGACATCCGGACGACCTGAAGGGCCTGAAGATGCGGGTCCCGATGCAGGACGTCTACGTCCGGACGGCTCTCGCCTTCGGCGCGAATCCCCAGGAGCTGTCGTACGTCGAGGTCTACCAGGCGCTGCAGACCGGCGTCGTCGACGGTCAGGACAACGCTCCGTCGAACATCTGGGACTTCAAGATTCACGAGGTCTCGAAATACCTGACGATCACGAACTACGCCACGGGACCGGATCCCTTTCTGGTCAATCTGACCTGGTACGACGGCTTGCCGGACGATCTCCAGCGCGAGTTCGATGTCGTGGCGCGGGAGACCATCGCACTCAGCGATCGCCTGAATCGTCAGAAGGAGGTCGAGTACATCGAGCTGCTCTCGCGGAAGCTCGAGGTGAACCATGTCTCCGGCGAGGACCTCGAGCCCTTCCGCGACGCGGTCCGTCCGGTCTACGAGCGCATGGTGCAGAAGGGCGACTTCTCGATGGAGGACGTCGAGAGCGCCAGGAGGGTAGCGAGAGGGGAGGAGGCGGGGCGATGAAGACCTTCGAGACCGTGCTCAACCGGCTGCTCGAGTCGCTGGCGGTGCTCTGCTTTGTCGCGGTCTTTCTGATCGTCGTCACCCTCGTGGTGCTTCGCTACGTCTTCAACTCGTCGATCACCGGTGCGAACGAGCTGATCACGGTCCTCTTCGTCTATTCCACGGCGATCGGAGCGGCGGTTGCGGTGGGGCGCGGGGAGCACATCGCTATCTCGTTCTACACCGGGACGCTGAGCGGCGTGCGAAGGCGGCTCGTGGACGCCATCGGGCTGCTCCTCGTGGCGCTGCTCAACGCCGTGATGGCCTGGTACAGCGTCGAGTGGATCCGGACGACCGGCGACTTCCTGATGCCGAGCACGGAGCTGCCACGGGTCGTCGCCCAGCTCAGTGTGCCGATCGGCAGCGGACTCGCGGTCGTGTACTGCCTGCTGCGGCTTCTCGACAGCGCCACCGCACGAGGCAACGCCGGGAGCGCCTCCGGCTCCGACGACGGGGGAGGAGAGGAATGACGCTTCTCCTCGTCACGCTGGCGCTCATGCTCGTCCTGGGGATTCCCGTCGCCTACGCGCTCGGCCTGTCGGCCTGCACCTACTTCGTCTTCGTGCAGCCCGAGCTGCTCGTCGTCCTGCCGCAGCGGCTGTTCTCCGGGATGAACTCCTACGCGCTCATCGCCTTGCCCCTGTTCATCCTGATGGGACAGATCATGAACGCGAGCGGTATCACGGAGCGCCTGATCAGCTTCTGCCTCGTCTTCGTCGGTCGGGTGCGGGGAGGCCTCGGTCTGGTCAACGTGGGGGCCAGCATGCTGTTCGGCGGCATCTCGGGATCATCCGCTTCCGACACCGCGTCGATCGGGTCCGTGCTGATTCCCGAGATGGAGAAGCGTGGTTATCCCCGGGACTTCGCGGCGGGAATCACGGTCGCCTCGTCCACGATGGGCATGATCATCCCGCCCAGCATCCCGATGGTGATCTACGCGGTCACGGCGCAGGAGTCGGTCGGACGCCTGTTTCTCGGTGGGCTGATTCCCGGAGTTCTGGTCGGCGTGCTGCAGCTCGTGTTCGCCTACCTGATCGCGCGCAGACGCGCGTATCCGAAGGAGGATGCCCGCTTCACGGGATCCCGGGTGATCGTCGAGGCGCTGCGCTCCTCGTACATCGTCATCATGCCGATCTTCGTCGTCGGTACCGTGGTGCTCGGCATCGCGACGGCGACGGAGTCGGCCGGACTGGGTGTGCTCTACGCGCTCTGCGTCGGGTTCCTCGTCACTCGACGTCTGACGCTTGCCGGGTTCCATCGTGCGCTGCGCTCGTCGATCCTGACGAGCGCGAAGATCATGATGATCATCGCGATGTCCCAGGTCTTCATCTGGGTGCTGGCGCTGGAGCGTGTTCCCGACGAGGTCGCCAACCTCGTCGTGGCGCTGGACCTGCCGCCGGTCGCCATGCTCCTCGTGATCTCGTCGATCGTCCTGGCTGCCGGGACCTTCGTCGACGTCAGTCCGGCCATCCTCCTGCTGACGCCTGTCTTCCTGCCTGCTGTTCTCGAGGCGGGAGTCTCCCCTGTGCTGTTCGGCGTCATCCTCGTGTCGGGGCTGGCGGTCGGGGCGTGCACGCCGCCGGTCGGGAATTGCCTGAACGTGTGCTCGCTGGTGTCGGGTCTCCGCATCGGCAGGATCTTCCGGGCGGCTTTGCCCTTTCTCGCCGCGAACGTGGTCGTGCTGGTGCTCATGACGCTCTTTCCCGAGCTGGTGCTGTGGGTTCCGCGACTGCTGATGGATTGAGGTCTCCGAGGTCGATTCGCGAGCAGGATGGCTTTCGTGCGCCGCACGGCGACGCACGGCGTCGTGGTGGCGCTTCAGGACGCGTCACCGCGACGGAGCCCGGGAGCCCGGGAGGGAAAGCCCGGTCACTACCGACCTCCCGTGAGGCGAGGCGGACTCGATCGGTCCTGTCGACGTTCACATCGAAGTCCTCGGCACCGCCGTCGACAACCGGATCCGGCGCCTCGGGTGGACCCCGAAGAACTCGACGCGATCTTCAAGGCGTGGCGGTGTGTGTGGGCCGGCCGGGACAGGGTCGTCGCCTCATCAGTCATCCTGTAACCGCTCCGGCCGAGTCGGGGGCCGGCGGGTTCCGGAGCACCGTGAGCCGGCGGCGAAGGGCCCGGTAAACAACGCGGTGAGCTGACCCGGACTCGCGAACATGGCGGTCAAGGGTCGTGACTGCCCACGCCGATATCCTGACCATACGGGCGGACTTCTTCCGGCGTGCGATTTCCGGCCTCGCGAGTGGTTCAGATCGATCTGACAGCGTGAACTTCAACAGTGCCACCTTCGCGAGCTTTGCGCTCGTGGTCGGCTCACTGTACCTCCTTCTGCAGTGGCGTCGCCGACCGGGAGCCCAGAAGCTCATGCTCCTGGGAGCGAGCTACGTGTTCTACGGCGCGTGGGACCATCGCTTCCTGATCCTCATCCTCCTGTCGACGGCGATCGACTACTCCTGCGGCCTCGGCCTCGTGCACCGACGGCCGACCCGATCGACCTGGCGTCTGCTTCTCACGTCGCTGGTCGCGGGAAGCGTCCTTCTGGCCGCGCCGATCGACTGGTCGGCACTGCAGTCCCTCGTCCTGCCGGCGACGGTCTTCAGCGGTGGATGGACGGACCCGGTGCCGTTTCACGGGCTCTTCCTGCCCGATGCCGACTGGTCCCCGTTGACAGGTTCCCTCGCGGCGATACTGATCGTGGCCATCGCGTGCCAGGTCGGCTTCTCGCTGGCCGGTACGACACGGCGACGCTATTTCCTGCTGATGAGCGTGATCAGCAACCTCACGCTGCTCGGCTTCTTCAAGTACTTCGACTTCTTCATCGAGGGCTTCGCGAGTCTCGTCGGAGCCGACGCCGCCGGCTGGACTCTCGGGGTCGTGGTGCCGGTGGGGATCTCGTTCTACACGTTCCAGACTCTGAGCTACACGATCGATATCTACCGCGGAGAGCTGGAGCCGACGGATCACCTCGGTGATTTCGCGCTCTTTGTCGCGTTCTTCCCGCAGCTCGTCGCCGGACCCATCGAACGCGCCAGAGTGCTGCTGCCACAGCTACAGCGGGCTCGCAAGCTCGACTGGGAGAACACGCAGGCGGGTGCCTATCTGGTGTGCTGGGGGCTCTTCAAGAAGATCTTCATCGCCGACAACCTCGCTCGTCTGGTCAGCGCGGTCTACGAGAGCGGTGCCGACCCCGGCGGCCCGGAGGTTCTCTTCGCGACGTACGCGTTCGCGTTCCAGATCTACTGCGACTTCAGCGGCTACACCGATATTGCCCGTGGTCTGAGCCGGATGATGGGCATCGAGCTGATGGTCAACTTCAACGTCCCGTACGTGGCCACGAACCCACGGGAGTTCTGGCGTCGGTGGCACATCAGCCTGAGCACCTGGCTGCGCGACTACCTCTACGTGTCGCTGGGCGGTAATCGTGGCAAGGCCTGGATGGTGTACCGCAACCTGATGCTGACGATGGTGCTCGGCGGCCTCTGGCATGGAGCCCGCGCCAACTTTGTCTGGTGGGGTGTCTACCAGGGCACTCTCCTGTGCGTCCACCGCAGGATCGAGCCCCTGCTGCGCCAACTCGAGCCCGCCTCACCCGGCGGCAAGCGTGTGTTCCGGTTCGCTTCCTGGTTCGTGTTCTTCCACCTCGTGTGTTACGGCTGGCTTCTCTTCCGGGTCGAGACGAATCAGCAGCTGTGGAACATGACCTCGGCTCTCGCGACGGGATGGCTCCACGTGGATGAGCACATCGGCATGCTGGCCCGCGTCGCCTGGTTCACGTGGCCGCTCATCGTTGTCCAGTACTTCCAGGTCCGTTCGCGCAACTTGCTGGCTCCGTTGACCTGGCGCTGGTCCGTGCGGCTCGGGTATCTCGTCTTCCTGTTCTATCTGACGAGCGTCTTCGGAGCGTTCGATGTCATCGAGTTCATCTACTTTCAGTTCTGAGACGGTCGTCGAGATCGCGGAGCGCCCGACTCAGGAGGTCCCGGAGCGCGAGTTCAGCAAGCTCGAGCGTGCCCGGATCGGTCGTGTTCCGTGGGCCGCGATCGGGACAGTCCTGGTCATCGGTTGCGTCGAGTTCGTGCTGCGGTCGAATCGGGAGTGGTTCGCGGACAGCGCCGCCTGGCAGTGGCAGAGCAAGAGCGAGCTGATCGAGAGCGGCAAGCTCCACGGTGATATCGCGGTGATCGGGACCAGCGTGCTGTTCCACAGCGTCGACCCTGCGGAGCTCAACGCACGGAGCCGCACGGAGCGTCGGGTGATCAACCTGGCTCTCAACGGCCTGCAGCTCAACGGGCAGTATCACCTGCTGAGTCGCTACCTGGACGGCGGCAACGACCCGGAGTTCGTTCTCCTCGAGCTCAGCCGCGTCGACGTCGAGCGCGAGCGCTGGATCAGCGGTCCGTTCTGGCGCGACTGGGCGACGTGGCCCGAGTTCCTGTCGAGCCGCAGCTACTCCTTTGAACCGTCGCTGGCGATACCGTTTGCCGCGAACCGTGCGCTGACGTCGTTCTCGTATCGTCGCGCTCTCGACAACTGGGTGTTCGCGTGTGTACGCAGCGGAGGGCTCGATACTTCGTACCGCGATCGCAACCGGCAGATCACCTCGGATATGGATCGGCATCTCGGATTCAGCCCCGGGAGCTTCGATCGGAGCATGACCGAGGCGGACATCCCGCCCGGCGAGTCGAGACCGTGGCGACAGACTCGCGCGGGCGCGATCTGGCTGGAGCACATCCTCGACCTCTGCGACCGACACGGCATCGAGGTGTGGATCCTGCAGCCACCGGTACCGCCGTTCGTCGCGCAAGAGCGTCGCCGTGACGGCTTCCGGGCCGGCTTCGTCGCCCTCGTCGCGGACCTGAGGCAGCGCTACCCCCGCCTGGGCCTCGAGGTGCTCGAGCCGACCGGGTACGAGCTTGCCGACTTCGCCGACCATCGCCACTTCAGCCCCCAGGGCAGTCGCAAGCTCTGTCGCGACCTGGTTCCCTGGGTCGACTCGCTGACGGTTCACTGAACGGGATTGCGGCCCCTGGCGGGCGGACCTTCCGGAGCAGGTGTCCGACCCCGTCGCCGCGCGAGCCGTCGGGTCGCCCTGGGGGGCAGTCCTCGTCTCTCATCGACGTCCGACCGCAGCCTTCGGCCACCAGGCTGCCCTCCGACGGTCAGGTTGTTCTCGACGGGACGGCTGGCCGGGGCCGGGCTGAGTTTTCGCCTCGGGGCCATGGACTCCGGGAAATGCGCTCCCGTTCGACCGCATCACGCGAGTGGGGGCACCGGAGAAAGTGCCGATCACGACGGGGGCGAGCCGCCGGGGGGCAGGTGCTCACGACGCTCTTCCCCAGCCTGCCAGCTCGTCGCGGATCTGCTCGTAGAGGATCTGGTCGAGGTTGTTGCTCTGCACCTTGCCCTTGACGTCGTGCGCGGCGGCCGAGGTCGCGGCGTCTCTGCCGTACTCGATGAAGATGAACTTGCCGCGCGTGTACTGAGCGATCTGTCGGAAGACGAGCGTGCCGGTGGCGTCGAGCCCGCTGGCGGCGACCGCGTGGACCCGGATGCCCCGCGCGGTGGCGGTTCGGAGCGATGCGTCGTAGGAGGTGTCCTCGGGGTAGTCCATGTGCGGCGGCGCGTCGGCGATCAGGAAGACGACGCGCGCGGCGTCCGGGTTCCAGCTCATGCCGTCGATCGCAACGGCGAGCCCCTGGTTCAGCGACTCGGGCGTGTCGCCGCCACCCGTGGCGTGCACCGTCTTCAGCGCGGTGTCGAACGCCTCGATGTCCGAGGTGAAGGGGTGGGACTTCGTGACGTACTGGTCGTTGACGTCGCGGTAGAGGACCGCCCCGTAGCGCAGGGTGAACTCCTTCCCGAGCGAGCGGAGCTTCCTCGTCACACCGAGGAGGCTGTCCTTGATGCGGGCGATCTCGTCGGCCATCGAGCCGGTCGTGTCGATGAGGAAGACGACGTCGAGCTCGATCTCGTCGGACCCCGGGGTCACGTCCTCCATCTCGACCACCACCTCCTCGCTGTCACCGCTCCAGCTCACCCGTCGGTGGTGATCGCCGTGACGCACCTGGACGACGTATCTCGTCGTGGTCGGCGTGTCTCCTTCGTTCTCGGGGGAGGGCTCGTCAGCCGGCAAGTAGAACGGCGCGCGACCGTCCCCGTAGCTGCGTCCCATGGCGATCACGCTATCGCGTGCCTCGTCGGCGACGAGCACGTCGGCGCCGGGGATCGGCCGTCCGGCCGCGTCGACCACGCAGACGAAGCGGCGCCCGGCGACATCGATCTTCGCGTACCGACCTTCGAGGTCCTGGCGGCCGCTCATCGTGCGCAGGTACTCGAGGTACTTGTCGAAGTCCGAGTTGTCGTCGCTCGATCCGGCTCGCAGCGGCGGCGCCGAAGGGGCGCGCGACGTCGTGACGCTGCGCTCGCCACCGCTGGCTTCTCTGGCGTGACGATGGACGTCCTTGTCGCTGTCGGCGAAGGACGCCTCCGTCTCCGGGGAGTCTGAAAGCTCCTCGGCCCGGGATACGTCCTTCTTCTCGAGGTCGACGCCGTCGGAGCCGCTGCCGGTCGACCCGGGCGCCGTCCGCACCCCTCGAGACTCGGCTTCCGACTCGACCGCGACGGATCGTCCCGCAAGGGCCGACTCGAGCAGCTCCAGGGGAACAGCTCCGGCTTTCTCGAGTGCGAGCTCCGTGCGGCCGAGCGGCTCGGCTGCGGCCAGGTCCGACTCCGGCGGGCTGTCCAGGGCTTCACTCGGGGGCGGCCCGGGGTCCCGAGTATGGAAGCGTCGTGCCGCCTTCCCGGTGGGTGGCGTCGTGGCCGGACCCCGGGCTGCGAGCGTCGAGCGGACCCGCCAGGGGCCGCTGCCGGTCTCGTCGACGCGAAGACCGCCGAGTGACGGTGACAGGGCGAGCGTGTAGTCGGGCTCCTCGAGGAGCCTCGAGACGTCGGGTAGGTTTCCACCGTCCGGGTGAAGGTCTCCGGTGCCGGGATCAGCGACCGGAATCGACCTCGTGCAGGCGACGGGCAGAACGACGAGCGCGGAGATGAGCCGGAGGGTTTTCATGGACTGGCACCTGTCAGGGTCGGGGGATTGCCTCGGTGACGATGCTACTTCAGACTCGATCCGTCGCGTCGAGTTCGCGGGTTCTCCCCGCTGCTGTCCGTCCGCACTGGTGGCGACGTCCGACGGAGGCGGTGTCAGCCGTTATCCCCGAGCCGGTCTCGCCCTACCCCGGCAACAGTCCCGCGCCTCCATCCCGGAGCCGGCGAGAGGGCAGGAATCCGGTCGCCCTCGTGGAGGCGTGGACGGTCCGGGGACTCGGACTCCAGGCTCGGACGGAGGGCACGGCACGGTGGCTGCGTCTGCCGATCGACCGCCGACGGCCACCGGTCGGTGGCGATGAAGAGCAGGGGGCACCGTTCAATCGTGCCGGCGTCCGCCTACCGTGTGGGAACGAGTCCCGCATCGGCGATCGCAGGCAGGCTCGTCGGTCCCGCGGTGCGCGGGTTCGTGGGGCGTGAAGGTCGGCAAGTGGCCGCTTTTCGCGTTTGTCGTGATATATAGCCCCCCCCGCATCCGCTGTTCAGCGCAGGACGGGATACATATAATATATAACTATAGAGTATATATATATTTATATAAAATAACGCAGGATCCTGTTCCCTGGCTGGCCGATTGCAGTATGTGTTCGACTGTTCAGCTGTACTGTCGGGATCGGTCGCACACCGGTGGGCGTCTCTTCCCGGATACTCGGGAGGTTCCTGTGTCAAGGTGGTCGACGTCTTCATATCGTGTCGGGTCGGTGGGGTCAGGAGGTTCCTCGCGGTTCTCCGCGTTGCGGTCGGTGTTCGGCCGGTTCGCGGTGCGCCGTCGAGTCATCGAACTATGTTCGTATTGCAAACAGCGGCCCATTTTCACGGGAATCTGTAAGACTGGTGTGTTGCGTGGGTTGGGGGTGACGTTGGTTTCGCTTGCGAAGGGGTTGATCGATTATCGGACGCTAAAAGGATCGATAATCAGACATCCCGTCTTCTGTTGGCGTCGCTGGTCAGCCCGGCGGCGCGGCCGCAGAGTGACGGTTCGTCCTGGCCACGAGGAGGTGGACCGTCGCACGTGCCGGGAAGGGAGGAGTGGCCGAAGGCAGGTCGCCGGCACCTCGTGGGGCGTCTCCAAGGATCTGGATCCGGAGTTACGACGATGATCATCAAGGCGATACGGCGCAACCCCACCAGGATCGTGGCGACGGGGCTGGTGGTGGCGGCGATGGCGGGGACCTGGCTGCTCTGGGACAGGGCGGAGGTCCAGAAGGACAAGGCCGAGCAGGCCGAGAAGGGCAAGGAAAACGCCGAGAAGATCACGGAGATTTGCCAGGAGAAGGCCGCGAAGGCGACGCAGGAAGCGTCCACAGAACGGGATCGTGCGGACCTGGAGCGCGGCAAGGCCGAGGCGGCGGGAAAGGAAGCCGCCCGGGAACGTGAACGAGCCGTGGCCGCGGAACGAGCGGCGTCCGCGGAGCGAGAGCGGGCGGACCGGGAGCGGGAGAAGGCGCTGGAGGCGCAGAAGACCGCCAGGTCGGCCGTCGAAGATGCCCGGCGAACAGCCTACTCCCTGAACATCCTCGCCGCGATGGTGGCGCTGGAGGACGGTAACTCCGCCGAAGCGCGCCGGCGTCTGTACGACTGTCCGCGGGAGCTTCGAGGCTGGGAATGGGGACATCTCGACCTCACCCGGGACCGCAGCCTGGAGACGTTGACCGGGCATGAGGACTGGGTCGGGCCGGTCGCCTGGAGCCCGGACGGAGCCCGGATCGTGTCGGGTTCGAGGGACAGGACCCTTCGCATCTGGGACGCGGCAACGGGTCAGAGCGTGCAGACGCTGACGGGTCATGAGGGACCGGTGCGGTCCGTCGCCTGGAGCCCGGACGGAGCCCGGATCGTGTCGGGTTCGAGGGACAGGACGCTGCGCATCTGGGATGCGCGGACGGGGCAGAGCGTTCACACGCTGACGGGGCATACGGACGGTGTGATCTCCGTCGCCTGGAACACCGTCGGGACGCGGATCGTGTCGGGGTCGGGGGACAGGACCCTTCGAGTCTGGGATGCGCAGACGGGGAAGAGCGTTCCCACGTTGACGGGGCACCGGCACGGCGTCGGGCCGGTTGCCTGGAGCCCCGTCGGGACGCGCATCGTGTCGGGGTCCTTGAGGGCCCTTCGCATCTGGGATGCGCGAACGGGGGAGAGCCTGCACACGATGACGGGGCATGCTGGGAGTGTCGGTTCCGTCGCCTGGAACCCGGCGGGCGCGCG
>CAYMLL010000175.1:0-15780 GCA_964390645.1 uncultured Planctomycetia bacterium | reverse complement strand
GCGAAGACTCCCGAGAAGATCATCAAGGAGCCGTTCGACCCCGTCGGGGGCCTCGAGGCTTTTCAGGGACGTAAGATCGCGCGTCGCCTCGGGATGACCGGAAAGCTGATCGCCGAGACCGCGAGGGTCATGGTGCGCCTCGCGAAGAGCTACGTCGAAACCGACGCCAGCCTTGCCGAGATCAACCCTCTGGTGCGCACCAGCGAGGGCATCGTTGTGGCGCTCGATGCGAAGTTCTCGTTCGACGACAACGCGCTCTTTCGCCATCCGGACCTCCGAGAATATCGTGACATCGACGAGGAGGATCCCTTCGAGAGACGCGCGGAGAAGTTCGACCTCAGCTATATCAAGCTCGACGGCAGCATCGGGTGCATGGTCAACGGCGCCGGTCTCGCGATGGCGACGCTCGACATCATCCAGCACGTCGGAGGTTCGCCTGCGAACTTTCTCGACGTCGGCGGTGGCGCCACGACGGAGAAGGTCACCGAGGCCTTCAAGATCATTCTCGATGACCCGTCGGTGAAGGCGATCCTTGTCAATATCTTCGGCGGTATCATGAAGTGTGATGTCATCGCGGAGGGAATCATCGCGGCCGCGAACGCGATCGAGATGCGCGTGCCGGTGGTGGTGCGACTCGAAGGCACGAACGTGGAGCGCGGGCGTGAGCTGCTGGCTTCGTCGGGGCTCGATTTGATTTCCGCCGACGGGTTGGCGGATGCCGCGAAGAAGGTCGTCGATTGTGGGGCGGCGTGAGGTAGGAGTCCGATGAGCATCCTGGTCGACGACAACACCCGTCTTCTCGTGCAGGGAATGACCGGCAAGACCGGCCAGTTCCATACCCGCCAGGCGATCGAGTACGGGACCAAGGTCGTGGCGGGGGTCACGCCCGGTCGTGGCGGCGAGGAACTGGATGGTATTCCGGTCTACGACACGGTCGCCGAGGCGGTCGAGGCCACGGGCGCGAACGCCTCGGTCGTCTACGTGCCGCCTCCGTTCGCTGCTGATGCCGTGCTCGAGTCGGCGGCCGAGGGCCTGCCGCTCGTGGTCTGCATCACGGAGGGGATCCCGGCGCTCGACATGGTGCGTGTGCTCCAGGCTCTGAAGCATCGCTATCCCGGAACCCGCCTCGTCGGTCCGAACTGCCCGGGAGTGATCACGCCGGATCGGTGCAAGATCGGTATCATGCCGGGGTACATCCACGAGCCGGGTGTCGTGGGCGTGGTGTCACGCAGCGGTACGCTGACCTACGAGGCCGTGCATCAGCTGTCACGCGTCGGGCTCGGTCAGTCGACCTGTCTCGGTATCGGCGGCGATCCGGTGATCGGCACCACCTTCGTGGACACGCTCGCGCTCTTCGAGGAGGACGACGCGACGAAGGGCATCGTGATGATCGGCGAAATCGGGGGAACGGCCGAGGAGGAGGCAGCCGCGTTTGTGCGGGAGAACCTGTCGAAGCCGGTCGCAGCGTTCATCGCCGGTCGCGGAGCGCCTCCGGGAAAGCGCATGGGTCACGCCGGCGCCATCATCTCGGGTGGCAAAGGCACCGCGGTCGAGAAGGTCGAGGCTCTCGCTGCTGCGGGCGTGGCGGTCGCCGAGACTCCGGACCTCATGGGGGAGACGCTCGCTCGGATGCTCGGCTGAGGGCTGGTTCAGCGCCGCGCGTTCTTCTTCTGCTTCTTCCTGGCGCCGGCCTTCTTGCTGGCGCCGGCCTTCTTCCTGGCGCCGGCCTTCTTCCCGGCGCCGCCCTTCCTCGTGGCTTTCGTTGGCGTTCTCGCCGGACCGGCGTCCGCCGGGAAGTCGACCTCTCGCGGCAAGAAAGCTCCCGTCGTCAGCAGGTGTTCGAACTGTTCGAGGAAGACCGGGGTCGGGTTGTCGACGCGTGTGTTCTCGAGCAAGAAGTGCGCCAGACGCAGGGTCTCCATCGACACTTCCGGGAGTGCGTACGCGAGCTGGCGGACGAAACGTGGACTGGCGCGGAGCGCCTCGAGATACGCGCGCTCTTCGAGCGTCACGTCGAGGCGCACCGACGCGTCCGGATCAGCGGAGTCCTCCAGAAGACCCTGGCGGTAGTTGAAGCCCTTGTAGGGGTAGGGAAGCTCCTCGTCGAGGAGGTACTCCATGGTGACCCCGAGACGGCTCGCGATACGGGCGATGATGTTGGCTCGGGGGGAGTTGATCCCGGCCTCGATCTTCGAGAGCGCGCTCGGGGAGACGCCGCAGAGATGCGCGAGGTCCTGCTGCGAGATGTTGCGATCGTGTCGCAGATTGAGGATCTTCCGGCCGGCTTGCATACTGACTCCTCTCTCACATTCGAGCGTCTGATCGAATCGCTCCTCGCGCGGTCCGGGCGGCAGTGGCGGCGCACGCCCTGCTGTCCAGCACTGGATCCGGGTCCCGGGAGCGCGGACTCCGTCGGACACGTACCCGCTGTTTCTGGTTCACTCCTGTAACCTCGCGCATCTGAGTGCGAGGGAGCCGCGTACTCTTCGCTCGCGGGAAGAACGCTCGAGGGGTTGGTCTCGGGGAGGGCTTCCGCTCGATTTCGGCCCAGTCATGGTGATTCTACAGAAGGAGATTTTGAAAAGAAGATATTTATTGGCTGAAGCTCGGGATCTTGATCGGAGGCTCGGTGCGTCTTGCGAGGACGATCGGGAACGCGACGTCCGGGTTCGACGGTGACACCGTTCAGCGGATCGTCTACCATGGCGCGCCGTGTCCGGCTGCCGGCTTCGGGAGGGCGGTCGGACTCTTGCAGTCGCTGACGGCGGCTGCCGGAAGCGGGGGTTCGCCGGTGCCGGGGGCCTTGAGGTCGTGAGCGAAGATACGTCGTCGATATCCGAGCTGCAGACCCTTCTGGAAGATCTCGGCGGCCGACCGGTCGGAGAGCTTTTCGCCGAGGTCGCGACGGTGCTCGGGGACGTCAGCAAGGTGCTGATCACCGGCCATATGCGCCCGGACGGCGATGCCTACGGAAGCGAGGCCGCGCTGGCCTGCGCGCTGTTGGCTCTCGGCAAGAGCGTGCGTGTTGTCAACGATGCTGCGCCGTCCACGTCGTTCCGGGAGCTGCTGCCCTCCGCGGTGACGATCGAGGCTTACGACGAGGCGATGGTTGCAGATCTCGTCGGCTGGGCCGAGGCGTGCGTTCTTCTCGACACCAGCGAGCCGGAGCGCGCCGGTCTGCTCGAGCCGCTGTTGCGGGCGGATGATGTTCGGACGATCTGTGTCGATCATCACGTGGTCCGCGGTGAGTATCCGTGGGACATTCACGTCGTTGCACGGCAGGCACCGGCGACAGGTTGCCTCGTCGTCGGGCTGATCGACGCGCTCGGCGTCGAGATCGATCGCGAGATGGCCACCGCGCTGTGGCTCGCGATCGTCACGGACACCGGTTGGTTTCGTTTTGCCAACACGGACCCGATCGCGCTCGCATGCGGGGCTCGCCTGGTCGGATGCGGTATCACCCCCGAATCCTTGTGGCGACGGATTTACGGCTCCCACACCGCGGCGCGTACGCGGGCGCTGGGGCGCGTTCTCCAGGATGTTCAGTGTCGGCTCGCTGGTCGTCTGGTATGGTCGGTCATCACGAGACGCCTCCTCCGGGAGCATTCGGTGGGTCTCGCCGAGATGGACGGCATCGTCGATCACTTGAAGTCCGTCGGCGGCGTCGAGGTCGCGGCACTCGTCAGCGAGGTCGGGGACGATGAATACAAGGTGAGCCTGCGCTCGCTCTGTGATCTCAGTGTCGAGACCATCGCGCGCGGTTTTGGCGGAGGGGGGCACGAGAAGGCGTCCGGCTACCGCTTCTCCGGCGCCCTCACCGCTCTGGTGGCGGAACTCGAGACGGCCGTGGAGGCGCTCGACTCGGCCCCCGCCCCCCGAAGCGAATCTCTTAAGTAGTACCAGCTACTTCGCTTGCGGGCCTTTCCTCGCCGCCTGTCGGGGAATTCCGTGGTCGCAGGGCCGGCGCGGCGCTCGACGGCGCCCACCGTGTTCTCCCGCGCGGGGTCCTTGTGGACCACGGAGAAAGCCGTAGGCTTGGATGGAGGGGTCGACGCTGTCGAGGCCATGGAGCAACTGGCCGTGGCGGCGTCGCCTCCGTTACCGGATGATCCGGTTGATACGGTCGGACGATCGCGGTCCGACACTGCTTCCCGGGACACTGTCTTCGCGCCCGACGACTCCTCCTTTCCTCCTTCGAGGCTTTGCCGTGTTTCGCTCGCTGAGGACTCTCCGCAGCATTCCGAGGATCAAGGACATCGCCCTGGTCCTGGGCAAGCACGGCTTCCATCAGGTTGCGGGAGCGCTCCAGGCGCCTGTGACCGCGCGGGTGCGTCGTCTCTTCCGTCAAGAGCCGGCGCCGATCGTGCAGCAGCCAGAGCGTCTGCGGATGGTGCTCGAGGATCTCGGTCCGACATTCATCAAGTTCGGGCAGCTGCTGAGCACACGTCCCGACATGCTCCCTCCGCCGTATCTCGACGAGCTCAGCAAGCTGCGTGACGAGGTTCACTCGTCGCCGTTCGACGAGATCCGCACGATCCTCGACGAGGAGTTTGGCGGCAACATCGACCGTGTGTTTCGCTCGGTCGATCCCGAACCCATCGCCACCGCGTCGATCGCCCAGGCTCACAGGGCAGTCACGGCCTCCGGTGAGAGCGTGGTGATCAAGGTCCGCAAGCGAGGTCTGGAGCGTGTCGTAGAGCAGGATCTCCTCGTGCTGGGGCTGCTCGGCGAGTTTCTACGTGACTGGCGCGGTCTGCGGTTCTTCGATCCCGAGGGGATCGTGAAGGCCTTCGAGCGCTCGATCCGTCGCGAGCTGGACTTCAACTACGAGCGGGCGAATCTCGAGCGTCTGCGCAAGGTCACGGGTGAGGAGTCGCTTCTCTACCTGCCGCGGACTTATCCCGCGCTGTCGACGAAGTGCGTCCTGACGATGGAGTATCTCTCGGGGCCGAGGGTCTCTCATGTCGGCGAATCGGGAATGTCCAGTTCCCACCGGGTGGACACGGCCCGCAAGATCGCGCTGGGCATTCTCTCGCAGATCTTCGAGCACGGGCTCTTTCACGCCGATCCGCATCCCGGGAACATCATCCTGCTGGAGGACGGTCGCGTCGGGCTCATCGACCTCGGCAACGTCGGCCGCATCATGCCCGAGATGATGGACGACCTCGTCGTCCTTCTCGTGGCTCTGGTGCGAAAGGACTACATCGGACTGTCTCGCTGGATCTTGCGCCAGGGCAATCCGGCGGAGGATGTCGACGTCCAGAGGCTCGCCGGCGACCTGATGGACAACCTCGACCAGTACTACGGCCTGAGCCTCGGTGAGATTCGCATCGGCAACCTTTTTGACGGGCTCTTCGGCATGATCCTGCGCTACGGAATCACCGTACCGCCTCAGTACGTCATGGTGGGGCGGACGTTCGTCACGCTCGAGGGCACAGTGCGACTTTGCGCGCCGGAGATCGACTTCCTCGGCGAGATCGGCCCCTACGCGACAGAGGTGCTGAAGGCTCGCTGGGCGCCGTCGCGTTTGGCGCGCGAGTTCGAGAAGCAGACGACCGAACTCTTCGCGGTGCTCAAGGACTTCCCGCGCAATCTCGCCGAGGTTCTGAGCCGCGCCGCGAGCGGTCGTCTGCGCGTCGAGGTGCACAATCCCGACCTCGACAAGATCGAAAGCAAGCTTGACAACATGGGCACGAAGGTGCCGGTCGCGATGATCATCTGCGCGCTCATCGTCGCGTCGTCGCTCCTCTTCTCCTTGCCGCCTCCGGACCACGACCGGCTGCCGAACTTGCTCGGCATCATCGGGCTGGTCTTTGCCGGATTCCTCGGCCTGCGTCTGCTGATGCGTTGAGCGCAGCGGGCTCTTGCGGGCTGCGGGCTCGATCGCATCTCGATCCGTCCGGCTGCCGACGAGAGAGACCCCGTCGGCGCCCGCTCGGAAGAGCCTCGCCAGCGTCCCCGAGACCGTTTTGCGGCCTGGTCTTGCCGGAGACCGTGGGACCGGGAGCTAGGACGACTCGCGACTCGACTCGAGGTGCTGGAGCAGTTCGTCGAAGCGATCGTCGCACTTGAGATTCGTCAGGTCCCTGTCCTGGCGCAGGAACGGCAGGTTGTCGTAGCCCAGGGAGACGGCCTCGGAGAGAGCCTCGAAGGCCTGGTCGATCTCACCCAGGAGGCTATGGCTGCAGGCGAGGTTGTAGTGGTAAATCGGCTCCTCGGGGTTGAGCCGCACCAGCAGGCGGTCGACCTCGAGGCCTTTCCGGACCAGCTCGAGCCTCGAGTAGAGGTTGCCGAGCTTGACCAGGAGTCCGATGTCCTGGGCGGTGGCGCTGTCCCAGTCGGTCTGGCGCACAGCCTGCCCGTACACGTCCGCCTCGAAGCGCATCGCGAGGTTGTCCGCGATGTCGGTCGGAAGATCGACGTTCTTCCAGGTCCACTTCCAGGGTTCCATGGTGATTCTGTTCTCGCGCGTGGCGACCGCAAGCAGTTCGTCGACCGAACCCGGCTCGTCTACCGAAACCGGCTGCCTGCGTCGTCGACACAGGCCCGAGTCCGGTTCGTACCCGGGGCTCCGGTCGGGTAGCTTCCCGGGGTCATCACGGACCCTACCCACGGATTGTAGCACCGCCGTAAAGGCCCGGCAAGCAATGCACGTCGGGGACGCGAATTCGTTTGTGGCACTTGACTTGCAGCATTACCCGGGTAGGCTCGCCGGTCGTCCCGTGAATCCCGAGGATCGTTCCTTGCGCTGGCTTCCCGTACTCCCCAACCCGACCTCCGGGCCTCATCATTCTGCCTCCGGGCCGCCGCGTGCGGCGGCGGCGTCACCGGCTCTCGTGCCGGACCTGGAGCTGCCGTGGAAGCCGGTGGGTCGCGAAGTCGCTGCTCGTGACGGCCCGACGCCGAGCTCCGGGGAGGCGGACGGCGTACTGCCGCGCTCGAAGCGGGTCTACTTCGAGGTCTTCGGTTGCCAGATGAACAAGCTCGACGCCGAGCTCATGTTCGGGGTCCTGACGGCGGACGGCTACGCCCTGACCGACGACATCGAGGAGGCCGGCGTCATCCTGTACAACACCTGCGCCATCCGCGAGCAGGCGGAGAACAGGGTCTTTTCGAAGGTCAGCCAGCTCAAGTCGTTGAAGCGGAGTCGGCCGGAGACGGTAATCGGCATCCTGGGCTGCGGCGCCCAGAATCACCGTGAGGCGCTCTTCGAGCGCTTCCCGCATCTCGGCATCGTCTGCGGCCCCGGCGAGTTCCTGCGCCTCGCGGAGCTCATCGACGAGGCGCGAGGCGGACGGCAGGTCGCTGCTCTCGATCTCGATCGACCGATCGAGGTCGAGCGTCGAGCGAATCTGGGACCGCAGCCGCATCACGCGTACGTCTCTGTCATGCGAGGTTGTGACATGGCGTGCACGTACTGCGTCGTGCCGCACACGAGGGGGCCGGAGGTAAGCCGTCCGGTGCGAGCGATCGTCGACGAGGCGCGCGCGCTCGTCGAGGTCGGCGTACGGGAGATCACCCTTCTCGGCCAGACCGTCAACTCCTACGGAAAGCACCTCGGCCCTGGCCGAGAGATCGGTCTGCAGCATGTTCTGCAGCAGCTTGACAGGATTCCAGGACTCGAGCGCGTGCGGTTCATCACGTCGCATCCCCGCTTCATGAATCCCGACCTCATCGACGCGATGGCGTCGCTCCCGTCGGTCTGCGACTACCTCCATCTGCCCGTGCAGTCAGGGTCCGACGCGGTGCTTCGCCGAATGCAGCGTTCGTATTCGATGCGCCACTATCGCAAGGTGGTGGACGCGTGCCGGGAGCGCAATCCCGATCTGGCGCTGGCGACCGACTTCATCGTCGGCTTCTGTGGCGAAACGGATGCCGAGTTTCAGGAGACGGTCGACCTCATGGAGGATGTGCGCTTTCACGGCGCTTTTGTCTTCCGCTACTCCGAGCGACCGGGGACGGCTGCCGCGAGCCTCACCGACGATGTGCCCGAGGAGGTGAAGCGGGAACGTAACCAGATCCTTCTGGAGACACAGAAGCGAATCAGCCTCGAGATTCATTCGCGTTCGATCGGCACTCGGACGGAGGTGCTCGTCGAAGGACTCAGCAAACGCGACAAGAGCCGCTGGAGTGGTCGCAATTCTCGGCACCAGATCGTCGTCTTTCCGGTCGCGCCGGGCGATGATCTGGTCGGTAAGCTAGTGACGGTGAAGGTGTCGGAAGTGACACCGCTGGTGCTCGTCGGTGAGCGCACGTCAGAGGCGCGCTAACGGTCTGTCGAGAGACTGTTTCGGGTGCGAAAGCGAATCGTCGGATCGCGGTTCCAGGCGCCGGAGCGCCGGCGATGTCGTGGACTTTCGAAATCCGGCGACACGGGTCGTGGCGACCGGCGAGCGCGGGTGAAATGGCTGCTCCGTCGTCGAGCCGGCCTCTTCAACGGGCCGAGAGCCCGAGCTCGGCCGTCTTTCAGGGAGGCCGGGATCGCGAGCATCGCCGGGCTCGAGAAGTGACGACGACGTGATACGGAGGGCGCATCGGGGACCGGAGCGACTACGATCTCGGCAATCGTCGCGGTCCCCGGGATGCCGTGCAGGACTCTTGTGCTATCCGGCCAGTTCTCCGGGGGGCGACGAGACCGGTCGGACATTTCACGTCGCCCGGCCGGGCTCCCGGAAGACGCCGAGATTCGAGGTCAGACGACGAGGGTGACGGGTGTACGCCTGCGGCGAGTCCCGGGCGGCCGGCCGTCGAGAGCAGGGAGGGAGCGAATGGTTCCGGCTCCGGATCCTCGCTTCATGAAGGAGGCGATCGACATCGCGCGTGGCGGACTCGAGGCGGTGTCGCCGAACCCCATGGTCGGCGCCGTCATCGTCAAGGGAGGTCGTGTCGTTGGCCGCGGATTCCACCGACGATTCGGCGGGCCGCACGCGGAGGTCGAGGCGCTCGCCGATGCGGGTGACGCCCGTGGTGCCGACGTCTACGTATCCCTCGAGCCTTGCGGCCATGACGGCAAGACACCGCCTTGTGCCCGGGCGCTCGTGGAGGCGAAGGTCGCGCGTGTGTTCTATTCCACGGTCGATCCGAATCCCGACACGCGTGGCAGGGGGCTCCGGCTGATGCGCCGGCACGGCATCCGGGTGCGCGGCGGCGTCCTGAGGCGCGAGGGGCTCGATCTCAACGCGCCGTATTTTCACTGGCGACACAGCGGGCGACCGTGGGTGATTCTCAAGTGGGCGATGACGCTCGACGGCAGGATCGCCACGGCGGCGGGCGAGTCGAAGTGGATCACGGGACCGCGCGCTCGCGAGTGGGCGCACGGCCTGCGTCGCCGTGTCGACGCGATCGTCGTCGGCACGCGCACGGCTCTTCTCGACGACCCTCGACTGACACCTCGTCCCGCGCGTGGGCGCAGGCCGTTGCGCGTTATCCTCGATCGCCGCGCTCGGCTGCCTCTCGGGCTCGCTCTGCTCGATGGTGACGTGCGGCGTGGCGGTGTCGGTCCGCGTCTCTACGTGGTCGGCAAGACGGCCACGGCACGGCGGTGTCGTGAGATCGAGCGTCGCGGTATCGAGGTGCTCGGAATCCGCGAGCGTCGTGGACGGCTCGATGTCGAGGCGCTGCTCGGTGTCCTGGGTGATCGCGGTGTGTCGCAGATTCTCGTGGAGGGAGGTGGTGGCCTCGCCGCCGGCTTCGTCGAGAAGGCGCTCGTCGAGGAGGTCGTGGCGTTCGTCGCCCCGCGCGTTCTCGGTGGCCGGGACGCTCCGGGGGCGGTCGAAGGTCGAGGCTTCGACCGGCTCGCGGACTCCCTGAGACTCCGGCGGATCGAGGAGCAGCGGGTTGGTGACGACGTGATCATCCGGGGCGTGCTGGCTCGCTGAGGAGCCCGTTCTGCCTTGGTCCCTGCGGCGTGCGGTCCGGCCGTCCGGGGCTCCGTGCCCGGATCTCGCGACGTCGGTCTCCCGGTCGGAGGGTGCGCCGGCTCCTGCCGTTTCCTCCTCCCGCATGGCGAAGGGGACCCGGTGTCGGCTGACGTCCCGGCACGGTTGCCGCTCGGAATCTCGTGCTCCTGCTGCCGCGTGGCGACGTCGGTCGTCGCGGGTGCAAGGCGACGGATCACGGGATCGATCCGGAGGCAAGCCGGGCCCCGTGTGGCCGGTACTCGCAGTCTCGAGGGCGACGCCTGCCGGCGCGAAGTCGACTCGCCGTGGGGCTGCGAGTCGGCGAGCGAGTGCCACGGGCGGGCGTTCTTCGAGACATGTCGAGGCGCGCGGGATGTGCCGGTCGTCAGCGGGGAGGGAGGTTCGCATCCGGTGAACGGAGGTGTGCTCGTCGTCGAGCTTCCGGCCCTCGTTTCATGGGGTCGCGTCGAAGTCGGCGACCCTTCCGTGCTGGCTCGTCGGGAACCGGCGGACGGTGGGGTCGGTGCCGGATGCGGCAAGGGCGTCGCCGGCGTCCGGCTCCGGAGTGTCCGGAGTGGGGTGCGTGTGTGCTCGCCGTCGAGGGACGGGTGCCCGGGTTCCAAATGCTGTGCGGCGCAGACCCGGCGCCGCGCAGCCGGCCGATGCGTTCCCCGACGGCTCGAGGCGCTGACCGGCTTCGGCCGGTGAGGTCCGGCGCCGGGGTGGGCCGTTCGCCGGTGCTTCCGCAGCACGGGTTTTTTCCGCGAATCTCTCTGCCGTGCGCCATCCCCTGAAGACAAGGCCCGGTAGTCCTTCCCTCGGATCCCTCGTAAATAGCTGTCTCGTAAGCGCTTTTGGGAGGATCGGGCAGCTCGGAGGAGAGCATGATTCACGTTCAGGACATCGTCAAGCGCTACGGCGCCACGGTCGCGGTCGATCACGTCAGCTTCGATGTGGCAGAGGGGGAGATCCTCGGTTTCCTGGGCCCCAACGGTGCGGGCAAGTCGACGACCTTGAAGATCGTCACGTCGTACATCGTCGCGGACTCCGGGACCGTGAGCATCGGCGGCGTGGATCCGCTGACCGACCCGCAGGAGGTGCGGCGACAGATCGGCTATCTGCCCGAGTCCACACCGCTCTACACCGACATGCAGGTCGGCGAGTACCTGAAATTCGTCGCCGGGCTTCGCAGCATCACCGGCGCCCGGGCACGGCAGGCGATCGATCGCGTCGTCGACACGGTCGGCATCGAGCGCATGTATTGCAAGACGATCGGTCACCTGTCGAAAGGCTACCGCCAGCGCGTCGGGATCGCCCAGTCACTCATCCACGACCCGCCGATCATCATCATGGATGAGCCGACGAGCGGTCTGGATCCGCACCAGATCATCGAGATTCGTGAGCTCATCCGGACGCTCGGTCGTTCCAAGCTCGTCATCCTCTCCAGCCACATCCTCCAGGAGATCTCCGCGATCGGCACGCGGATTCTGATCATCAAGGACGGACGCATCGTCGCCGACGATCATCCCGACACCATGCGTTCCGCTGCCCTGGGAAAGACGGTCTTCGCGGCGCGCGTCAAGGGCGCGACCGCCGACGTGCCGGACACGCTTCTGGGCGTGGAGGGAATCCAGTCGGTGACGCCGGGAGACCATGCTGAGGAGTTTCGCATCGTCGGTGGCGAGGACGCCGACCTGGGCGCCAGGATTTTCCGGGTTGCCGTCGACAAGGGCTGGACTCTGTCGTCGCTGTCTCCCAGGGAGCACAGCCTCGAGGAGGTTTATCTGAGTCTCACGGCTGGCGGGTCGTCTCCTTCGCGGATTCTGTCCACATCGGAGGGTTCGTCCGGAACGGAGGGTTCGTCCGGAACGCCGGCCTCCGATTCTGCGGCGGCCGACGATTCCACTCGTGCGGCGAGCTGACGGAGTTTTGAAATCATGAAGAACATGACCAGCGTGTACCGGCGTGAGCTCGCGGCGTACTTCAACTCTCCGATCGCTTATATCTTCCTGATCGGGTTCCTGCTCGCGGTCTCCACGATCTTCTTCGTGCTGAGGGACTTCTTCGCGCAGACGAATCCCGACGTGCGAGCTTACTTCGCATGGTTTCCGCTCCTGCTGGCGGGCTTCTGCTCGGCCGTTTCCATGCGCCTGTGGGCGGAGGAGAAGCGCGCCGGGACGATCGAGCTCCTCTCGACGTGGCCCGTGCGCGCCTGGGAGCTGGTGCTCGCCAAGTACTTCGCCGGTCTGACGATTGTCGTCGTCGCTCTCATTCTCACGGTCGTCGGCCCCTGGTCGGTCTCGTCGACGACGGACGTGGACTGGGGCGTGATCTTCTCGTCGTACTTCGGCGCCGTCGTGATCGCGAGCGTCTACATGGCGCTCGGGGCCTGGGTGTCGACGTTCACTCACAACCAGGTCGTGGCCCTTCTGGTGTCGTGCATGATATCCGTGGCGCTGTGGGGAGTCGGCATGCCGCCGTTCGTTCGCTGGGTGAGCAAGTTCGGCGGAGTCGAGTTCGGCAACTTTGTCGGCTGGTTCGGCACCGAGTATCACTTTCAGGAGTTCTCGAAGGGGCTGATCAACCCTGTCGGGCTTATCTACGGGGTCGGGATGACCGCGGTCTTCCTGGTGCTCAACAACCTGTTCGTCGAGGGGCGGAAGTTCTGAAGAAGGATCGAGGCGAGAGGCCAAGAATATGGCGGACAGCAGACAACACCGAAACACGTTCTACCTCACGGGCGGCATCCTTCTCGTTCTTCTGTTCGCGACGCTGTGCCTTCTGAGCTGGACGGCGGACTCGACAAGTCGCTGGAAGGTCGACTGTACGAAATACGAGATCTACTCGATCTCCTCCGGCACCGACGAGATCCTCGGCCGGCTCGACGAGAAGGTCGACGTGACGTACTACTGCACCGAGGAGCTGCCGAGCTTCCTGGCGACGATCGTGCGCGATACGCGGGACCTCTTCGAGGAGTTCCGGCGTCGATCCGGTGGCAAGTTTCGCTACGAGATTGTCAACCCGAACGAGCTCATGGACCGCTTCGCCGATGAGAAGGCCGGTGAGTACATGGCGATCTACTCGCAGAAGGGTGACAAGGGCGTTTCGGAGGACCGCAAGAAAGAGCTCGAAAAGGAACTCGACGCGCTCGAGCCCGAGGACACGCTGGCCGGCCGACGAGGCCTGCCGGCCCCGGCGAAGCAACGTCGCGACCAGCGCATCGAGCTGGCGAGGGAGCGCGCTTCCAGGGGGGAGGACTCGGAGGATGAGGCCTACCGCGAGCTGCTTTTCGAGGAGTTCAGGCTGCAGAAGGAGACGGAATTCGCCCGGGATCGCATCTCGCCGCGGAGTGTGGGCGATCGCACCGCCAACAGCGTCAAGCAGCTCCGCGTCTACAGCGCGATCAAGATCGCCTATCTCGAGCGCCCGCCCGAGGTCATCGAGTGGCACGTCTCTCTCGAGTCGCTCGAGTACGAGCTAGCGTACCGCATTCTCAAAGTGACGATGGAGCAGAAGCCGGTCGTCGCCGTCTTCGACGCGCGCAAGCCGCCTGCCCCTCCCCCGGCGCGTCCCGGTATGCCGCCGCCGGCGCCGCAGTCCGAGTACTCGCAGACGCTGCGCTATCTCGGGGACGTTGTCGAAGTTCGAGACATCACCCTGAAGGAGGGCGATGCGATCGATGATCTCGTCCAGCAGGTCGCTCAGCAGCGGGCGCGCAAGGCGAGAAAGGACGTCGGCGAGGAGATCGACTACAGCAAGGACGAGGAGATCGATGTCAACCCGGAGGACTACAAGGACTACCTGAACTGTTTTGTCGTCGTGCAGCCGCACGATCTCGAGGACCGGCAGGTCTACGAGATCAATCGTGTCGTCTCCCTCGGCATCCCGACGGTCTTCCTGGTTTCACCGTACACGACCGACATCTCACGAGAGGGTTGGGCTCAAGGGCAGTTCCCGATCACGATCCTGCGCTCGGGGCTCGACGAGATGTTCCGGTCCTGGGGCTTCGAGGTTGGCGACGAGATGATCGCGTCCAACACCAGCGGCGTGCTCTCGGTGCCGCAGGCCGTCAATATCGGTGGACGGCGGGCGGAGTTCTGGATGCCGACGACTGCTTCGTTCATCGTCATGCCGCACGGCGAGTCGATCAGCAGCGAGTCCGGTCTGACGAACCGCATTCCGGCTCTGGTCTTTCCGAGCACGGCGGGCCTGCGTCCGCTCCGCGATACCCTCGAGAAGAACAAGATCACGTTCGAAGAGCTCGTATCCACGGGTGACGAGACCTGGACGAAGAAGGTCGACGCGTTCGTGCCGGCCAGCTTTCCGGGGCAGCCCCCGAGTCCTCCGAGCCTGCTGGCGTACCAGCGCGACCTGCTGTCTCCGAAGGACGTGAAGCGCGACCAGGACGACTTCATCGACCAGCCGATCGTTCTTGCCGCACATCTCCGAGGCTCTTTCGAGTTCACCTACGAAGGCGAGCCGGTACCGGCGTGGAAGCCGGAGCCCGAGGGTGCCCAGCAAGACCCTCACCAGGGAATACCGGGATTCCCGGGGGGGCTCCCCGGAGGTTTTCCGGGTGGTCTGCCGCGTGACCGGGACGCCCTCCCGGACGTCGATGACCCGCTGGCGCAAGATGGTGCTGGCGAAGAGGCGGAGAAGCCCGACGTGGAGTCCGAGAAGGCCACCTCCGAACCGGTGGCGCCGCCGAAAGCGCCGCCCGCGGTGACGCCGCCGGAGACGCCGCCCGCGGTGACTCCGCCCGCGGTGACGCCGCCCGCGGTGACGCCGCCCGCGGTGACGCCGCCCGCGGTGACGGAAGGGACGGAGGAAGCGCCGCCCGCGGTGACGGAGGGGGCGGAAGCGCCGAAGAAGGTGGAGACCGCGCACGTGTCCGCGCAGGACGGCCGTGTCATCGTGCTCGGCTCGGTCGACATGCTGAAGGACTCCTATCTGCAGTACGTGCGCGAGTTTCCGGCCTATCGGATGGACGTGATGTTCTTTGCGAACTGTGTCGAGACCTTCACCCTCGGCGACGTGCTCATGGAAATCCGTCGCAAGACGGTCACGGCACCCGAGTTCAAGAAGGACAGCGACAAGTCCGTGAACTGGATTCTGGCCGTCAATCTCGCGGTTGTGCCGCTTCTGGTCGCCGTCATCGGTATCCTCCGGTTCGTTGTACGTTCGCGGTCGAGCGTTGCTTACGAGCGTCGCCATCTCGAGTCTCGCGAGCCGGCTGGCACGCCCGAAGCGACCGCCTGAGTGGCGGCGAGTTCCCCGCAAGCAGCGAGAACAGAGCCTGATAACATGAACAAGACCACCGTCGTGATTCTCAGCGTGCTTTGCGGCGCGCTGGGGGTGCTCCTTCTCTTCAAACCCGACACCTACCAGGAGCTCGAGGACACGAAGTCGGCCGGTCTCGACAGTTTCAAGGAGATCGACTTCGGCAAGATCTCCAGGGTCACCCTCGTCAAGGGCCGGCGCGATGCTGTAGAGATCGACAAACAAGGCGACGGCTGGGTCGTCGCCTCGGCCTGGGGCTACGAGGCCGATACCGAGATCGTCGACAAGATGATCGCGACGTTGAGCAAGATCGATGACGGTGAGGTCACCGGAGAGACCGGGAAGAGCCACCAGCGGCTTGGCGTCGACAAGAATCTGGGGAGCTTTTTGACTCTGCGCGATTCCGGGGGCGCGGAACTCGGCCGGCTCGTCGTCGGGAATACGGCTCGAACGGCGAACTTCAGCGTCTCGAAGGTTTACGTGCGTTTTGGCGAGGAAGACATCACCTACAAGGTGACGAGTGACATCGCCAGGGACGCTCGCCTGCACGGCAAGGTCGAGAACAGCACCTTCGTCAAGAAGGACCTCTTCGAGATCGACA
>CAYMLL010000174.1:8264-15783 GCA_964390645.1 uncultured Planctomycetia bacterium | reverse complement strand
GGATTTCACCGCGGGCAGCTCGCGAGGAGCCGCGACCTGAAGACCTGGAAGCGGCTCGCAGATCGGCGGACCTTCATCGGGCCATCGCGCGTCGGATCCGGAGCCTACGATCTGACGCAGATCCTGCCGCCGTCGGCGCCCGTGGTGCGTGAGGACGAGCTGTGGTTCTACTACACGGGGCTCAAGTACCGCGCCAGCTACGACTACGTCGGCACCTTTCCCGACGGGGAGTACGTCCGCAAAGCGGGGCTCGACGGCGACCACGGAGCGGTCTGCCTCGCCGTCCTGCGACGCGACGGTTTCGTGTCGCTCGACGCCACCGAGAAGGAAGGCCGGGTCGAGAGCCGGCCCTTTCGCCTGCCAGCGAAGGAGCTCCTCGTCAACGTCGACGCGTCAGGTGGCGAGCTGCGCGCCGAGATCCTCGACTCCGCAGGCGAGGTCGTCGCTCGATCGGCCGCGATCCGGGCCGACGCTCCACGAGCCCGAGTCACCTGGGAGCAGGGAGGCCTCACCGGGCACCAGGGAAGGGAGATCAGCCTTCGCCTCATGCTCTCGAGGGCCAGCCTCTACTCCTACTGGTTCGAATGAGCCGGCCCTGCGCCGTGCCCCCGACCGGCCACGAACCGCTTGACCGATCGCGCCGTCAGCGGCGAGACTGGCCCCGTGGACTCCGCGCCCGTGAAGCTCGAGGGCGTGGGAGGGCCGACGGCGCGGTCGTTGGCCCGCCACCATCACACCCACCGGCTCCCGGAAGGAGGACACTCTTGATCCCCGGTCCCGCCCGCCTGCTTGCCGACGCCGAGGTCGAGCGCGTCCACCAGGCGTCGCTGAAGGTGCTCGAGGACGTCGGGCTCGAGGTGAACAACGAGCGAGCCCGGGAGATCTACCGGCGTCACGGAGGAGTGCTGGGAGACGACGGCCTGAGGGTGACCCTGCCACCCGCGGTGGTCGAGGAGCACCTGCGGCAGGTGCCGCAGACCTTCACCTTCGGCGCCCGGGACCCGGAGATGGACCGCACGGTGCCCGGGGACGCCCCCCTGGTCATGACCGCCTCGTCGGCGCCGGACATCGTCGATCCGGTCTCGCGCCGGACGCGCCGCGCGACCTCGTCGGACGTCGCCCTCATCGCGCGGCTGGTCGACCGGCTCGAGGGCATCGACCTGCTCTCCGTCCCGGTGCTGGCGGACGACGCGCCGGCGGACCAGTACAGCGTCACCCGCTTCTACACCGCGCTGAAGCACTGCCGCAAGCCGGTGCGGGGAAGCGGCGACCCGGGGGTGGACTCGGAGTCGATCCTGAAGCTCGCCTTCGCCGTCGCCGGTGACGAGGACACGTACCGCGCCCACCCCTTCCTGACCCACCACTACTGCCCGGTGATCTCGCCGCTGAAGATGGACGAGAACTCCACCGAGATGCTGATCTTTTACACCGAACAGGGGCTGCCCTCGCATCCGACGGTGGTGCCCAACGGCGGCCTCACCAGCCCGATCACCCTGACGGGAACCCTGGTGCAGGGCAACGCCGAGTTCCTGGCGCTGATGGCCCTGACACAGATGGTGCGTCCGGGAACGCCGATGCTCTACAGCAGCCTCTCGACGATCGGCGACATGCGCAGCGGAGCCTACGCCCCCGGAGGGGTGGAGTGCGGCATGCTGAACATGGCCCACGCGCAGCTCGCCCGACGCTACGGTATCCCGTGCGGCGGCTACGTCGGCCTCACCAACGCCAAGGTCTGCGATGCCCAGGCGGGCTACGAGAAGGCGCTCTCCTGCATGGGCGGGCTGCTCGCCGGAATGCACGTGCTGCAGTTCGTCGGCCTGGTCGACGCGCTGCTCGCCTTCGACTGGTCGATGGCGCTGGTGGACCACGAGATCGCCCTGATGCTGAAGCGCACGGCGCGAGGCATGGAGGCCGACGAGAGCTCTCTGGCCCTCGACGACATCGAGGAGGTCGGCCCCGCCGGGATGTTCCTGACCACGGCGCGCACGCTCGATCTGATGAAGGACGCGGCCTTCTTTCCGCAGGTTGCGGACCGGGAGACCCGACAGGCGTGGGAGGAGGCGGGAGCGACGGACTCGGCGGACCGGGCGCTGGGGCTGGCGCGCGAGGTGCTCGAGACCGACTCCGACACGCTGTTCAGCCCCGACCAGGAGGCGAGGATCCGCGGGGAGTTCGCCGACCTGGTGGAAGGAGTCTGCGACCTTGCGGCCGGCTGGCCCGCGCAGAAGAGCTCGCCGTGAGCCCGGCCCGTGGCGGCCGTCCCGACTACGCGGCTCTCAACCAGCTCCTCTACCAGGGCCGGAACGAGGAGGTGCACCGCCTGACCGAAGAGGCCCTCGCCGCAGGACGGGACCCCCGCGAGATCCTCGACGACGGGCTGGTGGCGGGCATGAGCGTCGTCGGCGAGGACTTCAAGCGCAACCGCCTCTACCTGCCCGAGGTGGTCCTCGCCGCCCGGGCCATGAAGGCCGGAATGGCGCTGCTGCGGCCGCTCCTGTCCGCGCGCGGCGACCGCTCCTCGAGCGGGCTGGGCACGCTGGTGATGGGAACGGTCAAGGGGGATCTCCACGACATCGGCAAGAGCCTGGTGCTGATGATGTCGGAGGGCGCCGGGTTCCACTGCGTGGACCTCGGCACCAACACGTCCGCCGAGGAGTTCCTGGCCGCGGTCCGGGAGCACGGCGCATCGATCCTGGGCATGAGCGCGCTGCTGACCACGACCATGGTCTACATGAAGACCGTCGTCGAGGCGATGAAGGACGCGGGCCTCGGCCACGTGAAGATCTGCGTCGGCGGCGCGCCCGTCACCCCGGAGTTCGCGAAGGAGATCGGCGCCGACGGATACGCGCCGGACTCCGCCAGTGCGGTGGACCTCTTCAGGACGCTGGTCGACGCCGGTCGAGAGGCCTGAAGGCGCGACCCGGACGGCGACGTCCAGGTGCGGAGCCGGCGGCAGGTCATCGCCCTCACGGATGCTGCTTCGACAGAATCCCGAACAGCTCCCTGGTGAAGCGCGTCGCGTCCTCCCGGCCGAGGTGCGACCACTCCGGACAGTCGAAGCCCGACAGCCCGGGATGATCCTCGAAGTGGACCCCGACGCAGCCGGTCGACTGCACCAGGCGATCCCAGAACATCTCCCGCGGGTGGTTCGCGGTCTCCGTCTCTCGAAACCAGGCGGTCGAGGGGTAGCGAACGAACACGACGCGCCCGCCCCGCTCGCGGATCCGATCGACGTCACGCCCGATCTGGTCGAGAAGCGCCTCGAGATCGTCGTCGGAGAGTTCGTACAGCGCCCCGCGCTCCGACGCCGCCATCCAGTTGTCCGTGACCCGCTTCTGTTCCGCCTCGTCGGTCAGGAACGAGTCGTAGATCGTCACCCGGCAGTCCTCGCCGAGACTCGCCATCCTGGCGCTGTACCGCAGCGGCGTCAGCTGACCCTGACGCTGTGGCAGGGAGGTGCGCTCGCGAAGAAACGGGATCAGCGCAACCTCGCTGTCCAGCAAGAGGGCCAGCCGTGGCTCCACGAGGAAGCGCAGCCATTGCCCCACCCGGTCCGCGGGTCCCCAGCGGGTGGCGTACTTGGCCAGCTTGCGGGTGCGCATCGGAAACTCGAACTCCTCGGGCGCGAAGAACAAACCCGGGGTGTAGCCGCAGATCACCGTCCCCGTGAACGACTCGTCCTCGGCCAGGTCGTGCAGCACGGGCCGCGGGCAGCCGCCCGGCCACGCCAGCATGAAGGGCCTGTCTCCGCCGGAGAGCCGCGCCCACTCGTCGAGGTCGAAGCCGAACTGCATGCGCGAGGAGCCAAGCAGGACCGTCTGCCCGGGCGGCGAGTCGGAAAGCCGGTTGCGCTGGCGCGCCCAGAGGGCGTCCTGCAACGACAGCGACGGTCGATAGCCGGCTCGCCTCAACCCGGCCTCCCAGAGACAGACGCCGGCCGCGAGCACGAGCACGCTCGTCAGCAGGATCGTCCCCCAGCGCTCCTGCCGCGGAACGTCACGGATCAGCACGTCAGGGACGCCTGACGGACGCTCAGAACTGGAAGTAGATGAAGGCACTGGACTGTCCTCGCGCGAGCACGATCAGTATCAGTATCGCCGACCACACGGCCGTCACCAGCCACCCGGGGCATCGGGCCACCACGTCCTCGATCCGGCGGCCGCGCATCAGCCACTGCACGACCAGCATGGCGACGATGACGGTGCCGCACATCAGCAGGTCGAAGGTCTCGAGCCACTTCACCCCGTCGGCATGAGCGCCGACCAGGGAGCCGAACAGGCTCAGCGAGCCGGCGAAGGTCTCGGCGCGGAAGAAGATCCAGGTCAGGGACACGGCCAGGAAGGTGGCCAGCCCCGCCAGCAGCACCAGCAGCGGATGACCCGACCACGGATGCCCCCCCCAGGCCCGGCGAAGCAGTCGCTCGACCACCAGGTAGAGACCGTGCATCCCTCCCCAGACGACGAAGCGCCAGGCCGCGCCGTGCCACAGTCCGCCCAGCAGCATCGTCAGCATCAGGTTCACGCGCGTCCTGCGAGGGCCTCGACGGTTGCCTCCCAGCTGGATGTAGAGGTAGTCGCGAAGCCAGCTCGACAGCGAGATATGCCAGCGAGTCCAGAACTCCGAGAACCCGACCGAGGCGTAGGGACACCTGAAGTTGTCGGGCAACGAAAATCCCATGCTCATCGCGATCCCGATCGCACACAGCGAGTAGCCGGCGAAGTCGAAGAAGATCTGCGCGGAGAACGCGAGGGTTCCGACCCAGGCGTCCAGGCAGGCCACCGGTCGGGGAGAGCTGAAGACCGGGTCGGTCACGACCGAGAGGACCGAGTCGGCCAGAACGACCTTCTCGAAGAGCCCGATCGACAGCAGGAAGAGGCCCCAGACGAGCTGCTGACGCGTCGCCCACACGGGCTGCTTGAACTGCGGGATCAGCTGGTGCGGACGGACGATCGGCCCGGCGACCAGCTGCGGAAAGAACGTCACGAACAGAGCGAAGTCGAGAAACGACTTCTCGGGTCTCGACCGCCGCAGGTAGACGTCCAGGGTGTAGGAGAGCGTCTGGAAGGTGTAGAAGGAGATGCCGATCGGCAGCACGATGCCCATCGATACGGGCTCGTACTCGACACCTGCCAGCCGCACCAGGTCCGCGAAGGTCTCGACCAGCAGCGTGGCGTACTTGAAGAAGCCGAGCATGCCGAGGTTGACCCCGAGGCTCAGCCACAGCAGCAGGCGGCGGCGGCCCGGGCGCTCCTCGCGGTGGAGGCGTGCCGCGACCACCCAGTCGACCACGGTGGAGATCCACAGCAGGATGACGAAGGGCGGGGTCCACGCCGCGTAGAACAGGTAGCTCGCGCAGAGCAGGAACGACTTGCGCAGCCGCCACGAGAGCCTCAGGGAAAAGACCCCGAGAACGATCGCGATGAAGACGATGAAGGTCAGCGAGTTGAAGAGCATCGCGTCGCGATCAGGGGCCGCGTCTGCCGAACGATCAGTTCACGGCGCCGAAGTACGTGTCCAGCCAGTCGAGCGTCTCCCGGATGCGCTCCTGGCGGGGCAGCGCGTGACCCGTGGGATAGATGACCTGGCGCTTGTGCTCCGGCGCGGTCCCGAGGTGCCGGAAGGCGGGCAGTGCCGACTGCTCGAGCGGGAAGATCGGATCGTAGCGACCAGAGAGCCAGAGGACGGGCAGCTTGACGCGGGAGATGTAGCTGATCTGGTCGACCTCCGGACGCGCCTGCTGCATCGACAGCCCGCCGACGTAGCAGACGCTGAGCTTCAAGCGCGGCTCGATCGCCGGGATGATCAGCCCGTTGAAGGCGCCCCAGCTGTCCCCCAGGTAGCCCAGCTTCGTGGCGTCGAGATCCTCGCGTGTCTCGACGTAGTCGAGCGTGCGCAGGTAGTCCTTGACCCACTTCTGCAGGAAGTCGACATACTTCTGATCGGGACGGGAGGTCCAGCTCTCGAGCCCGTCCCAGCGCTCGAAGGTGCCCTTGACGACCGGATGTACCAGCGCCCGTCCGCTCTTCATGATGAACGGATACGGCTCGTGCGCGAACTCCTCGCTCGAGACCGGCCGGATCGAGCCGGCGTTGCGGAAGTACACGAGCGTCTGGAACGGCGGCTTCGCGTTCCTGGGGAGATACACGTACAGGATGACCCGCTCGCCGTCGTAGGCCGCGTCGATCTCGACACGCTCCTTGATGAAGTCCGGGTACTCGTCGGTCCTGCGGTACACGACGCGAGGGTTCAACGGCGTCTCATCGTAGAGGAACTGGTTGCGGTAGACGGCGAAGACCTCGTCGGAGACCGCCGGGATGGTCTCGTAGTCACGGCTCTCGAGCCGGACATCGGCCAGCTGCGCCTCGCTCGGCGACGACTCGGACGTGTACTGGACGCAGCGGAATCCCCGCTGCGGGCTGCGATCCAGCGGATCGACGGCATTCGCGTGGTTGAAGAAGTAGGCCTTCTCGACCGCCGAGCCACCGAGCGAGAAGCGCTTGCCGCCGACGCCGTTGACCGCCCACTCGGCGACATTGCCGCAGAGGTCGTAGACACCGTCCGGGGACAGACCGGGGAAGGCCCCGACCGCCGCGAAGCTCTCCGTGTCGACGTTGCTCCGGGAGATCAGGGTGCCGAGCCAGGCATCGGCGAACAGGGTCGGGGTCGCCCGCGACCAGTGATAGATCGTCGGCAGATCCTTGCCGACGAAGCGGGCGTAGGCGCGCGCCTCGAACCAGCTGACACCCTGCACCGGGTAGTCGTCCCTGTCGTTCGGGTAGCTGCCGACCTCCCAGGTAGCAGGCCCCGGACGCCCCGTGGCGTCCACGAAGAGCTTGCTGACGGTCGTGGGATCGACGGTCTCCCCGTCCTTCGTGATCGGGTCCGTCCAGTACTCGGAGTTCGTGTAGCCTCCCGCCCTGACGAACTCGCCGAACTCGCGGTTCGTCACCTCGTGGCGGTCCATCAGAAAGGACCGGACGTTCGACGGAGCCTTCTCCGGATCGCCGGAGAAGCCGAAGGGCATACCGGTCAGGGGAAAGCCACTGCCGGCGGTGACACGAACCATGCCGGCGGGGATGGCGTCCTCGGCGTCCAGAACGATCGCCTGCGCCGTGGCTCGGGCGATGATCTCCACCTCACCGGCGATCACACGAGTTCGAAAGCCCGGCTTGCGAATGCGCAGCACCTTGGCCGACCGGGAGATCCGCAGCCCCTCGATCGGGGACTGGCCGATCTCGTGAAAGCCGTCGTCGGTCGCGTCGTAATCCCGCATCTCGACGCTCGCCCCGGGCGGCTCGGTGGTGATGGAAAGAGGCAGCGTGACGTCGTCCCAGACCCTGCGAAACACCGGATCGTCGCCCAGCGACGACTGCAGCGGCTGGGCCAGGGCGAAGGCCTCCACATCTCGCCCCTCCCTGGCGAGGTCGAGCAAGCGGGGCAAGGTCTCCCGCCGCGACCGATCCTGCAGCGCCGATGCGCTCTGCCCCGAAGCCGGCGCCGCCGACTCCGAGGCGCTTCG
>CAYMLL010000174.1:0-8254 GCA_964390645.1 uncultured Planctomycetia bacterium | reverse complement strand
CCGCCGACCGGCGTCGCAGCGGTCTCGGACGGGTTCCTGTCGCTGAAAGCGATCAACACGCCCACCAGCACCACGGCGAGCACGATCACCACGGGAACCACGACCGACCTCGAGGGGACCTTCACCGCCGCCGTCGAGGCCCGCGCCCGGCGCAGATCGGCGAGCAGCTGATCGGCGCTCTGAAAGCGGTCGTCCGGCTTCTTGGCAAGACACGCCTCGGTGACCGGGAACAGCGGGTGCGATCGAGGTAGCTCGACCTGGGACTCCTCGGGAACGGGATCGTTGAGGATCGCCGTCATCGTCTCGACCGAGGTGTCCCGGTCGAAGGCCCGCGATCCCGTCGCCATCTCGAAGAGCACGGCGCCGAAAGAGAAGATATCGCTGCGCTGGTCTGTCGGATCCCCCCGCACCTGCTCGGGGGACATGTAGCCGACGGTCCCCATGATCGTGCCGATGCCGGTCTCGAGATCGTCGGTCGATGGCCCGCCGACCCCGGGCTCGTCCGTCACCACGGTCTCGCCGTCCATGCTGATCGACCGGGCCCGCGCGGTGGCGAGACCGAAGTCGAGCAGCTTCACCTGGCCGTCCTCGGTGAGGAATATGTTGCTGGGCTTCACGTCGCGGTGGATCACACCGCTGCGATGAGCGGCGTCGAGCCCGCGCACGACGGACTCGGCGACGTCGTACACGTGCGGATCGGAAAGCTGCTCGCGAGCCAGGCGCTTGTCGAGCGTCTCACCCTCGAGCAGCTCCATCACCGCGTAGGCGACGCCGTCCTGCTCCTCGAAGTCATGCAGGGCGACGATGTTCGCGTGCGAGAGCCCGGCGACCGCCTTGGCCTCGCGCTTGAAGCGGGCGATCGTCGTACGGTCGGTGAGCGACGTGTCGTTGAGCAGCTTGATCGCCACATCACGCTGCAGCCGCTCGTCGAACGCCCGGTAGACGGTTCCCATGCCGCCCGAGCCGACCTGCGCTTCGATGCGGTAACGGCCGAGCAACTCACCTGAGCTCAACGACATACCACCAGCACCCTGGATATCCCCTCCCGTCGACGCGGCACCCGACACTCCCGAACCGGCCGATGGGCTGGAGTCTACTCGAATCCGAGACCCGAAAACAGCCGTTAGACAGGGCCGTGAGGCCGCGACATCCCGACCGCGTCGCCACGGGTGATCGTCCCGTCGTGGTCCCCGTCACTCGTCTCGACCCGGTTCACGCAGGACGCAGAGAGCAAGGCGCCCGGCGTCCCGACCATCGCCGTGTACGCCCGTCGAACCCCGCTACTTCTTCCGCCCCCACCGCGCCTCCCAGATCGCGGCCAGACGGGCGACGCGATCGGGCTCGTCGGAGGCGATGTTCCTGGTCTCGGTGCGGTCCTCGGCAAGGTGATAGAGCGCCCACGGGCGCTTGCCGCCGCCCTCGCGAACGATCTTGTAGTCACCCTTGACGACAGCGTGCGTGCCGGCGTGGTTGAAGATGTAGGGGTGATCACGGTCGACGGTCTCGCCGCGCAGGATCGGCGCCAGCGAGAGGCCCTCGTGCGGCGCGATGGACCTGCCGTCGTGCTCCCGGGGGTACTCGGCCCCCGCGAGCTCGATGCAGGTCGCCATCAGGTCGACCACGTGGCCGCGCTGTGACGAGATCGACCCGGCCGCGGTCTCGAGACCGGCCGGCCAGTGGACGATCGCCGGTGTGCAGGCCCCGCCGTTGTGCACGTTCATCTTGTAGCGGCGCATCGGCGTGTTCTGGGCGTTGGCCCAGTTGTGGCCGACGCTGCCGTAGGTCAGCGGCCCTCCCATCGGCACATCGAAGTGATCCCCGACCGCCACCTTCTTGCCGGCCTTCCTGGCCGCCGCCAGGATGTTGTTGGCGGTGTTCCAGCCGTTGCCGCTGAGGTGCTCCGGGCAGGCGCCGTTGTCGTGACAGTAGACGATCAGCGTGTTGTCGAGCTTCGCGGTGCGCTTCAGGGCACCGACGATCGCGCCGACGGCCCGGTCCATGTGGTCGACCATCGCTGCGTAGATCGCCATGTTGCGGATGCGCCACGGCTTGTGGTCCACCGTGTCCCACGCCTTGACGCCGCCCTCGAGCGGCGGCAGCGGCCAGCGTCGCTCGTCGATGATGCCCATCTTCAGCATGCGCGCATAGCGCTCCTTGCGGAGCTTCTCCCAGCCGCCCTCGTACATCTTCAGGTACTTCCGGATCGTCTTCTCGGGCGCGTGCAGCGGCCAGTGCGCCGCCGTGAAGGCGACGTACTGGAAGAACGGTCGGTCGGAGCGCGCGAAGGCCTCGATCTGGCGAACCGCCTCCACGCCGATCCTGTCGGTGTAGTAGTAGTCCTCGTCATCCGTCTCGATGAACCCGGTATTTCGGGTCTGCGTTTAGGGGTCCCCGAACGACCGGGCGCCGGTCATCGTGCCGTAGAAGTGGGGGAAGCCCCGCTGGAGGGGCCCGTCCTTCGCGGGGTCGCGACCGAGATGCCACTTGCCCACCATGCCGGTCTGGTATCCGACCTTCTCGAGAACCTGCGGAATCGTCACCTGCTGCGCGCCGAGACCGTTGCTGTAGCGTCCGCTCATCAGCGTGGCGCGCGTCGGCCAGCAACGAGCCGTGTTGTAGAACTCGGTGAAGCGCAGCCCCCGCGCGGCGAGGGCGTCGAGATGGGGCGTGTCGATCTCTCCCCCGAAGCAGCCCAGATCCGAGAAGCCCATGTCGTCGGTGAGGATGAGGAGGATGTTCGGACGCTCGGCGGCGTGGACCGTCACCGTCCCGTACAACAGCAACGCACAGAAGAAGCTCGTTGGTGATCTCGTCACGGGTCTCGACTCCGCTGGCTGACGCTCCGGTTGCCGCCACGGTCGACGGACCGTACGGCGGCGCGACACCGCCCACCGGCCCCGTTCATTCGCCGACGTCCCGGGAGGCTTCCCGGCGCCCTCCATGAGCGTCCTGGCGAGGTTGCAAGCGGGCGGCGGGTCCTCAGCATCGACCCCGGTCGTGCCCGGGTCAAGATCGAGAGCGGCGCGGACGCCCGATCTTCGCCCCCTCCTCACACGAAGCGCGGGCGACCCGTACCCGAATCGCGGGCCCGCATCCGCGGCGCCCGTGGTTGCGCCGACGCCACCGGCTGGTACCCTCGGGACAATGTGGGACGACCTCGATCCAGTCGGCCGTCCGGGAAGACGGAGCGCCCCTCACCGTCTCCTCTGGGGTTCCAGACGATGTCGGTATCGGTCTCGATCCCGCGTTCCACCCGGGAAGACAGTCGGAGTACACGCCGTGAAGCCGCCCTCTCGTCACGTGGTTCTCATCTGCAGCGCCGGGCTCCTGATTCCGGTCATCGCCCGGGCGCAGGACGCCGACCTCTACGACCCCAGCGTGCTGCGCACCCTGGAGCTGGAGTTCGAGGTTCCGAACTTCTTCGCCCGCATCGACCAGATCTCGACATCCACGGAGGACGGCTACCTCGCCGGTGACCTGACCGTGGACGGCGTCACCTACCCCGGAGTCGGCGTCCGCTTTCGCGGCAACACGTCGCAGCGCAACGCCGGCGAGAAGCGCTCCTTCAAGATCTCCATCAACCACACGGACCCGGATCAGCGACTTGACGGCTTCCGGACGCTGAAGCTCAACAACGCCGCAGGCGACCCGACCTTCCTGCGCGAGGTGCTCTACTCGCGGATCTGCTCCGAGTACGGCCCGAGCCCCACCGCGAACCACGTCGTGCTGACGATCAACGGCGAGAACTGGGGCGTCTACATCAACGTGCAACAGTTCAACAAGGACTTCCTGCGCCAGTGGTTCGACCGTACGAGCGGCAATCGCTTCAAGGCCCCCTCCGGGGGCGGCACCGGTCCTCGGGGCCCGCGCCCGCCGCGATGCAATCTCCCCGGCGGCAACTTCGCGTGCGGCTACCGTGCGCTGATGTGGCTCGGCGAGCGTCCTCCCGAGTACCAGCGCTACTACGAGCTGAACTCCGACGAGCAGCCGGACCCCTGGGGCGACCTCGTCCGCTTCTGCGACGTCTTCAACCACGCGACGGACGATGTGTTCGAGCAGCGTGTGGCGACGATCCTCGACGTCGACGGCGCGCTCTGGATGATCGCCCTGGAGAACGTCTTCGGCGATCACGACGGCTACCTCTTCAAGGGGGCCGACTACACCATCTACCAGGAGCCGCCGCTGCCCGGGCAGGAGAGCCCGCCGGGCCGCCTCCACGTGATCCAGCACGACGCCAACGAGTGCTTCCAGGCGACCCCGTGGAGGATCCTCCAGTCGAGCGGTGACGACCAGCGACCGCTGGTCCGGCGACTGCTGGCGGTGCCGCGATTGCGGGCGCGCTACGTCGCTCACGTCCGCACCATCCTCGACGAGTGGTTCCGCTGGGACGTGCTCGGTCCCTTCGCCACCGAGCTGCGCGATCTCATCACGGACGCCGTCGATGCCGACCCCAGGAAGCTGCACTCCTCGCAGCTCTTCCGGGACAACTTCGAGCGCAGCGTCAACGCCGGCGGCAGGGGAGGCCGGCTCATCGGCTTGCGGGAGTTCGTCGACAGCCGACGCGAGTTCCTGCTCCGTCAACCCGAGCTCGACCCGGTGCCGCCGACCGTGGACGCGGTCGAGCCGGCGCTCGCGGTCGAGGAGGATGGAGGATTCGCCGACGCGCCCCCCGGCGTCGAGGTCGGGGTGACGGCGCGCGTCAGCTCGACGGAGCCCATCGTCGAGGTCATCCTGCATCACCGCGGCCGCACGACGGATCCCTTCGATCGCGTGCAGCTGCACGACGACGGCGCCGACGACGACGGCGATGCCGGCGACGGCGTCCACGGCGGCGCGATCCCGCCGTACGTTCCCGGATCGCGCGTGCAGCTCTACGTCGAGGCGAGGACCGCGGCGGCCACCGCCTTCGCGCCGCCACGAACGACGACCGACGCTCTCGTCTACCGGGTCGGCATCGTCGACGCCGGATCGACTCCGGTCGTGCTCAACGAGCTCATGGCATCGAACGACGCGACCATCGCGGATCCGCAGGGCGAGTTCGACGACTGGGTCGAGCTTCTCAACGTCTCCAGCGCCGTCGTCGACCTCGCCGGGATGTACCTCAGCGACAAGGAGAACAACCCCTTGAAGTGGCGCTTCCCGCCGGGCGTGACGCTGGCGCCCGGAGAGTACCTCATCGTCTGGCTCGACGAGGACGGACAGGACCAGACGGAGGACATCGCGGCGAGCGGCCTGCACGCGAACTTCAAGCTGGCGAGCGCCGGAGAGCGAGTCTGGCTCGTCGACACGGACGCCCGCGGCAACGCCCGCCTCGACGCCACGAGCTTCGCGGGACTGGCGACCGACGCCGCCTGGGCGCGCTCGCCGGACGGCAGCGGCGAGTTCCAGCCGACACCGACGCCGACCCCCGGCAGCGGCAACGGCGGCGAGCCGGCCGTCACGATGTTCTCACGCGGCGACTCGGACGCCAGCGGCAGCCTCGACCTCACGGACCCGGTGGTCACCCTCGGCTTCCTCTTCCTCGGCGGTGACCCGATGCCGTGCGCGCGGGCGGCCGACGCGGACGACAGCGGCATGATCGACATCACCGACGCGCTGGTCGTCCTCAACTACCTGTTCCGCGGCGGCCCGGCGCCGGTTGCGCCCTTCGCGACCTGCGGTGCGGACGCCACGGCGGACGAGCTCGGCTGCGACAGCTTCCCGGCCTGCGCCGCGGCGGGCTAGCCGCCCTCGAGCGAGCCGGTTCGACGCCCGAGCGGCACCGTTGCAGCCGCCGGCGACGACACCGGGGCATCTGCCGGCCGTCGTCCTCGCACGTCCCGAGCCATCATCGCCACGAGACGAGGTGGGTTGAAATCTCGCCCGGGCCCACCCGACAACACGACCGCCTCCACAGCGCGTCGGCGCGTCGACGAGGTCGCCCTGGCCTCCAGATCACTTCTCCGTGCCGGCGCCCTCGTGCCGCTGCTCCCGTCCGCGTGCGATTCCGGATCGCACGACCGCTCCTGGTCCTGATCGTCGTCCGGCTCCGGGGGCGGAGATGACCCGTTCTCGGTGCGCGCCGGATCGGGCTGCCGCGAGCCCGGCCAGCCCGGGGGCCGGTTCACCTCGTTCCAGATCGGACCGACGCGCCACCTCGCGTACGTTCTGATCGTCCGGCAAGATTCGCGGCACCAGCGGAAAGAGCGCTGGACTCACGCCCCGGACGACGAGGTCGCGAGCCGGTGGAGGCTGTCCGACCCGGACGCTGACGGGATCGAGTTCGAGATCGAGCACGAGGTGGTGCTCTCGCAGGACGCCCCCACCGAATTCTCGGAGCCCCTGTCGATCAACGGAGAGCCGGTCGACCCGATCGACGGAGGTGTCTTTCTCGTTCACTGGACGACCGACGCGATCGACTGAACTCGGCTCGCCGTCCGGCCCACCGTGAAGCTGCCACGCGAGATCGACCTGCCGGCGGTGAAGTCGGTCGCCGCGGATCTCCTGGAGCAGATATCGGCGAACTCCGCAGCTCACGCGCGCCTCGAGGATCGAGGCGCGCCCCGGACACGGGAGCCCGGCGCTGCAGCGGGAGCCGAGCCGTCGATCCGCCCGACGCGCTCGAAGAGCTCCTGCCGGGCGCTGGACGGCGACACGAGAGGCTCCGAGCAGCGGTGCGTGTCGATCGCGAGTCGACACGACGCCCGGGACCGGCACCGACCGTCGAGCCCACCCTTGCCGCGATCGACCGGTCGCCGCAAGATCTCGGCATGACTCTCCAACGCCCCGTCTCCTGTCGATGCGCCCGTGCGCTCGCCCTCGCGAGCCTCGTCGTCGCCGTCGCCGCGTGCTCGCCGCGACAGCTCCACTGGGTGCCGCAGGACAGCGGCACCGGCGCCAGCCTGCGAGGCGTCTGTGCGGTCGACCCGACGGTCGCCTGGGCCAGCGGCAGCGGCGGCACGGTCCTGCGTACCGTCGACGGCGGCGCGACCTGGACGCGGGTCATCGCCGAGGGTCTCGGGGACCTCGACTACCGCGACGTGCACGCGCTCGACGCCAGACGCGCGTGGGTCCTCAGCGCCGGCCTCCCGGCGGTGATCCGCTACACCGCCGACGCCGGCGAGTCGTGGACGACCCAGTACCGCAGCGACGCGGACGGAGCCTTCTTCGACGCCGTCGACTTCTGGGACGCGACTCACGGCATCGCCTTCAGCGACCCCGTGGGAGGCAAGTTCCTCATCGTGGTGACCGACGACGGCGGCCGCAGCTGGCGAGAGATCCCGCGGCAGGTGCTGCCACCGCCGCTGCCGGGAGAAGCCGGCTTCGCCGGACGCGGCACCTGTCTGCGAGTCTCGGGCGCGACGACCGTCCGGGTCGCCACCGGTGGCGCCGCCGCCAGGGTCCTGACCTCGCACGATCGAGGAGCGACGTGGGCCGTCGTGACGACCGGGCTGAGACACGGACCGTCGGCGGGGATCTTCTCGACGGCCTTCGCCGACGATCGCACGGGCGTCGCGGTCGGCGGCGACTACCGGCGGGAGGACGACCCCGACAGCACGGCCGCGTGGACGGACGACGGCGGCGACACCTGGCGGACCGTCGACGCGAACCCGCCCTCGGGATTCCGCTCGGCGGTGGCTCACATCGTCGGCACGGCCGACGAGTTCCTCGCGGTCGGACCGTCGGGCATCGACGTGTCGCGCGACGGCGGTCGCTCCTGGACGAGAGTCGGCGAGACCGGCTACCACGCGATCTCCTGCACGGCCGGGGCCTGCTGGGTCGTCGGCTCGGAGGGACGCATCGCGAAGCGATCGTGGCGCGGCGAGTAGCCGGCACCCGTCGAGACCTCGAGCCCCGGTCGCCGGTTAGCGCCCGGTCTCACGCCCGACCTCGAGCCCGGTCTCACGGAGCCTCGAGTCGCTCCAGCCGGGGCCGCCTCGTCTTCGTGGACATGCCCGCGCACCGGCCGCGGCGCCCCCGCTTCCGGAGGTGTCCGGGTGCCGCCCGTGACCCGGCGCAGGCGGACTCCTCACAGGGCAGTCCGAACAGCCGGCCAGGACCGCAGAGCGGAAACGACGCCGACAGCGGGGGGCCCTGTCGAAACAGGTGGTTCAAGGCGCTGACCGCGTCGGACAGCTCGACCGCGACGGGAGCCGGCTTCGGAGTCGTCCTCGATCGTCTGCGCCGTGGAACCCCGTCGTCGAGAGTCCCGGGGCCACGGGGATCGCGGCCGACTCGTGCGCCGCGTGCCGGCAGGCCCCCGGGGGCAACGCCC
>CAYMLL010000173.1:0-15920 GCA_964390645.1 uncultured Planctomycetia bacterium | reverse complement strand
GGGGGGGGGGGGGGGGGGGGGGGGGGGGGGGGCGGGGGGGGGGGGGGTGGTGGGGTGGGGGTGGGCGGCGGGGGGGGGCGGGGCCCCCCCGCGCCGGTGGTGCGGAACTGGTCGTCGATGCGTCCGCGATAGCACAGGACCCGACGCGCGTCGAGCACGACCACCTCCGGTGTCCGCTCGACCCCGAGCCTCCGCATCACCGACTGGTCGAAGTCCTTGTGCTGCGGGAAGGTCAGGTTCTTCTCGAGCGCGTACGCGGCCATCTCGACCATGCCGTCGTCGGGCGATGAGTTCATGCCGAGAAAGACGACTCCGCGCGGTCGATACTGGCGCCACAGCGCCTCGAGGCGCGGCATGTAGCGGGAGGCCACCGGACAGTGCGTGTCCGTGAAGACGATCACGAGCACCTTCGTATCGCCGAAGTCGCCGAGCGACCGCCCGACAAAGCGGATGTCCTTGAATCGCAGGTCGTCGACGACCTCGCCGACGCGGACCGAGAGCAGTGACGGCTTCTCCTCGGCACGTACCGCACCGAAAAGGGTCAGCGACATCGACAGGAAACTGCAAACTCGACGCACGATCCGCCCCTCCAGCACGCCGCAGGCTCCGGGCCAGGCGCGCGTCTCCACGGCCCGAGCTTCCGGAGCACCAGTCTCAGGGGCAGAGCGCCGGAAGTCCAGTGTAGGGAGGCTCGACCAGGTCCGCCTGCTGGAACAGAAAGCGGAGCAGGAAGACCGGGTCGGACACGTCGTAGCGGTCGTCGCTGTTGACGTCGAGGGCCGGCGGACAGGCGGGCGTCGCCGCATCACCCAGGAAGAGATCCCCGAGCATCGCCACGGCGTCGGAGATGTCGAGCCGGAGGTCGTTGTTGGCGTCACCTCGCGCCCAGACCGCGCTGGCCTCCGTGTAGAAGAAGCCCTCATCGATGCTATCGCAGCCGAGCGCCGTGCAGACCTCGAGTACGGACCAGCCGACAGTCGCGCAAGGAGGCGCGACCACCTCCAGACGGTCGGCGTCCTCGAGGGAGAACTCGGCGTCGCGGTCGCCAACCGTGACGCTGACGCCCGACACGTCGAGGCCGCTGGCGATAACGGTGAACGTGCGGCCGGAGACGCCACGATGATTGATGACCGCCTCGATGGCCGGACCGATGCGCTCCTCCACCGCGAAGACACCGTCCACGGTCTCGAGCGTGAGCTCCTCGCCCCCGGAGCCGACGAGGTGGTTCTCGAGGCGCACCGGATACGTCCGTCGCAGAAAGGCGACCCGAGTCTCCCGCGCCGTCAACGCGCGCACATCCAGCCGCACGCTGGCCAGGGCGATCGTGTCTCCGGAGGGCAGAGCAGCCCGGGCGGACACATCCGTCGCGGCCAGGAAGACACAGGAGACCAGGCCGGTGCTGGTGTCGATCCCCCACTCGAACCACTCGAAGTCGGCGATGTCCTCACCGTGAGTCACCGAGGTCGGACGCAGGTGCGACGAGTTGAAGTCGACGAGAAAGCTCCCCGCCGCGATCGGCGTCTCGCTGTCCACGACGACGGTCCCGACCGCGTCGCGACCGATGAAGATCCCGTCGTCGAACGCGCAACGCATGGTCGCGGGCGGACCCGACGGAGGCCGCGGATCGGACTCGGGCTCGACCGCACGCCCCGAGCGAAGCACGCAGCGAAAGTACAGCGGACTCGTCCCGGTGCTTCGATTGCGCAGCTCGATCGCGAGCACGTTGCGCCCGACGACGAGCGGCTCCGCACAGAGAAGCACGTCCTCGAGATCGCCACCCGTGTGAGCCCGTGCGAGCTGGCTGTCGTAGAGCTCGAAGCCCGGATCCCCGAGCCCTCGCCTTCCGACCTCGACGCCGTTGATATAGGCGACGAACCCGTCATCGTAGTCGATCTGCAGGACGAGGAGCGTGTGATCCGCAACACCCTCGAACTCGAACTCGCAGCGAGCGGCGAGCGCGTGCCGCGACCCGGGCAACGAGTCGATCTCCGTGCCGAGCCCTTCGGTGCCGAACCCGATCCCCCCGGGTCCCTGCGGCCAGGCGCTGACATCCGCGTCCGGGTCACACCACCCCTCGAACGGCGGCTCGGGGGAGCTCCAGTAGCTCCAGAGCGCGTCCTGCGCGAAGAACGCATCAGCGATCTCGTAGAAGCAGCCGAGATCATCGGACGTCCCGTCCGGATCGGACAGGCGAAACGGGTCGGGCGGACGGACATTGCGCGCGAAGGACTCGAGAAGCGCATCAACGTCCGCCTCGTCGAGCACTCCATCGTCGTCGACGTCGGCAGCATCCTGACAGACGAGAGATCGATCGTCGACGAGACTCGACGCGAGACGCACGGCGTCGTGCATGTCGACGGCGTCGTCGGGGCCGTAGACGTCCCCACGCCTGAACTCGACGAGCTCCTCGAGACCTTCCGGCACGGCACAGAAGTCCTGTGGGACGATGCGACGCGTGAGATGAACGACCGCGGGCGCGATCTCGTTGCACGTGTAGATGTGGCGATCGTCGAGATCGTAGCAGGCGGCCTCGCTCTTCGGCTCCGCCGAGTTGGCGTTCGGCAGCGTACGACCCGCGGAGGCGAAGATGCGCTCGAAGGGCTGACCGGGGGGCGCGTCGTACTCGCGCACCACCGTGAATGTGCGCACGACCATGCGCAGACCGTCGCCAGTGATGTCCGCCGCGGTGACCTCACCGGGAATCCGGAAGTTGCCGAGGGCCTCGAGAGTTGTCAGGGAGTTGACCGGCGCCGGCGCCCGCAGACGGTAAGCGTGCGCGGTTGCGGTGGTCTTCGAGATGATGTAGAGGTCACCCCTTTCCGGATGGACGAAGAGCGCCTCCGCGTTGAAGTTACCGTCGGGATAGCGCACACGGATGCGCGCCGCCGGGGCGCTCGAGTAGTTACGACCGCCGGCGTTGTCGGGAAGCCGCGGTTCCGGAATTCGCCAGATACAGACCTCGTCTCGTGACGTGGCATTGTCGCCGGTGTCCGCGATATAGAGGTAGGAGCGCCCCGGCAACGGCCCGGGACCGCATGAAATATCCTCCCAGTCCACGTTACTCGCGCCGGTGACGGCGACGCGTGCGACGACGGCGCCGGAATCCCGCACCGCGAAGATGTGAGCCGAGTTGTCCGAGTCGTTGTGGACCCACAGGAGCCCTGGACGTCCGGTGACGGGGACCATGCCCGAGATCTCCGTCAGGCGCGAGTCGCTGAAGAGGCCGACGCGCGTCGGACGGGCGTACTCCTGACCGTCCGCCCGGGCCAACGCGGCGAGTGCGACCACCACCACCGGAGCGGCTCGATGTAGCGATGAGAGGGGCGACCGCCCCCCATCCTGGAGTCGTCGGATCAACTCTCCCTGTCTCCCGATTTCCCGTAGTACAGTATCCCGCCTGTCCGCCACGAATCACCCCTTTTCCGGTTCTGAATTAGCGGAACCACCGTGCCCGGAGCCCGGATGGACGCCGGAAGTTGGCCGGACCGGCCGCATCTCGCCGAAAACACCTAAGAAGGCGCAGCCCGCAAACGACTCACCGGTAGAGAGCACGTGACCTCGAGGAGCGACATGACGGACCAGGACCTCTTGCGCGCCTACGCGGACTCGCGCGACGTGGAGTCGCTCGGCGCGTTTCTGCTCAGGTACCAGGAGTCCCTGATCCGTTTCGTCGCCAACTACCTGCGGGACGAGACCGCGGCCCAGGACATCGTCCAGGAGACGTTCCTGCGGGTCGCCCGGCAGCCGAGCCGGCTGCTCGATGTCACGAGCTGTCACAACTGGCTTCTCTCGGTCGCTCGCAACCTCAGCGTCGACCACCTCCGAAGAAAGATCCGCAGGCGCAAGCACACCGAAGCCTACCAGGATCAGGCGGTCCGCAGCACCGAGGCGGTCGACGCGGAGATGGCCGGCGGCGAGGTCCGCGAGCGCGTGCGCCGCGAGATCGACGGGCTGAGGCCGCGCCTGCGCGAGCTGATGCTGCTCAAGGTCGGGGAGGGAAAGAGCTACCGGGAGATCGCCGAGATCACCGGCCTGTCCGTGACCAACGTTGGCTACCTCATCCACCAGGCGATGCGAACTCTCAAGTTCCGGCTCCAGGACCTTCGGGAGACTCTCGAATGACCCAGGCGAACACCGACGACGAAGCCGGCACGACCGGACCCGAGGAGTGCGAGCTGCGCTACCTCCTGACGGCGTACCTCTTCGACAACATCTCCGAGGCCGGCCGTCGCGAGGTCGAGACCGAGCTCGAGCGCAGCCCACGCAGCCGCGACGAGCTCGACGATCTGCGCCGGACCCTGGACCTCGTCCAGGATGCTCTGCACAGCGACGATGTGCTGACGCCGGGCGACGCTGCGGAGGACGGCTCCGAAAACGACGGTGCCGCGGACGACGGCTCCGGGAACGACGGCCAGCAGACGTCACCGCGCTACGCCTTCGAGGAGCGGAGGCTGCGGCGCGTCCTCGAGGCTTCGCGCCGTCACCGACCTCGCAGCCGCCGTGCGCTGAGGATCTTCGGCGGCCTGACGGCGGCGGCACTCGTGCTCTTCGCGGTCGTCGGAATCGGCTTCCTGCAGCTCGGCCTCGAGTCCGGAGCGCCCGGGTCGACGACTGACCATGCCTCGAAAGATACCGGATACCTCGGCGGGCTCGCGACGCGCGCTGCCGACGGCAAGCTGGGCAACGAGCGCGAAGCCGACTACAGGGCACCCGTGCCGAACTCCGCGCGCCTGCGACCGAAGCTCAAGCGCGACAAGGCGAACGCGAAGACCCCTCTCGACGAGACCTCCGACCTCGTGGTCGTGACGGCAGCGCATGCCGCGGTACCGTCGGCGGCCGGCTCGGGGTCGACCGGCTCGAAGTCGGCCGGCACGACCATCGCCAGCGAACGCGGAGAGACCGAGACTCTCCGGAGCCGGCGGGACGCGAAGAAGGCGTCGCCGCGAGCGCCGTCCTCCGAGATCATGCTCGCGAAGAGCCGGCTGGAGCCGATCGACAAGGAGGTCGAGATGGAGCCCGGCAGCAGGGACGCCGCGAAGGCGATCATCGAGCGTTCACCCGAGATTTCCAGGCAGCGCGCCGCGGAGACGGCGGAGTCCGGCGCTCGCCCCCCCGGTGCCGCCGGCTTCGCCCTGGACGCTGGCTCACGGGGGCTCAATCGATTGTCGAAAATCGTCGAGCAGCGACGGCGCTTGCCTCAAGATGCGCGACAGATACGGAAGTCGGCCGAGAAGGCGCCCGGGAAGCGACAGACGCCGTCGATCGCCGGGCAGGCAGCCGGCGAGAACAAGCTGGCAGCGACCGAGGGTCGCGAGGCGTATCGAGACGGGCGGATCTCCCGAAGCCGCCACGACCCGACCGCGGCCGGCCGCCGGGGAGGATCGAGCGACGAGAAATCGGGCTCCGGTGACGATCCCGTCGCCAGTTTTGAATCTCTCGCGCTGGCTGACGGCTCCGACGACCTCGACGAGCACGCCGGAATCCGCGGCCGCAAGCAGGTCGAGAGCTTCAAGCGCTCGGTCCGCTCGAGGGCCGCCGGACCGCCGACGCGAGCCCCTCCTCCCGGGCAGCCGCCCGGCGGCGCCGGGAAGTCCGAGCCAGAGATCGCCGCGAGAATCCGATCGACGAACGAGCCGGGCCAGGACATCCCGACCACGACAACGGCCGTCCGCCCGGAGACGAGAGTCCTCGAGAAGCTCGAAGCGTCCACGGGTGTCATCGGCGGTCGACCCCGGAAAGGAGCGATCATGGCCGGGGAGGACGAGAGCCCGGGGAGAAGCTCCGGCCGCTCGCAGCGCTACGCATCGACCCTCGAAAAGGCGATGAAGCGCGCGAAGACGGTCGACCAGCTCGAGCGCTCCTCCCCCGGGGACGCCGAGACCCTGTCCTGGCGCGAGGTCGCGGCGAAGGAGTCCGGGCAGCAGAGCCAGAAAGCGGCCCGCCAGGGGCAGGCGAGGGACGGGCTCGCGTTCGGGCGGACGGACGCGGGGACGAGCCGGCAGGAGGACCTGCAGATGGCCGACCGGTGGTACGCCTGGGATCGCCAGCGGGTCGACGATACGCTCGCGGAGTCGATTGACGTGCCGGCGCTGAACGGCCGGATCGATGGCTCGCTGGCCGCGCGTCTGAACGACGAGGGTGATGGCGACGCGACTGTCGTCGTGGACGCCCTGGGCACGCACCACGTATGGGCGGGCGGTGAGCTCGTCGACCTGGAGCTCGACGGCCTCGTACTCAGCCCGACCTCGGTCGAGGCCGTGACCGGCGGTATCGACGTCCTCGACGCGGACATGGACGGCTCTGCCGAAGTGCTCGAAGAGGAGCTCGACGCGAAGGACGACGAGCTCGTGGCGAACTCCGGGCTGCAGAGCCGGAGGCTCGGCGCCCGGGCGATCGCCTCCGGGAAGCCACGGGTGCTCAGCGAGTCACGTCTGCGCACCTGGGGCTACTACAAGAACATCGACTCGCAGCTCAGCCCGGCGCTCGTCGAGGCCCGCCGGCTGTCGATTCCCGCGCCGGTGGTCGGCGACGAGGGGCTCGGCGAGTCCGGATTCCGCGCCAGGTACGGCGTCACTCCGTTCGTCAGCACGCGGCGCGACCATCAGTCGACGTTCGGGATGGACGTCGACGACGCCGGGTGGGCGCGCGCCCGCGAGTCGCTGCGTGGCGGGGCCTTGCCGCCGGCAGCGACGGTTCGCGTCGAGGAGTTCGTCAACCACTTCCCGGAGCAGCGGCCGGCGGATCCGTCGAAGGTCTTCACGGTCCGCTGCGAGGGTGGCCCGTCCCCCTTCGGCGACGACGACCTCGAGCTCCTCGAGATCACGGTGAAGAGCCGAGAGCTGCTCCCGGACGAGCGCAAGGACGCGATCCTCACCTTCGCGGTCGACACGTCCGGATCGATGGCGCTCGACGGCAAGCTCGAGCTCGTCCGCAACTCGGTGAAGACGCTCGTGGCGAATCTCCAGCCGACCGACCGCGTCGCCATCGTCGCGTTCTCGAACCACGCCTACGTCGCATTGCCCCACACTTCCGGACGCCAGCAAGAGACGATCCGGCGCGCGATCGACAGCCTGACTCCGACCGGCGGCACGAACGTCGGCGCCGGCATCGAACTGGCTTACCGCCTGGCGAACGAGGCGCGCAGCCGACGCGCGGCGAATCGCGTCATCCTCTGCTCCGACGGTGTCGCCACGCTCGGCTCGCGCGGCCCCGACGAGGTGCTCACGCGCGTGCGGCGCTACGCGCAAGAGAACCTCGTATCGCTCTTCACCTACGGGTTCGGAAGCGGCGGCAAGAAGGCCGTCGAGGGCGACGAGATGCTGCGGCGCCTCGCCAACGAGGGCGACGGCAACTACCGCTACGTCGACTCGGAGAGCGCCGCGCAAGAGCTCTTCAGCCTTCCCGAGAAGCTGCAGCTCCTCGCGGCCGACGCCAAGATCCAGGTCGAGTTCGATCCCGACGTCGTCACGCACTACCGCCTCCTGGGCTACGAGAAGCGCGACATCGCCGACCAGGACTTTCGCAACGACGCGCGTGACGCCGGCGAGGTCGGTCCTGGCTCGACGGTCACCGTCCTCTACGAGCTCGAGCGCCACAGCCAGGCTGCCAGTCTCGGTCGCATCTTCCTTCGCTACCGGGACGTGTCAACGCGGCGCGTCGAGGAGTTCGACTACGACCTGCCGACCGGCGTCATCGCGGCGAGCCTCGCCAGCACGTCGGATCGTTTCCGCTTCACGGCGGCGGTCGCCGAGCTGGCCGAGCTCCTCCGGGAGAGCTACTTCGCTCGGAACGGCTCCTACGGCGCCGTGCTGCGGCTCCTCGACGGCCTCTCGCCGATGACCCGTGAGCGCGGTGACTGGCAGGAGACCCGCGAGCTTGCGTCCCGTGCGCTGAGGCTCAGCGCGGCGCGAGCCCTCGAGTCGCTGACGTCGACAGAGATGAGATCGAAGTGATGAACACCCACCCCACCGGGCAGAGGCTCCACATGTTCCGCAAGACGTACTTCGTCGCAGCGCTCGTCCTGTCGCCGCTCGTCGCGATCGCACAGGAGACAGAGCAAGAGACCGCACCGACCGAGACGGGAGCGGCGGCCGACCCGGCCGATGACCCCGAGAGCGCCGGCGACCGTCTCGTCGTACGCGAGCAGACGGTCTACGTGCCCTACCGCAAGCTCCAGAGCGTCTTCGAGCAGGAGGGTCGAGGGATCTTCCTGCCCTACGAGGAGTTCCTGGAGCTGTGGCGATCGGCCCATCCGAAGCCGCCGACGGTGAAGCCCGTGGAGCCACCGGCCGCGGCGGTGATCCGCTCGAGCCCCTACGTCGGCAGCGTCGACGGAGAGCTCGCGCGCTTCGCGGTGACCTATCACGTCGAGTCTCTGAAGGACGACTGGAGCGAGCTCGCGGTGCCGCTCGGCAACGTCGCGATCGAGTCCGTCGATCTCGGTGGCTCCGAGGCCATCTTCTGGGCGAGCGGCGACGGCTACAGCCTCCTGCTGCCAAAGAAGGGAGCCTACGAGGTCAAGCTCGGGTTCTCCGTGCGCGTCGCGAGCGCGCCCGGCAAGAAGACGCTGACCTTCGGGATCCCGCCGGTCGCGGTCTCGAGCGTCGAGCTGACGATCCCCGACGAGAGCGCACGCGTCGACGTGGAGCCGAAGAACGCCGCGACGAGCGTCACGCAGACGGACGGCAAGGGCACACGACTGGTCGCCCACGTCGGCAACGCCAGCCGCTTCTCGGCGAGCTGGATGCCGCCCGTCGGACAGGCGACGGAGGACGCCGCCGTGCTCATCGCGAAGCAGTACGCGAGCGCCACCCTCTCGGAGCGCATCCTCTCCCTCGACTCGCACGTCGACTACGAGCTCGCACGCGGCGAGGTGGCGGGGTTCCAGGTCACCGTGCCGACGAACGACGAGACGCGCCTGCTGTCGGTGAAGGGCGAGAACATCCGCCGCTGGAATCTCGACGGCGAAACACTGCAGGTGGAGCTGCACTCGGCCGTCAAGGACAGGTACAGCCTCACGCTCGCATTCGAGCGCAACGTCGCCGACGGCGCGACGAACGTCACGGTCGCTTTGCCGCGCATGAACGGGGTTCTGCGCGAGACCGGCTGGCTCGCGCTCAAGCACGATCCGGCGCTCCGCGTCACGATCGACGCGCAGGACGGCTACAGCCAGCTCGATCCGGAGGAGGTGCCGCAGCCTCTGCGAGGTGACTTGCGGGTCGGATTCCAGTACCTCTCGCCACCGCCACCGCTCGGGCTCGGCGTCAGCAAGATCGAGCCGGTGATCCGCTCGCGCACCGTGTCCGTCGTGACGCTCGGCCGCGAACGTGACGACTGGGTGGGCTTCGTCGAGTTCACGATCACCAAGGCCGGTGTCTTCTCAATCTCCCTGCGCGTCCCGCAGCGCTGGAGCGTCGAGGAGATCGGAGACGCCTCGACTGTCGACGACTACCAGAGCTCCGAGGTCGCCGACAACCTGCGCACGATCGCCGTCAACCTCAAGAGTCGCCAGCTCGGCATGTTCCGCCTGCCCTTCAAGCTCACGGCGGACGGCAGTGCCGCCACCGGCGAGAAGACCGTCTGGCCGCCGATCGTCGTCGGCACGGTCCAGGACCAGGGCATCTTCGGAATCGCCGCGCCACGCGCGCTCGAGATCCGCACGCAAGGTGACGGCATGTCCTCGGTCGAGCCGTCCGAGCTCGTGCAGTCGGGTATCCTCAGCCGCGTCAGCACGGACGCGGGCGATCCGCAGGCCTACAGCTACCCGAAGAACAGCGTCGCTCAGCGCGCGCGACTGGATCTCGACCTCGAGGAGAAGCAGGGCGAGGTCGAGATCGTCGCACAGCATCTTGTCGCCGTCGACGACTCGGGACGCATTCGCATGAAGCATTTCCTCGACTACGAGATTCTCTACAAGGCGCGAGAAACGCTCGAGTTCTCCGCACCGTCGGTCCTCGACGGCGAGCTGCGCATCGACGGTGAGCAGGTCAGCGAGACTCCACAGCCCGAGCCGCAAGGAAACGGCCTCTCGAAGTGGATAGTCAACCTCCAGAGCGCGGTCGACGGCCACGTTCCGCTGACCATCACGCACGAGATCACTCCCGAGGCGCTCGACGCGGGTGTCGCGAAGACGATCGACATCCCCTTCGTCGTGCCGCAGGCAGGCGTCTACAAGACGCGCAGCGGGCTCGTCGCGCTGACCAAGAGCGGCAACCTCGAGGTGCAGCCGCAGCCCATCGACCTCGACGTCATCGAGGAGAGCCGCCTCACCGGCAAGCTCCGCGGCGGTCCGATCCTCGCGGCCTGGGAGTACACGACAAAGGAGCCGGGCCTCGGCCTCGAGCTGACGCGCTACGAGGCGGTGCCGCTGGCACGGACGGTCGTGTCGATCCTCCACGTCAAGGCCGTCCTCTCGCGCAAGCCCTGCAAGCTGACCGCGGTCGCGACGATGATCCTCCAGAACGCCGGGGCGCAGCACCTCGAGCTACAGCTGCCCGACTCCGCCAGCATGCTGAGCGTCCACGTCGCCGGACAGTCCGTGTCGACGAAGCAGCGCAAGGCGGGCACCAGCCAGCTCGTCGTCATCCCGCGCTCGCAGAACCTCGGGGCCTTTCCCGTCGTCGCGGTCTACAACCAGGACCTCGGAACCGACATGGGCTCGCTGGGCAGCCGAACGCTCGACATGATCAAGGTGATCGAGTCGGAGTCGGCGCCGGTCCCGGTGCAGAAGGTCGAGCTCGACCTTCACGTCCCCGAGGGCTACCGCTACCTCTCGTGGTCGGGCAACCTCCAGCCACGCGGTGAGAACGAGACTCTGAGCTCGAAGCTCGGGCATGTCTTCTCGTCGGCCTTCGGCTCGAGCCGCGTCGAGACCCCGCGAACACCGCCCGCCGGCGTCGCGAGCGTCGATGCACAGTTCGACCGCACGCTCGAGGGCACCGAGCTCCACATGTTCTCGACGATGGCCCGTGCCGGCAGCGTCTCGCTGCGCTACATGACACCGAGCCTCTTCATCTTCCTGCAGGGCTCGCTCTTCCTCCTGACCGCGGTCGGAGGTCTGCTCCTCGTGCGCAAGATCGGCTGGTCCGAGCTCTGGGTCGTCGTCGGCCTGACAGCCGGCCCGCTGGTGATCGCCTGGTTCCTCGAGACCGGAACCGCCGGACTCTTCTCGGCCGGTTTCTACGGAGGGCTGGCACTCGGAGCGCTGGTGCTGATCGGGAGGACCGCGCACTGCGTCGGGGAGTGGAGGCAGGCGAGGGAGACCGAGAGATTGGCGCTGGCACCCGACCCCTTCCTGGAGGAGGCAGAGCCGGGGGCGAAGCCCGGTTCCAGAGCGGCATCCGAGTCCGGGGAGGGATCCGGAGCCGGCTCGAAGCCGGCGTCCGACGAGCGACCGCAACCGCCGGCGGACGAGGCGACGACGCCCGCGGCCGGAAAGCCCCAGGCCAAGAAGCCCGCGGCCGGGAAGCCCCGGGCCAGGAAGCCCCGGGCCAAGAAGCCCGCCACCCGGAAAGCGCCCGGGAAGCGCAAGGAGAGCTGAGCCGTGTTCCTTCCTCGACGCTTCCCCATCGCCGCCACGCTGATCATCGCCCAGGCTGCATGGGCGCTCGGAGAAGGCGAGGACGGCCCCCTGCGCATCCGCGAGGTCTGGGTGCCACACGACGAGTTCTTCGAGCTCGCGAAGGATCGCCCCGACGGCGTGGTCATGACGCTCGAGGAGTATCGTACCCTCGTGCTCGCGGGCCTCGCACGTCCGAGAACGGCCCCGCCGACACTGCCGCCGCTGCAGAGTGCGGTCGTCTTCGCGGAACATCGCGGCAGGGCCGAGGGCCGCTCCGTGCGCTTCCACTCGAAGCTGACGGTGCGCGTGCTGCGCGACGGCTGGGTCCGGTGTCCGCTCTCACCGGTGCCGGAATCGCTCGGAAGGATCACCGTCGACGAGCAGCCGGGCTGGCTCGTGCGTGACAAGTCGGGGAGCTTCCTGCTGCTGCGCGGCAAGGGCGAGCACGACGTCGAGCTGGTGTTCTCGCACGCGGCGACGGAGACCGACGATCGGTGGAAGATCGAAGGGACGGTGCCCGGAGCGCAAACGTCGCGCATCGTTCTGGACGTCCAGGGTCAGGCGGAGGCGTCGTCGACACCGGGATTCCTCCTCTCGGAGCCCGTACCGTCAGGCACGCGCTTCACGGTGCAGCTCGGAACCGGCAGCGACTTCGAGATTTCCTGGCGGCGACAACGCTCGCTCGGCGAGAACGACGCTCTCCTCGCCGCCACCCACGGGTTGACGGTGCTACCCCGACGCGAGGACCCGCTCTTCGACTGGAACGCGGACATCACCGTGTCGCGACGCAAGACTGACGTCCTCGAGTTCACCGAGGCAGCCGGCACCCGGGTCGTAGAGGTCCGCGGCGACCACGTGCACTCATGGCAGCGCGTCGCCGACAAGCTGATCGTCCGTCTCGATGCGCCGGTCACCGGATCCTTCCGGCTGGCGTTCTCGGGCATCCTCGTCGGCGATCGCGTCGATGAGGACGGCGAGCCCGCGCGTCGCTTCGACGTCGGCGTTCCCGTGCTCCTCGGAGCTGCTGCCAACTCCGGCTACCTCGGCGTGCGCGACCCGTCACCGCAGCGCCTCGAGGTCGAGGAGCCGAGCGGTCTGACCGAGGTCTCGAGGCGAGACGCCGGACCGCTTCTCGGCTCCTCGGACGTCGCCCACGCGTTCTCCTTCGCCGACGGGACCGCACGCGTTCGACTCACCGCCCACCCCCGGGCCGGCGCGTTCGAGAGCCGGACCGCGTGCCTGGTGCGCGTCCTCGAGAGCAGCGTCAATCTCGACGCGGTCTACCGCGTGCGCGTCCGTCACGGTCGCCTCTACAGCCTGCGATTGCCGCTGCCCGGCTACTGGCGGCTGGCGTCGCTCGAGCCCCTCGGCAACTCGCCCGGAGCGGCAGTGCCGATCCGTCACGAGATCGTCGGCGAGGGAGACAGCCAGGCCATCGAGATGGAGATCGCCCGGGCGATCAGCCCTACCCGACCGCTGTCGTTTAGGCTGCGTCTGGAGCACCGCTCCTTCGAGCCCGACATCACGTGGGAGGAGCGATCGCTCGAGTTCTCGGTGCCGAAACTCGCCGCCGATCGCTCGCGCGTCGACGTCGCCGTCGCGCTGGCCGGGTCGATGGTCGCGGACTTCCCCGAGCAGAGCAGCTGGAGCACGCTCAGCCGTGAGGAGCTTCTCGCGGTCGGGCTGGCGGACGAGGACCTCGTCGCCGGGCTCACCGCCACGTCGACCAGCGCATCGACGACGCTGCCGCCGATCACCCTGACGCTCCGCCACCGTCGACCGCACGGCGAATACCAGGCGGTGACACACCTGCTCGCGCTGGAGGGACGGCTGCGCGTACGCACCGACGTACGCCTCGCCGTCGTCGACCGCGCCGTCGACACGCTGCGCGTTCGCCTTCCGGTCGATCGCGACGTCAACGTGCTCATCCCCGGGGACGGCATCCAGGAGATCACCGACGGCGACGGCGACGGCGACGGTGACAGCGTCCGCAGCGTCCGCTACGCGCGCCCGTGGACCGGAACGCGCGAGTTCCGGGTCGAGTACGAGGTGTCGGGCGGCTCCAGGCGAGTGCCGTGGATCGAGATCGACGACGGCACGCCGGAAGCGACCCTCGACACCTTCCACGGCGAGCACAGTGTCGTCTTCCAGAGCTTCGGCCCGGTGAAAGTCGAGGTGGAGCCCGGGGACGAGCTGGCTGCGGTCGACATCGACGAGCTGCCCGGCGTCGGCCGTCCCTGGGACGAGGGTCGGGCACTCTTCGGATACCGCTTCCGTGCCGCGTCGGGAACCGCGCTGCCGGACGGAAAGAACGTGTCCACCTTCCGCGTCGTCGAGTTCTCGCGCGCGGAGGCGGTGGACATCATCGTGCGCGATCTCGATCTGACGACGGTGCTCGATCCCAGCGGCGTCTCCCGTACGCGGGTGGACCTGCTCCTGGCGTACGGCAAGGGTTGGCAGCAGCTCGTCGTCACTCTCGATCCGCGCAGCCAGCTGAAGTTCGTGACCGTCGACGAGCGCCCCGAGCTTCGCGTCCGCAAGGGTGACGAGCCCGGTCGCTGGCTGATTCCGCTTCCCCCGCGCTCCTACGCTCGACTGGCGATCATCTACGAGCGCAGCGGCGCCGGATCGAGCACGCTCGGCCCGTGGGGCGCCTGGGTCGAGGAGGGCCCCCGTTTCGAGGGAGTGCCGGTCGTCGAGAGCCGCTGGAAGCTGCTGCACCCGCCCGGCTATCGCTTCTTCGTCGAGGAAGGCAACCTGCAGGCGGTGGCCCCCGACGCCGAGACGCGCGAGCGGAGCTTCCTCGAAGCGCTGTTCTCCCGGATCTCGCACGGTGACTGGCCCCTGACGCGAACGTGGACGGACGACGGCGAGGGTCGACCACGAGTCGCGCCCGATCCCCTGCCCTCGACGGCAGCCGCCAACGCCGCGGGCGTCGCAGGGCGACCGAGCGACGAGCTGCTGCCGCTGACGCCGCAGCAAGCCTCGCAGCTCAGCACGCTCGAGGAGCAGCGGGCCGGGCCGGACCTGCTCATCGGCCTCGCCCCTTCCGGACATCTCATAGAGACGCGAAAGCTCTCCGGGGAGCCGGTCCTCGAGCTCAGCTACCGACGACTCGGCTGGTGGCGCTTCTCGACCAGCGCAGTCTTCCTCGTCACGCTGGTCGCGGGACTGTGGTTCGCGCTGAGCCGCGGCCGACGCCGCTTCTGGAGGACCACGGTGGCGACCCTGGTCGGTGTCGCGCTCCTCTCGGACGTCGCCGGCTGGCTCGTCGGCTGGGAGTCGCCGTTCCTGTGGATTCCGTTCTGCGAGGCCCTGCTCCTGCTGCTCGTCCTCGGCGCCGTGTACGAGGTGGCGAAAGTCACGGCAGCCTTCGTGCGACGACGCCGAGCGCTGCGGACCGCGGCGCTCGCGTCCCTGGTGATCGCGTCGCTGCTGACGCCGACCTTGACGCCGCACGCGACAGCCGACCAGACTCCCGCTGACCGGACTCCCGTCGACGAGGCGGTGATCTCCTACGACCCCGAGCTCTTCCCGTCGATCAGCTCGGACGACACGAAGGTCTACCTGTCGCACGAGACGTTCAGAAAGCTCCGGGCGCTCGCGAACCCACGAACGACGCAGGAGGATCCCGAGCCCCCGGCCGACCACGTCCTCGGCAACGCGATGTACTCGCTCCGCACGCAAGGCGACAGCTACAGCCTCGTCGGCGAGATAGACCTCGGCGTCCTCACGGACGGATGGATCGCCCTGCCGCTGCCTTTCGATCGCAGCCAGGTCACGAGGATCACCGTCGACGGCGAGGAGATCGGGGTCGCGCAGAAAGACGGCCGGCCGATCCTCGGCATCAAGGGCGAAGGCGTCCGCAAGCTGAAGATCGAGCTCGAGGGCGCGGTGATTCGCCGCCCCGGTGTCTATCGCGTCGTCTCGACACTGCTCGGCGCGGATGCGGTTCACGTCCACGCACGGCTTCCGCGGGGAGCGAAGCCGAGCGCGCCGAGATCCACCGGCGGGATCCGATCGCAGGCGACCGAGGACGGCGTCACGGTCGACCTGAACATCGGCCGGGGCAAGCTGGTCGACCTGAGCTGGAGCTTCCCGAGCCAGAAGGGCGAGCAGTCGACCCGTGTCGAGTCCAGCTCCTACAGCGATCTGCTGCTGACGCTCGATGGTTACCTCGTCGAACGCGAGGAGAGTGTCCGGGTGACCGGAAGCCCGGCCGACATGCTCGAGTACGAGATCCTCGGCGACTGGCGCGTCCGCGAGGTCAGGGCGAACGAGATGACAGAGTGGACGGTGACCGGCGACCAGGATAGCCGGCGGCTCCAGGTCTTTTTCTCGCGGCCCATCGAGAGCGCCC
>CAYMLL010000172.1:15753-15982 GCA_964390645.1 uncultured Planctomycetia bacterium | reverse complement strand
TGTCCCGGGTGTGGTGTCCCGGGTGTGGTGTCCCGGGTGTGGTGTCCCGGGTGTGAACCACTGCTCTCGTGGGGTGCTCCGGTTCCGGCCCCACGGCGTGGACTCCGCGGGGGCGTCTCCGTCACGCCTCCCGGTTCATCGGGTGAGCGAGGAAGCGCCGGAAGCTCTCGGCGTCAGGGTCGCCGGATACGAACCACCTCTCGATCGCTTCCGGAGGCACGCCGCCGTC
>CAYMLL010000172.1:0-15743 GCA_964390645.1 uncultured Planctomycetia bacterium | reverse complement strand
GCGCCCGGGGGGGGTGGTGCCTCGGGCAGGGGCCGGGGTGTGATCGCGGCCGGGGGCGCAGGCTCATTCGAGGGGCCGTGGGCGAGGTCCTGGGTTCGTGGGGCCGTCGGCCCCCTGCCGGGATGTGTTCTCGGTGCTCTTCGATCGGACTCTCGCGTCGGCGCAGCAGGATACGACAAGGCTGTCCGGTCTCTGGACTCGCATTCACGGGGTAGGCTGGTGAAGGTTGTTCGTCGGAACGGTGAGATACCGTCTCGGGCCCGGCCTCGCCGGGCGTCTCGTCGCTTCCCCGCTCTCTTCGCTAATCCTTATTCTTCAAGTGACTTACGGGAATTATCCGCGAGGGCTGGGCGATCGGCACCCGGTTTGCTCCCTACGTGACGTTGTCTGTAGTTTTCCCAATGCGATGGTCTGACTTACAACTCAGCTGTGCTGACCATTAGTTTAGTCGTGTCTTGGCCTCATCGACCTGTTTCGTGGTGCCGAACCGATTCCGGTGCGTCTGACATGCACCTTCGCGAATCGAGGCCGCGTCACCGTCGATCGGCGCCACTCACGGCGACGCCATTGCTCCGACTCCCCCACTGTTGACGAGGCGATGTGCGCGGCACAAATCCGCCTCTGCTTCGGAGGAAGGTGTGGCTTTCGTTACGGAGTCGCACCTTCCTTCTCGTTTCTTGTGGGCTCCCCTGACCACGGAAGAGAAGTCGTGTCCCGGTTTTGCTCTGCACGGCTGAGGGTGCTCACGGACGGCGGATGGAGAGCCGTCACGGCGACCCGGCCAGCCGCTCCGAGAGCGTGCGACGCCGCCATCGCGCCGCCAGTGGTCCTCGGACGACTCACCTCCCATTCGTGAGATTCGTCGGAGCCGCGTCTGCGGCGTCGACCTGGCGGGGCTGTCAGCTGTCTTGCAGACGGAAAAGAGGCGGCGCCTCGAATTTTCCCAGTCGCGCGACGGCGACGTGTGGGAAGCTCTCCAGCAGGTCGCGGTACTCCGTCGCGCTCTCGTTGTAGAAGTGGCGGTCGTGCGCGATCTTCTCCTCGAGGGCCGTCAGAGTGTTCCGAAGCTGCGCGTAGAGGTCGTTCGTCTTCAGGTCCGGATAGGCCTCGGCCAGCGTCAGGAAGCTGGCGACCGCGCGTGTGGCGTCGGCTTCCTGGTCGACGCGCGCGTCGATGTCCCCGTCGACGTAGCTGCTGCGCAGCGTCGAGATCTTTTCGAGCAGCTCCCGCTCGTGCGCCGCTCCCGCCTGGATCACCGTGACGAGCTGTGGAATCAGGTCGTAGCGATTCTTCAGGTCGATGTCGATGAGACGCCATGCGTTTCGCACCCGGCCACGCAAGTCGACGAGGCGGTTGTAGATGAACACGCCCCAGAGAATCGACAGCGGCACGAGACCCAGCAGCGCAGCGACGATGAGGGGCAGGGCGAGATCGGCGCCACTCTCGGGCGGCCGGATCCAGCCCATCGCGATGATCCCGGCGAACACGGCGACCGACAGGCCGAGCCACAGAAAGAAGAGCCCGAATCCACGCTGCAGGCTCTCTCCTCGCTCGATCGCCTGGACGTAATCGGCACGCGGTCGCCTCGTGACGACGAGCGAAATGTTCTCGCCGCGTCCGATCGTCGACCCTTCCTCGTCCACGAGCCCGACGACTCCGGTGTGTCCACCTGGTTCGAAGTAGCCTGCGCTGTGGCGCAGGCGCGATGTCTCGTAAGACGTGCCCGTCGATTCGAGCTGGTCGAAGCGCGCCTCGCGGGAGCGCACGACGAGCGCATTCTGCTCATCGACGATACGGAAGTCGGTCGAATCGGACTCGGAGTGCTGTGTCTCCCAGGTGTAGTAGGTCTCGGTCTCGCCTTTGCTGTTCGTGCGAGTCCTCAGCACCTTTTCCTCGGTCCTGTAGTTGTAGTGGACACAGGTGATTCCGAAGTAGGGAATCGTCAACGGCGCCTCGCAGCGTATCTCCCCGCCCGTCCAGACGTCGTCCGAGGGGCTGACCAGACGCAGCGGAAGCTCCGGCGCTCGTTCGATGAACCAGTTGCGTCGGTCTGCGCGGTGCGCTCTCCACAGGAGGAGCATTCCGCCAACGGTCGCTATGGCCGCGACACCGAAGATCATCGGGATCGCCTCATGGTTGATCGATGTGTCCTTCTGACGTCCATGGGCTCCTAGGGCTTGACCGTCTCGATCCAGGTGTGCGCCATCAGCGCGTGTCCCGCCATGGACGGGTGGACGCCGTCCCCGGCCCAGTGCTTCGGCTCGACGCTCTTGACGGCCTCATCGAACATCGTCTGGAAGGGCACCCAGGTCGTGCCCGCCGCCCGGGCGACGCGCCCGGCGGCCGCCCGTCGCTCGTCGAACTCGGGGAACCACCTGTCGTTCACCGCGCCGCAGCGCAGCACGAAGGGCTCGCAGACGACGATGCGGGTACTCGGAAGCGCCTTCTTGGTTCTTTCCAGGAGCGCGGCGAAGCCCTTTTCGTAGGTTTCGACGGTGCCCTTGTAGCGTCCGTTGAGCTTGTGCCAGATGTCGTTGACACCGATGAGGATGCTGAGCACATCCGGCTCGAGGTCGATCGTGTCGGCTTGCCAGCGCTTGTCGAGGTCGGGCACCTTGTGGCCCGAGATGCCGCGGTTGTAGCACCGAAGGCCGTCGGTCGCTCGCGAGCCGAGAAGGTGGGACGCGATCATGAAGGGGTAGCCGCGTCCGAAGGCGCCGGAGTTGTTCGGGCCGGTGTGACGTCGGTTGCGTCCGGCATCCGTGATCGAGTCTCCCTGGAAGAGAACCACGCCGCCCTTCTTCAACGAGCGCTCCTCCGCCGCGTACGATTCGCGGGGGAGCATTCCGGTGGTCGCGAAGGCGCCCGCGGCGACGGTGCTCGCCAACCAGCTGCGTCGAGTCGTTTCGCTCCTGTGCTCGTCGTGGCGCATGTCTCTTTCTCCTGTGTCGTTCCTGTTGCGATGCTCCAGAGGATCGTAGTCCTCGGGGCTCGTGAGCTCAATGAGGCGCCCCGAAGAGGCGGAGCAGATCCTCGATTTCGATTCCGGCGAGGCTGTCGACGACGCGATCCGCCGCGGCGAGCTTTCCTGCCGGTAGCGAGTTCGTCACCGCGATGCACATCGCGCCCGCGGCGTGGGCAGCCTTGACGCCGTTCGGCGCGTCCTCGATGACGATGCAGCGTGGGGGATCGACGCCGATCTCGCGTGCGGCGAGAAGGAAGAGCTCCGGGTGCGGCTTCCGGTGTGTGACGTCACTGCCGGTGATGTAGACGAGCTCGGTCCACGGAACGCCGGCCGACTCGAGCACCGCCTGAGACTTCTCGCGCGTGCTGCTCGTCGCGATCGCGACCTCGAAGTCATCGTGCTCGAGTGCGGCGGTCATCAGCTCGAGCACTCCCGGGAATGCCGGCAGCGGGCCGTTGTCGAGGATCGACAGGAAGGTCGCCTGCCGCGCCGCGGTCGCCGCATCCACCTGTGCGTCGTCGAGCTCGACGCCATGGGCGTGCGCGGCGGCCCGGACGTAGGCCGCGGCGCCGCGCCCGAGTCCGGCCTCGAAGTCTTCGCGACGCACGCCTTCGATGTCGAGAAGCTCGGCGAAGACCTGGATCGACGCCTGTGCGTTGACCGCTTCCGTGTCGGCGATGACGCCGTCAACGTCGAAGATCAGCCCGTACACGTATTCCGACTCCGTTCGAGACACCGGCGATGAGCCCACGGTCAGCTCCGATCCTGCCCTGCGGCCCTCGGGCGCGCAAGCACGGAGCGGTCGAAGGCCGCTTGACCCGCCGTCGGTCGAGTCGGTTAGACTGTGGGTCCGGGAAGTGCAGGGAACAACGATCGGAGCGTGCACGCATGCTGACTCTCTTCGACGGCGACGGTGCGGCCGGACCTCGGTCGAGACGGGAGCTCCTCTCCGTCGGAGCTTCCGCCCTCAGCGCCATGGCGCTGTCGTCCCTGCCGGGCGTGCGGGGGCTTGCAGCTGCGAGCGAGCCGCTCGTCAGGGACCGCTCGGTCGTCTTGCTCAACCTGCAGGGTGGGCCGACGCAGTTCGAGACCTTCGATCCGAAGATGTCGGCGCCTCGCGAGATCCGTTCGATCACCGGTGAGCTACCGACGTCGCTGCCGGGAGTTACCTTCGCCGGCACGCTGCCGCGGCTCGCGCGGCTGGCGCATCGCATGGCGATCGTGCGCTCGTATCGCCACGGGATCTCCAGTCACGGTCCGGCTGCCATGCACGTGATGGCGGGAGGCAACGCGACCGGTGCGATGATGGGTGCGCTCTACGCGCGCGTTGCCGGCCTGTCGAACGCTTCCACGGGGCTGCCACGGAATGTTCTCGTCACCGCGGCGTCACTCGGCGAGAGCTACCGTGGGCTCTACGCCGGTGTCAGCCGGGTGTCGCAGACCGGCACGCTGCCACCGTCCTATCGGCCGCTCGACCCGAGCGCGGGCTCCGAGATCATCAGCAACATGGAGCTGCGTGTCGAGCGTACGAGGCTCGGTGACCGGCGCTACCTGCTCGGCCGGCTCGACTCGCTCAGGCGACGGATCGACGCTGACGGGCGCGTCGAGGCGGCGGGCCGCTTCCGCCGGCAGGCCTTCGACGTGCTGCTGCGTGGCGCTTCCGAGGCCTTCGACCTCTCGAAGGAGGACCCGGCGACGATCGAGCGCTACGACACGGGAGCATTCGCGTCGACCGATGCCGTGAAGGCGAGGAACGAGTACGCGAAGCAGTTTTCGCCGATCGCGATCGGACGTCAGATGCTGCTCGCACGGCGGCTGTGCGAGGCCGGCTGCGGCTTCGTGACGGTCACCTTCGGCGGCTGGGACATGCACGGCGGCGGCAAGGAGTTCACGATGATCGACGGCGTCCACACCTTGACGCCGGCGCTCGACAAGGCCGTGTCGGCGTTCATCGAGGATGTCGACCAGCGCGGCCTCAGCGAGAAGATCCTCCTCGTCATCACCGGCGAGTTCGGTCGCACGCCACGTATCAACAAGAACGGGGGAAGGGATCACTGGGGTAATCTCTGCACGCTGGCGTTTGTCGGTGGCGGACTCCGCATGGGGCAGGTCGTCGGTCGATCGGACCGCACCGCGGGGGCTCCGGCGTCATCGCCGATCTCGAGTGATCAGGTGCGAGCGACGATCCTGCACTCCCTGCTCGACCGATCACGGGTGCGGGTGCTGACCGGGATTCCGGGTGACGTGCAGGACGCGGTCACCGTGGGTCAACCGATCGCGGAGCTGATCTGACGACGCGTCGATCGGGTCCTCGAGGAGACGGAGCGAGGGAGACGATGAGAGTCATGATCCAGTCGCGTTTTGTGCTTCGGGCCCTTGCCGGGCTCGCGTGGGCTTTTTTCATCGCTGTCGCGCTCGTCCCGGTGGTTCGTGCGGAGGCTCCGCGCGTGCTCGCGGAGGGCCAGCTGCCCCGGGACCGGCGTCTCGAGCCACCGAAGGACCTCAACGGCTACTTCCCCTTTGCTGTGCCCGTGACGAGAGCGGCGTGGGAGGAGCGCGCGGCGTTCCTGCGTCGTCGCATCCTCGTCGCCACCGGGCTCTGGCCGATGCCGCCGAAGACGCCGCTGCATGCGAATATCTACGGCCGGACCCGGCGCGATGGTTTCACCGTCGAGAAGGTCCACTTCGAGAGCTACCCGGGGCACTTCGTCTCGGGTCTGCTGTTCCGGCCGGCGAAGTCGAGCGGCAAGCATCCGGCGGTCCTCTGTCCTCACGGCCATGGCGGGCGGGATCAGGACCACGGCAAGAACATCGCTTCGCTGATCAAGAGCGGCCAGGAGCGCTTCGAGGCATCGGGACGCTATCCGAAGCTTGCCCGTTGCGCCCAGCTTGCTCGCATGGGTTGCGTGACCTTCATCTACGACATGCTCGGCTACGTCGACAGCGTGCAGATCCCGATGGGGGTCGCTCACCGCATGCGCAACCCGCGACCCGGCGAGGACACGCCGAGGAGCTGGCGGCTCTTCTCGGCGCAGGCCGAGCTGCGGCTGCAGAGCGTCTTCGGGATCCAGACCTACAACTCGCTCCGCGCGCTCGACTTCCTCCAGAGCCTGCCCGATGTCGACGGCTCGCGCATCGGCGTGACCGGAGGAAGCGGTGGAGGCACGCAGACGATCATCGCCTGCGCCATCGATCCGCGGCCGATCGTCGCCTTTCCTCAGGGTATGGTGTCGACGTCCATGCAGGGCGGCTGCACCTGCGAGAACTGCAGCCTCCTGCGCATCGGATCGGGCAATGTCGAACTCGCCGCCCTCTTCGCTCCGAAGCCGCAGGGGATGACGGCGGCGAGCGACTGGACGCGGGCGATGATGACCGAGGGTTACCCGACGCTGAAGAGGCTCTACGCTCTCCACGGCGCCGAGGACCGGGTTCACTGCGAGTCCTTTCTGCAGTTTCCGCACAACTACAACTATCCGACGCGTCGGCTGATGTACGGCCTCTTCAACCGGCACCTCGGGCTCGGGCTCGAGGAGCCGATCGTCGAGCGCGACTGGCGTCCGCTCACGAAGGCGGAGACGGCGGTCTGGGACGCGGATCATCCGCAGCCCCGGACGGGCGAGCCGCACGAGCGCCAGCTGACGAGGGCGATCGACGAGATCGCGCGGCGTCAGCTGAATTCGCTGACTCCGACGGATTCCGCCTCGCTCGCGAAGTACCGTGAGGTGGTCGGGGGGGCCTTCTCGGCGATCATCGGGCGGGGAGTCCTTCCCGTGAATCAGGTCCGCCGCGTCAAAGTGTCGAGCCGTGATCGGGGCGACTGGGTAGAGTTCAGCGACCTGCTGCGCGTCGAGTCGCGTGGCGAGGAGATCCCGCTCGTGTCGCTCTACCCGAAGCGGGGCTTCGAGGGTGACGTCGCACTGTGGTTCGACGGGGCCGGCAAGAGCGGTGCGTTCACGGCCGGCGGCGCACCGGTCGACGCTGTCGTCTCGCTGCTCGACGCAGGCGTCGCGGTGCTGACGGCGGATCTCTTCCTCCAGGGCGAGTTCGTCGTGGACGGCAAGCAGCCGACGAGGACGCGCATCGTTCGCAACCCGCGACAGTTCGCGTGTTACACGCACTGCTACAACGACTCGTTGCTGGCGCGTCGTGTTCACGACGTCTTGACCGTGGCGTCCTTCGTCATGGGCGACGATCGTGCCAGACAGGTCAGCCTCGTCGGCGTGCGCGGAGCCGGCCCGGTCGCGGTGCTCGCCGCGGCGCTCGCCGGCGACGCGATCGATCACCGTGTCGTCGACACGCGGGGCTTTCGCTTCGTGAGTTTGACGAGCTTTCGCGACCCCGCGTTCCTCCCGGGGGCGGTGAAGTACGGCGACCTGCCCGGAGCTCTCGCGCTCTCGGCGCCCGGCGCCCTGACGATTCTGGGCGAGCGGGGACGGCTTCCGGACATCGTCGAGGCTGCCTACGCCGCGGCCGGCGCGCGCTCCAAGGCGGTGTCGAGCGACGAGAAGGACGTGCTCGCTGCCGCGGCGAAGGCGGTCCTCGACCGCGGCGAGGGCGGTCGTCCATGAAGGCGAGGAGCTGTCCTTCCCTGGTTCGTCGAGCTAACGCTTCCTTCGCTTCTTCTTCCCTGCGCCGATCTCGCGGTCCCACGCATTCGGGGCACGCGACCGGTATGCGGGGCGTGCGTCCCGATCGGGCATCTTCGCGATGATCGCCCGGAACCTGGCGAGCGCCGCGACCGCATCGCCGTCGTCGCTCTCGATCACGTTCTCTCGCTCCAGGGGGTCGTTGCGGAGGTCGTAGAGCGCCGTGATCTCCGGGCTGGTCCCCGTCCAGGCCTTGAATCGCTTGTCTCGCAGAACGCGGTCGGTGAAGTCGTGCTGACCACGCACTCCTGCGGCATCGAGCTTCGCACCGCCGTGGCCCATCGACAGGATCCAGTCTCGCGGCGAGTCCTTCGCCTTGCCGAGCAGGAGGGGCGCGAAGGACTTGCCGTCGAGCGTAACCCCTTCCGGGACCTTCGCGCCGGCGAGTTCCACGAAGGTCGGGAAGAGATCGCTGAAGTCCGTCAGAGCGTCGGTGGTGACACCCGCCGGCACGAGTCCCGGACAGCTGGCGATGAAGGGCTGGCAGACGCCGCCTTCCCACTTCGACGCCTTGCCGCCGCTCGGCCTCTTGCCGCCGATCGTGCCGAGCGCGCCCTTCGACGTGCCGTTGTCGGTCGTGAAGATGACGATCGTCTTGTCTCGCAGGCCGGAGGTCTCGAGCGACTTCAGGAGCCTTCCGACGATGAGATCGGTGTGGCGGACCATCGCGGCGATCCGCTGCCGCTTGGTCGAAGCCCTCGGCTCCTTCGGGGTGTGTACGAGAGGTCCGTGCGTCAACGCCATCGGGAAGTAGAGCAGCATCGGCTCGTCGCGATGACGCTTCATGAAGTCGACGAGGAAGTCGCAGTAGACGTCCGGACCGAACTGACCCTCGTGCGTGCGGCTTCCGGATCGCATGTGGATGTACGGACTCCAGTACCGCTTGCCGCTCGGCGGGTTGCCGCCCTCGTAGCCCGTCCACACGCACCAGTCGTCGAACCCGTGCTTTTCGAGAGCTCTTGGCTCGAGACGGAAGTCGTTGATCTGCCACTTGCCGGCGATCGCCGTGCGGTAGCCGGCGCCACGCACGACACGTGCGAACGTCGTGTAGCGCTCCCAGTCGAAGTAGCCGACACCCCAGCGAGGCACGTCCCAGTGGTTCACCCAGCCGGTACGCCACGGGTACTGGCCGGTGAGCAGCGTGGCGCGAGTCGGAGTGCACTGAGGCATCGACCAGGCGTTGTCGAACTTCATGCCGCTGGCCGCGAGCCGGTCGATCTCGGGCGTCTCGATGTTGTCAGCCCCGTAGCATGAGATCCAGTCCTTGCCGAGGTCGTCGACCATGATGAAGAGGATGCTGGGTCGACGAGCTTCGTCGGCGTCGGCCGCTTCGCTGGCGGAGAACGTCAGAAGAGCGAGAAGAAGAGGGCTGATCGCGTGGGAGGAGATTCGGGACATTGGATCGATCCGCTGTGTAGTGGCCTCGTGAACGACGAGCGGGTCATTGTAAGCGTTCGCAATTCTCACGGACACGGCTACCTGCAGCTGTTAGCATGGTCTCGGCGGTCGCCGTGACGGGGCTGAGCTCGTCGGCCACCGGATCGCTTCGAGGACAGGTGTATTGCCGTGAACCGTTCGGGCTCGCTTCTCGCGCCAGCGTTGTATCTCGTGGCCGCCGTCGTTGTCCCGATTGTGGCGCGTGCGGACGTCGTCCTCAACGAGGTTCACTACGAACCGGTCGATGGGACTTCGCAGGAGGAGTTCCTCGAGCTCGTCAATCGCGGCGACGAGGAGGTCGACCTCTCGGGGTGGTTCTTTTCCAACGGTGTCGACTACACCTTCGCGCCAGGCACGACGCTCGCAGCGGGGGGGCTCCTCGTCGTGGCGCAGGATCCGGAGGCGATCCGTGAGACATTCGGCGTCGAGGGTGCCCACGGGCCGTGGGGAGGCCGGCTGTCGAACTCGGGAGAGCGCATCGTGCTGCGACGAGCGGACGGCGAGATCGAGGATCAGCTCGACTACGGCCTGGCGTTTCCGTGGCCCATCGCGTCCGCGGGTGACGGTGCGTCGATGGAGCTCATCGACCCGTCCCTCGACAACGACCTGGGCGGAAGCTGGCGTGCGTCGGGCATGGTCGACGATCTGCCGCAGGAGCGCTCGTTCCTGCTGACGCGCGAGAGCGAGCGGTGGCGATTCCGGCGGGGAACCTCGGAGCCGCCGGCGAACTGGCGGGCTCTCGACTTCGTCCAGGACGACACGTGGCAGGACGGGCAGACGAGCATCGGCTTCGGGGATGACGACGACAACACGGTCCTCGACGACATGGAGGACAGCTACTCGACGATCTACATGCGGCATCGCTTCGTCCTTCCCGAGGACCGCGAGATGCCGCTCGCGCTGAAGCTCGGCTACTACTTCGATGACGGTGGCATCGTGTCGATCAACGGGGTCGAGGTTGCTCGAATTCGTGCTCGCGACGGTGAGGTGGCGTTCGACGGACGTGCTCGGTCGTCGACGGAGGCTCGCTGGGGCGACGAGTTCCTGCCGAGCCCCGGAGGCTACCTGCGTCACGGGGAGAACGTCGTCGCGGTTCACGCGCTCAACTCGACCGTCACCAGTGGCGACTTCTCCGCCGACATCGAGATCTTCATCCCCGGCGCGCAGGACTTCGACAACCTCGTGACCTTGCCACCGACTCCGGGCTCGGTGAACTCGGTTCGCTCACCCAACGCGCCGCCGCAGGTGCGTCAGGTCCGTCACGCTCCGGTGCAGCCGCGATCCGACGAGCAGATCACGATCACCGCGAAGGTGACGGATCCGCAGGGTGTCGCTTCCGTCGAGCTGCTCTACCAGGTCGTGCTTCCGGGAGCCTACGTGCCGGCCTTCGTTCCCCTCGAACACACGACGTTGCTGCGGAACGCCTCGCAGCCCCGCGAGAAGAACCCGGAGTTCGAGGACCCCGCCGGCTGGACCGCGGTGGCGATGGTCGACGATGGCGCCGGTGGTGACGCTTTCGCGAACGACGGAGTCTACACCGCTCGCGTCTCGTCCCGGCCGAATCGCGCGCTCCTTCGGTATCGGGTGCGTGTCACCGACACTTCAGGGCTGGGCATCGTCGTTCCCTACCGGGACGATCCATCGCTGAACTTCGCGCTCTTCGTCCACGACGGCATCCCTCCGTATCCGACCACGCGGCGTTCGGTCCATCCGGACGGTGTGGGCCACGTGTACCCATCCGAGGAGATGTCGTCGCTCGCCGTCTACTTCGTCATCGCCCGTCAGGTAGATGTGTCACGATGCGTGGCGTCTGGCGGATCGATGCAGATCCCGCAGGGCAACCAGGCACGCTTCGCGGAGAACTGGGAGTGCGCGTTCGTCTACGACGGCATCGTCCACGATCACGTCAACTTCCGGCTGCGGGGGGCGAACGGTCGCTACCAGGTTCCTTCGTCGAATCCGGGTGGACTGGCGGGCAAGCGCCACTGGCGCTTCAAGTTCAACAAGGGGCATCACCTGCAGGCACACGACCGGTTCGGCAATCCCTACCCGACTCGCTGGCGTGTGCTCAATACCGGCCGGATGTTCGGTAACCGCATCGACGGGAACTGGGGGCTCGGCGACCAGGTGAACGACGTGCTGTGGCGATCGTACGGGGTGCCGGCGCCGTTCGGCCACGTCTTCCACTGGCGCATGGTCGATGGGCCCGACGAGACTCCGGACGGTGCCGACGGACAGTACCACGGCGACTTCTGGGGCATCGCGCGGGCCTTCGAGAACTACGATTCTCGCTTCCTGGACGCGCACGGTCTGCCCAAGGGGAACCTCTACAAGCTCGTCAACCAGACGCGATCCTGGCGTGAGCAGCAGCGTTACCAGGCGCCCGACGCGGTGGCGAACGGCGAGGACCACAACAACATCGAAGGGCGCCTTCGCGGCAACCAGCCGGAGGCGTGGCTCGACGCGCACGTCGACTACGGCAAGTGGTACCGCTACCACGCGATCGTTCAGGCCGTGCGGCACTACGACTACTGGCCCGACGCGAACAAGAACGCCACCTGGTACTTTCACCCGGAGTACAGCGAGGAGAACGGCTTCCTCGGTCGCATGTGGACGCTGCCTTTCGACACCGATGCGACGTGGGGGCCGAGCTGGAACTCCGGCATCGACCGTCCCTACGACGCTATCTTCGCGGGGCGCAGGACGGAGATGCAGAAGCAGTACCGTAACCACGTGCGCCAGATTCGCGACCTTCTCTGGCAGGAGGACCAGCTGGCGCTCGTGATCCGGCAGGTCGCGTCGTTCATGGATGGGCTCGAGGAGCCGGATATCGACCGCTGGAAGGACGCGCCGACGACCGCCTACCGACAGTATTTCGCTGCGGCGAGTCAGCGGTCGCTGGAGGGGAAGTTCACCGACATGATGCGCTTCGCGTTCACCGGTGGCAGCTGGCCGGGCGGAGCGGTTGGTGCGGGAGGGCGTGCGGCGTTCCTGGACTCCTTCGCCGACGGCACGCACCGCCGCGATCTGCCGCAGACGCCGACGGCCTCCTACGTCGGGCCGGACGGCTTCCCGTCGGACGCGCTGGTCTTTCGCACCACCGCCTTCGAGGATCCTCAGGGCGCAGAGAGCTTCGCGGGACTCCAGTGGCGTATCGCTCGCGCGAGCGCCATCGAGGACCCCATCCGGCTGCCTCTGTCGGACCCCGCCTGGCGGAGCGAGCCGGTGGCGCTCGAGATCGTCGCTGCGTGGACGAGCGGGGAGATCGGCTCCGAGGACCCGGAGGTCACGATTCCCTCCAGCGCCGTCACCCCCGGTGCGTCGTATCGTGTTCGCGTGCGCATGAAAGACGACACGAACCTCTGGAGCCACTGGTCGGCACCGGTCGAGATCACGGTCGGCGAGCCTTCGTCGTCGACACCTGCCCAGGACTCGCTGCGGGTCACCGAGCTCATGTACCACCCGCGAGGAGACGACGGCCACGAGTTCATCGAGCTGCGGAACATCGGCGCCGCCGAGCTCGACCTCTCCGGCGTGCGCTTCGTGGAGGGCATCCTCTTCGACTTCGACGACGGTGATGTCCGCAGCCTGCCGCCGGGAGAGTTCGTCGTGCTCGTTCGCAATCCGCGTGTCTTCGCGACCCGTCACGACGCTTCCGAGATCCGCATCGCCGGCAAGTTCGAGGGCAGTCTGGAGAACGCGGGCGAGACGATCGCGCTTCTCCACGGCGAGTCCATGACGATCCAGCGCTTCACCTACGACGACGCGTGGTACCAGGAGAGCGACGGATTCGGTGCATCGCTGGTCATCCGCGACCCGACGGCGTCTCCGGAGAGCTGGGGCGAGCGAGAAGGCTGGCGCGCGGGCGTCGAGATGCACGGGTCTCCTGGTCGGGAGGACCGCGATGTCGACGCCGGGCTGCTGCGAGTCGGCGACGTCCACGCCGACGGCCGGGTCGACGTGTCCGACGCGGTCGCGTTGCTGCGCCACCTCGTGGCCGGCGGCGGGGTGACGCTGCCGTGCGGCGACGGCACGATCGCCGACGACGGCAACCGGCGCGTCGCCGATCTCGACGGGGACGAGCAAGTCACGACGAGCGATGCCGTCTATCTCCTCGAGTTTCTTTTTCGCCGTGGCCGGCCGCCGGAGGCCGGGGTCGAATGCGTTGTCCTCGAGCGCTGCCCGATGGCCTGCCTTCGCTGACCCGGGGACTCCGCGACACGACGATCCCGTCGAGGAGGCCGTGTCGGCGGAGGTGTTGATTCTCCGGTGATCCTGCGACTACCCTTGCCGTCTGACTCCCGAACCGAAGGAAGGCCGGAGGATCATCGATGCGTCGGAGCTCATCGTCGTGCTGTCGTGGTGGACGGGTGCTGGTCGGGCTCCTGGCCGTCGGCCTCCTGGGCGGCTGTACTCAGACCTCGTCGAGGCCGGTTGCGAAGTCCTACCGGCGTGCGGCGACGCGGGCGGCCGTCGCGCGCTGGGTCGGGGACCTCTCGAACTGGGGGCGCTGGGGCGCGGACGACCAGATCGGTGCGATGAACCTCGTCACGCCGCGCACTCGCCTGGCCGCGGCGAAGCTCGTGAGGGAAGGATTTTGCGTGTCACTCGCTCGCGACGTCGAGAAGGTGCGCGCCATCGACAACCCGAACAACTTCGAGCACCGGATGCTCGCTCACGGGAACCAGGACGGCCAGTGGTTTGCCGACACCTACTCGGTCGCATACCACGGCTACGTCCACAGCCACATGGATGCGCTCTGCCACCTGCACCACGGCGACAGGATGTACAACGACTTCTCGAAGAAGGAGGTCGACCCGACGGGTGCCAGGAAGCTCGGCATCGAGAACCTGAAGACCGGCATCTTCGCGAGCGCGATCCTCGTCGACATCCCGGTGCTCCGGGGCGTCGAGTATCTCGAGCCGGGGCAGGCGATCTACCCCGATGATCTGCTTGCCTGGGAGAGGCGGGCGGGCGTGCGCCTCGGCAAGGGTGACGTCGTCCTCGTGCGAACGGGGCGCTGGGCTCGCCGCGACGAGAAGGGGGCGTGGAGCATCGACGAGGTCGGTGCGGCGGGGCTTCACGTGTCGTGCGTGCCGCTTCTGAAGGACCGTGATATCGCGGTCCTCGGCAGCGACGCGGCGAGCGATGTGATCCCGTCAGGCATCGATGGCATCTCGCACCCGGTGCACATGCTGACCCTTCACGCGATGGGGGTCCACCTTCTCGACAACCTCGATCTCGGGGCGCTCAGCCGGGCGGCTCGTGAGCGGGGTCGCTGGCGCTTTCTGCTGACGACCGCGCCGCTGGCGGTTCCGGGCGGCACCGGCTCGCCGCTGAACCCGATCGCGACGTTCTGAGCCCCGGCGGTGCCGGGGGCGCGTGCGTCACATCGGTGACCTCGTCAGCTCGAGGGCAGCGCCGGGATGGCCGGGCTCTCGACGACAACGGGACGCCGGTCCGGCCATGCGGCGAGTTCTGCGTGCGTTGGAGCGTCAGGCTCCGCCAGCGAGTATGCTGGGGGCTGTCCCGGATTCGAGGCCGGGTTCGAGTCCGTACCCGGGCCGTCGCGCCCGGGATCGATCCACCCGCGAAGCTTGTCGATGAGCCGGAGTCCCGTCGCCCCGTACCGCGTGCTCACCCTGTCCATCGCGGGCATCGTGCTGGCAGCCGGGCTGCGGGCCGACCCGCCGCGCTGGATCGAGATGGACTACGGTCCCTTCCTCGCCGCGGCCGTCGAGATCGAGACGGGCAACATCGCGCACAAGGGTATCGCCATCCGTCTCGACGGCGACCGGGGTGGTGTCTCCCGAGGGCGGGAGTTTCTCCTCTTTGACACCGACACGCTGCGCTGTGCCGGTGCGTGGCGCGGCGACGGCTTCATCGACTGGCGCAGCGTTCTCTTCGACGGTTCGCATCGGACGCACGTGCGAGCCGTCGGTGACGTCGTCTTCACCAACCCTCCGGGTCCCGGCTGGGCGCGGCCGGACAGCGATGATTTCACCGACACGCGTGCGCCGGGTCGCGACGGGAAGCGCTACGGCCCACTTCCGCACGGGCGGGCCCGCTGGAAGGGCCTCCACGACGGGCGTGACGGCGTCGTGCTCTCGTACACGGTCGGCGAGGTGAACGTCCTGGAGAGTCCGTCCTCCGTCGAGCACGACGGCGCGCGTGCGATTATCCGTGGCTTCGAGCTCGGGCCACGGATCGCCGAGCTGGCGCTGCGCGTCATCGGCGGGGCCGGCCGAGCGGTCCGGCTGCGCAAGGTCGACGACGATCGCCTCGCGGATGAGCGCGTCGCGGTGGTGTCCGATCGCGTCGATCCCGCGAGTTTCCCGAGCGCTCCCCTGGTGTTCGACGGGGACGCGAGCCTCGAAGTGGCGCGTTCGCCGCACTTCGATATGACCGGGCGCGATTTCTCGATCGCCGCGCGTCTGCGAACACGCGAGGGTGGCACGATTCTCTCGAAGTCGCCGGCAGCCGGACCGTGGGCGCTCAACGGCTAGTCGTTCTTCGGGGTCTTGGGGAGTGTGGCCTGCTATTTCGGGGGGGGGGGGGGGGCGGGTGCGCGGGTGGGGGTCGACGACGGCAAGTGGCACGACGTGGTGATGACCTGGGAGGCGGCGACCGGGAGGGTGCGGTTCTACGTCGACGGTCGGGGTGAGGAGGCACCGGAGGAGGACGAAGAGGAGACA
>CAYMLL010000171.1:9220-16000 GCA_964390645.1 uncultured Planctomycetia bacterium | reverse complement strand
TCCTTTGTCGATCCTGCTGCGAAACGCGGCCGCGGACGTCGGCTCTTCCGTGTCGTGGTCGACGAAGGAGCTGCCCTACCTGACCGTCTGGAAGAACACCGCCGCGGAGGTCGACGGCTACGTCACCGGACTCGAGCCCGGCACCGGGCACCCGTACAATCGCAGCGTGGAGCGCAAGCTGGGCCGGCTACCGAGCCTGGCGCCGGGAGCCACGCGCACCTGCGGCCGCGTGTGCGGGATGCACACGACGAAGGAGTCCGTCGCGGGGGCGGCCAGGAAGGGCGCGGCCGTCGCCGCCGGCCGCGACACCAGCGTCGAGAGAGAGCCGCCGAAGACCGACTGAGCCGAGTGACTGCCGGGCGGGACGACTGCCAGGCCGGAGGAGGAGCCGACACCATGTCGCGAATGCTCACCACTCTTTGTGTGCTGCTCGTCTGCCATACGTTTTCCCCGGCAGCGCAGCAGCGTCCGGACATCGTCCTCGTCCTGGCCGATGACATGGGCTTCTCCGACATCGGCTGCTACGGCGGCGAGATCGCGACTCCGAATCTCGACCGGCTGGCCCGGGGCGGTGTCCGCTTCTCGCAGCTCTACAACGGCGCGCGCTGCTGTCCGACACGCGCAGCGCTGTTGACCGGGCTCTACGCCCACCAGGCGGGCATGGGCTGCATGGAGCCCGACTGGGGGCTCCGGGGCTACCGGGGCAACATCAATCGTGAGTGTGTGACCATCGCGGAGGCGCTCCGGGCCAACGGCTACGCCACCTACATGGCCGGGAAGTGGCACCTGACCAATCGCAGGACGGCCCGTAACGACGCGGACCGGTACAACTGGCCGCTGCAGCGAGGCTTCGATCGCTTCTACGGCACGATCGCCGGCGCCGGCTCCTTCTTCACGCCCGCGACCCTGACCCGCGACAACGAGGACATCACCGCCGAGGCGCGCAAGGACCCGAGCTTCTACTACACCGATGCGATCTCGGCGAATGCCGCGAGGTTCATCGGCGAGCACGCCGCGTCGAGGAAGGAGCGTCCCTTCTTCCTCTACGTCGCCTACACGGCGCCGCACTGGCCGCTTCACGCGCTCGAGGAGGACATCGAGAAGTACCGCGGTCGCTACGACCGTGGCTGGGATCGGCTGCGCGCGGAGCGATTTGCTCGACAGAAGGCGATCGGTCTCGTCGACGACACGTGGAAGCTGTCGGAGCGACCGGGATTCGTTCCCGCGTGGAAGGACTTCCCGTCGAGCGAGCTGCCGTCGCACGTGTCGAAGATCGCGGGGGTGACGAAGGAGAACGTCTCGAAGCTCATGGCACACCGCATGGCCATCTACGCGGCGATGGTCGACCGTATGGATCGGGGCATCGGTCGCGTCGTCGACGCCCTGCGCGACAGCGGCCGGCTCGAGAACACGCTGCTCGTCTTCCTCGCCGACAACGGCGCGTGCGCGGAGTACAGCCTCTACGGATTCACCAACGGCAGGTCACCGACGATCGACCAGGAGGGCGGACGTGACTCCTACACGTCCTACGGCGGCGGCTGGGCGAACGCGAGCAACACGCCGTTTCGCTACTACAAGCACGACACCTACGAGGGCGGCATCGCCACACCGGCGATCGTGCACTGGCCGGCGCGCGTCGAGGGTGGCGGAGCCTGGCGGACCCAAATCGCTCACATCATCGATGTCATGCCGACGTTTCTGGCCGCGGCGGACGGCGAGTACCCGAAGTCGCACGCCGGCGAGAGCATCCTGCCGCTCGAGGGAGTGAGCCTCATCCCTGCCCTCGGCGGCGGGTCCATCGAACGTCCGGCGCCGCTCTTCTGGGAGCACCACGGCAACCGCGCGGTTCGCGACGGCAAGTGGAAGCTCGTCGCCCGCGGAGAGACTTCCGACTGGGAGCTCTACGACGTCGGAGCGGACCGGTGCGAGACGCGCGACCTCGCGGTGCTGCACTCGGCGGTGGTCGAGCGTCTATCGTCGGCATACGACGCGTGGGCCGAGCGCTGCCATGTCGTCACGCCCAGCGAGATCAAGCGCATCCGCGATGCGCGCAAGAAGCGTCCGAAGGCGCCGTCGAAAGGTCGGTGAGCGGGACGCCGGCCCGCTTTCGCGCTGCGGGGACGTCGTTCGACGTGGCGTCGTTTCGAGGTCAGGGACGGGGCGAGTTCGCCCAGTGTCCGCCCGTATCCTGGCCGCTGACGATGACGCCCTTGGCATTCCATCCCATTCCCGCGCGCACGTCGGCGGAGCAGTAGCGGAGCGTCAATCCGCAGCGCCGCCGCTGCGATGTGTTCGCGTTCGAGCCGTGGACGAGGAGGTCCGAGTGGATCGAGACCTCTCCGGACCGCAGCACGTTGTCGAAGGGCTCGCCGTACGTCTCGGCAGCGTCGATGGTCTGGTCGAGGACGTTCCTCTCCGAGGCGTCGCTCTGGCGCCACGCGATGTGGCCGAACCGGTGCGAGCCGCGGAGGAACCGCATGCACGCATTCTCGGCGTCGGCGTCGTCGATGGCCAGCCAGACCGTCGCGGTCTTGCTTTTGGACAGCGGCCAGTAGCTCGCGTCCTGATGCCACGCGACCGTCTTCGGATCGCCGGCGAGCTTGCAGAAGTAGTGGGAGCCCCAGCCGATCACATCCTCTCCGAGCAGATCGACCACGGCACCGACGATGCGCGGATGGGTCAGCAGATCGTGGACACGTCCGTAGGTCCGATGAGCCGTGCTGATCGAGTAGGCATCGCCGCCCTGCTCGAGGACCTTTTCGAGAAGAGAATCGAAATACGCGCGATGTTCCGCGATCTCCGCATGGTCGAAGATCGAGATGCCCGAGAGGAACCCATCCTCGTTGAAGCGCGTGATCTGCTCCGCCGAGAGGGTCTTCGGCGCATCGTTGACGACCGGGTGGAAGCGCAGGTCTCGCTCGACTTGCTCGACATCCTTCCGATCCGGTATGGCATCGAAGCTCTCGGCTTCAGCCATGGCCGTCAGCTCCTCTTCCTTCGCGGCCAGACCGGGCGACCCTCGACGCGGGTCCGCACGCTCCACAGCGTGCCGCCGGCGGTGATGTAGAGCGTTCTGAGGTCTTCTCCACCGACGGCGCAGTTCGTCCCCTCAGCGCGCGGGACCGCCAGGAAGTCGATGAGCTGCCCTGGCGCGGAGAACACGTAGACACCTCCCTTGTGGTGGCTCGTCTCGACCGGGGGGCGCGGCTTCGTCAGCCCGCCCGCGACGTAGAGACGTCCCTGCCTGTCCATGGCCATGCCGTCGGGACCGCGCGACGACTTCCAGTCGAAGATCAGCTTGCGGCTCTTCGGGTGCACGCGGCCATCGGTCATCAGGTCGAAGCGCCAGAGCTTGCGGGCGCCGTCGACCTCGTTGTTGTTGTTGTCGGCGACGTAGAGGTGGCGGTCGTCCGGCGTGACGAGGAGACCGTTCGGCCGGTCGGCCTCGTGCGTGATGATGCGGCTGACCGTGCCGTCGAGATCGATCCGGTAGACACCCTCGACCTCGCGGCCCTCCTTGTCGACGATCTCGAGGTGGCTGCGGTCGCCGTAGCACGGGTCCGAGAAGTAGATGCGACCACGCGAGTCTACGGTGATGTCGTTGGGCTGGTTGAAGCGCCTGCCTTTGAAGCGATCGGCGAGCACCGTGATCTTGCCGTCGAGCCCGGTGCGCGTGACACGCCTCCGCCGTGGCTCGCAGGCGAGAAGGCGTCCCTTCGCGTCGAAGAGCAGTCCGTTGGTGCCGGCCTCGGGACGGAACATCTCGCTCGTGCCTTCCAGCGTCCTGCGGCGAATGCCGCCGCCTCCGCTGAAGAGGAGCCCGAGCTCGGGATGCCAGGCAGGGCCTTCACCGGCGCCTTTCGCCAGGATCATCTCCGGCGGTCCTTCCGCGACGCGTGAGGGTCGGTCCTGCGCGAGGAGAGGCGAGGGGGCGAGAGCCGCGAGGACGAGTACGGCGAGCCGGGTCAGGGTCGAGTTCATCGATTTCCTTCGGGAGTCTTGGCGGCTAGGCGAGGATGTCCTCGATCACGTCGCCGTAGACGTCCGTCAGCCGGATATCACGGCCGCCGAAGCGATAGGTGAGGCGCGTGTGATCGATACCGAGGAGGTGCATCACCGTCGCGTGGAGGTCGTGCATCTCGAGGCGGTCCTGCGTCGCGCGATAGCCCCAGTTGTCGGTCGCTCCGTGGGTCACTCCACCCCTGACTCCGCCGCCGGCGAGCCAGAGCGAGAAGCCGTGCTCGTTGTGGTCGCGACCGTTCGATCCCTGGGCGAAGGGGGTGCGGCCAAACTCGCCGGACCAGATCACGAGGGTATCGTCGAGCATTCCGCGCCGGCGAAGATCGGTGATGAGACCGGCGATCGGCTGGTCCACCGCGACCGCGTTGCCGCCGTGGTTGCCCTTGATGTTGCCGTGGGCGTCCCAGCGGCCGTAGCCGAAGACCATCGGGATTGTCAGCTCGATGAAGCGCACGCCCCGCTCCACGAGCCGTCGGGCGATCAGGCACTGTCGCGCGTAGGTTCGCGTGTGCTTGTTCTTGGCGTCGAGCCCGTAGAGCGCGCGAGTGGCGGCGCTCTCCCCGCTGACGTCCATCAGCTCGGGCACGGCGACCTGCATCTTCGCGGCGAGCTCGTAGTTCGAGATCGCGGACTCGAGCGCGTCGACCCTCCCCGAATGACGGAGAGAGTGTGCGTTGAGCTCGCGAACGAGGTCGCGCTTGCGGCCCTGCAGCTCGGGGCTCTCGCTGGGTGTGACGTTCGCGAGAGGTGTGCCGATCGCGTGCAGCAGGGAGCCCTGGTAGCCGGCCGGGAGGAAGCCGCTCGAGAAGTTGTCGAGGCCGCCGGAGGGAATCTGCCCGCCGTTGAGGACAATGTAGCCGGGAAGCTCCTGACTGGGGCTGCCGAGCCCGTAGGTCGCCCACGCGCCCATGCTCGGACGTCCCTGGAGACCGACGCCGCTGTGGAGGAAGTAGTTCGCGCCGGTGTGCTCGGGAAACTTCGAGGTCATCGACCGGATGACCGCGACCTGGTCGAGGATGCCTCCATGACCGCCCTCTCCGACGATGTGCGGAAAGAGGTTGCTCGCCCAGATGCCGCTCTCGCCGCGCTGCGCGAACTCCCATGGACTCCTGAAGACCCGGCCGACGTTGCGGAACTGTGTCTTCTCGAGCTTGCCGATGACCTTTCGCGGGTCCTTGCCGTGGTACTTCGCGAGGTCCGGCTTGTGGTCGAACGAGTCGACCTGCGAGACGCCGCCTTCCATGAACAGGAAGATCACGCTGCGCGCCTTGGGCTGGTGATGGGGAGGACGGGGCAGCAGCGGCGAGCGAGTGGCTGCACCGGCTGCTGTGGACGCAGCTGCGCCGGCACGGGACTCGAGCAGCGCCGCGAGGGCGAGTGCACCAAAGCCACTCGATGCGCGTGCGAGGAGGTCGCGCCGGGAGACCGGCAGGGGGCTTCCTTGTCGGCTTTGCGGGGCGGTCATCGGATGTAGATGAAGTCGTTGACGCTGAAGAGCGAGTGGCAGAGGTCCGTCCACACGCGCAGGTCATCGGGGCCGGTGCGATGACTTTCGGCGATCCGTTCGACGGCCGTCTCGCAGCTGCGGCGCTCGGCATCCTGCGGAGCGCGTCCGAACGCGGTGCGATACAGCGCGTCGATCCGCGCGGCGTGTGATCCGTCCCGGTGCTCCTCGAGCAGGCGCCTTGCCCAGACGCCTGCCTGCTGGTAGAGGAGCGGATCGTTCATCAGCGCGAGAGACTGCGCGGGGACGTTCGTGACGTTGCGTCGACCCACACCGCTGAACGGGATCGGCACGTCGAAGGTGATCATCAGGGTGGGCAGGAAGTTTCGACGCACGGCCGTGTAGATGCTGCGTCGCCCGTTGCCGTCGAGCGGCCCGCTCTTGCCGGGGCGTCCCCGTCCGATGACGAACTCCGTCAGGTGTACCGGCACCGGAGGCCCGAGGAGCCTGCGATCGAGACGCCCGGAGATCGTCAGCGTCGAGTCGCGGATGGCCTCGGCCTCCAGACGGCGCACCGGCATGCGATGGAGGAGGACGTTGTCGGGGTCGAGCTCATCGGCGCGAGGGTCGTCCGGACGGCTAGACATGCCGTAGGTGCTCGAGAGGACGAGTCGACGCACGAGGCGCTTGATCGACCAGCCGTCCTCGTGCACGAAGCGCCAGGCTAGATGGTCGAGCAGCCCGGGGTGGGACGGACGGCTGCCGAGGAAGCCGAAGTTGTCCACCGAGGCGACGATGCCGCGGCCGAAGAGATGGTGCCAGACGCGATTTACGACGACGCGCGCCGTGAGAGGGTTCTCCGGGTTGGCGATCCGGCGCGCGAGCTCGAGGCGCCCGCTGCCGCGTCCCGAGATCGGTCCCGCCTGCTCGAAAGCGACCGGGAGGGCGCGCGGCACGGTGGAGGCAGCACGACGGGGGCTGCCACGCTCCAGCAGGCGCTCGTCGACGCCGTCGCCCGCGCGCCCCGCCCCGGCCGTGCGCCCGGCCGCGTCGAGCCAGGCGACGGCGGTGCGCGATGCCTTCTCGATGCGGCCGGCGAGCGCGTTGCGGCGTGCGTGGTAGGTCCGGGCCAGCCGTGTCAGGGCGGCTCTCGTCTCGCCCCGGTCGATGGACAGGAGAGCTCCGTGGCGGACGATCCAGTCCGCGAACCTGGCATGGTCGACGGCGTCCGGGGACCCGGGGATCCCGCCTTGCGCCAGACGCTGCGCCCGCGGCTGGCGCCACGCCCCCCATAGGGGCGCCCCCAACCCCGGGGG
>CAYMLL010000171.1:0-9210 GCA_964390645.1 uncultured Planctomycetia bacterium | reverse complement strand
CGAGCAGCGACGCGATTCGTGCGGCCACCTCGCCGGGGGACCTGGGCGCGGTCGCCGTGAGAGCGTCGAGCAGGAGGCCGTTCGGCGGCTCGACGAGCTCCGGTGTCGTGGGCCCCTCGACGACCTTGCGGAGCTCGAAAGGCTTGCCGGGCTCCGCACCGAACTCGACGTGTGCGCGCTGGCCGTCGGAGACGCGGACGTCGTGCGGATTCCAGCGCAGCGGTCCGTCGACCGTTTGCAGCAGGTGGCCGTGGAGCGGACCGGTGATCATCAGGTGCGAGTCGACTCCCGCGTAGACGCGCGCCTTGCCGCTCGACAGGTAGAACAGGCGGCTCGACCCGAGCTCGAACTTCGGTGTGCGGATCATCCGGCCGCTGCGCGCCGTCGCGCCGAGCGATCCGGAGTCGTTCTCGTTGCCTGCGGCCGTGTGTAGCCCATCCCAGAACGGGTCCTTCACCGCCGCGCCGCTGGTCGCCACTCCCGTGACCGGTCCACCTCCCTCTGCAGCTCCGATGAGGAGGTCTCCCGGCCGTTGTGCCCGTGCTCCGAAGGCGAATCCGTCCTGGATCCACGGCGTGTCCGGCGAGGAGTAGTCCGCGACGATGCGAAAGCCCTCGAGGGATGTCGCGGCGTCGTCCCGCTGCTGAGCCCACTTGCCGGTGACGGCACGGAGGCTCGCGGCGAGCTTTCGCGGGTCGTCGGCGTCCCGGTTCGAGCACAGGACGGCGAATGCGTGGAGCGGGTCGTTCACGTCGTCCCTGGCGTCAGCCAGGTGATCGATCCACCGCTGCAGGACGTCGGGGTCGAGCTTGCCGGCAGCGGCGATATCCGGAGTCGGCGTTCCGTCGACGAGTCCCTCGCGCGCCGCCTCGAGGTACGCCGGCATCGACGAGACGGCCCGACCCAGCGACTTTCCGAGCGTCCTGCCCATCGCGGAGCGCGTCGTGTCGGTGAGCTTCGAGAGCTCCTTCGCGATTCGTCGGTGGTGCTCGATCGTCTCGAAGCGCACCTGGCGGTAGCTCGAGCTGAGGATGAAACCGCACAGCGCGTAGTAGTCCTTCTGCGAGATCGGATCGAACTTGTGATCATGGCAGCGCGCGCACGCGATCGTCAGCCCGAGAAACGCCTTGCCCAGCACGTCGACCTTGTTGTCGGTGCGGTCGCACTCGTCCTGGCGGATGTCGACCGGCGAGTGCACCTCCTCGCCGAAGAACGGCCATCCCGTCGCCAGGATCGAGTCGTTCCCGCCCGTGGACGGGTCCAGTCGCGGCGACTCCAGGAGGTCCCCCGCGAGATGCTCGAGGACGAAGGCGTCGTAGGGGACGTCCGCGCTGAGTGCACGAATCAGGTAGTCGCGATAGTGATAAGCGTTGGCGATGATGAAGTCGGACTCGTGACCGCGAGACTCGGCGTAGCGCACGACGTCCAGCCAGTGACGCGCCCAGCGCTCCGCGAAGTGCGGTGAGGCGAGCAGCTCGTCGACGACCCTGGCCCTGGCGTCGGAGGAGGGGGCTGCGGCGAAGGAGTCGAGCTGCTCCGGTGTCGGCGGCAGACCGGTGATCGCGAAGTGCGCGCGACGCAGCCAGATCCCGGGAGCCGCGGGACCCGCGGGGGAAAGGCCGTCACGCTCCAGGCGTGACAGGATGAACGCATCGAGGTCGTCTCGTACCCAGCCCCGCTTCGCGACATCCGGGAGCTCCTGCCGGGACGGCGTCGTCCAGATCCAGGGGTGACGCTGCTTGCGTCTCTGGAGGTCGAACGCTTCGTCGGCGCGAGCGCTCGGCGCAACAAGCAGCCCGACGGCGATGAGTACCCGGAACACGTGTCACTTGCCTCCGAGCCCCTATTGTCCCGACGATCCGGGGCGATGTCCACCGCGCTCAGCTCCCGACCCTCGCTCGGGAGCGCTCACTCAGCTCTCGAGGAGCTCCTCGACGATCCGGGCGGGCTTCTCGTCCACCAGTGAGCGAGAGCGTCCACCGCGCTCGTACGTCACCTTCTCGTGATCGAGCCCGAAGAGGTGGAGCAGCGTGGCGTGGTAGTCGTGGTGGGTGACGGGGCCCTCGACGGCGTGGTGGCCGAAGTCATCGGTGCTGCCGTGGACGTGACCCTTGCGGAATCCGCCGCCCGCGAGCCACATGCTGAACCCGTAGGTGTTGTGATCGCGACCGAAGTTCTTGCGGCCCGAATCGTTCTGCACGACGGGAAGCCGCCCCATCTCGCCGCCCCAGTGGACGACCGTCGAATCGAGCAGACCGCGGTCCTTGAGGTCGCGCACCAGCGCGGCGGCGGGTCGGTCCGTCTTGCGGCACGACCTCGGCAGCGCCTCGATGATACGTCCGTGGTGGTCCCAGTACTGGTTCTGAGTGTAGATCTGCACGAAGCGCACGCCTCGTTCGATCAGGCGCCTGGCGATGAGGCAGCGGCTGCCGTACTCTCGTGTCTCGTCGTGATCGAGCCCGTAAAGCTTCCTCGTCGCGTCGCTTTCCCGGGAGATGTCGAGCGCGTCGGAGGCCGCGAGCTGCATCCTCGCGGCGAGGTCGAAGCTGGCGATTCGCGCCTCGAGGTCGTCGTTTCCGGGTCGTCGGTCGGCATGGCGTCGATTCAGCCTGCGCAGGAGGGTGAGCGAGCGGCGCTGCGGCGCTCCCGCCAGATGCGCGGCAGGGGTGAGGTTGAGGATGCGGGGCTCGCGCGGCCGCACGACCGTTCCCTGGTAGATCGACGGCAGCCAGCCGTTTGACCAGTTCTCGACTCCCTGGACCGGAAGCTGGCCCGGATCGATCAGCGCGACGAAGGCGGGCAGGTTGTCACACTCCGCGCCGAGCCCGTAGTTGAGCCAGCTGCCGAGCGCCGGCCGACCACCGATGGTCGCGCCGGAGTTCAGCGCGCGTATCGACTGGCCGTGGTTGTTGACGCCCGTGTGCATGGAGCGTACGACGGAGATCTCGTCGACGATTCCGGCGAGGTTCGGAAGGAGCTCGGAGACGTCGGTGCCACTCTCGCCGTACCGGCGGAAGCTCCACGGGCTCGCCAGCACTCTCGAGCTCGCCTGCGCGGCATTGTCGTACTTGATCTTGCCGGGGAACGTCTTGCCGTCGAATCGAGCCATCTGCGGCTTTGGATCGAGGAGGTCGACCTGGCTCGGTCCGCCCTGCATCCACAGGGAGATCATCGCCGTGGCGCGCGGCTCGTGGTGTGGCTTCTTCGGCAGCAGGTCGTGGACGCGTGGGACGAGCTCCGGTCGCGAGGTCTCGGCGCGTGCGTCCTCGCGCGCGAGCATCCATGCGAGCGCGATGGCGGGGACCCCGATCGCACCGTGGGCGAGCAGCCGTCGTCGTGAGGCGTCGAAGCCCTCGAGGGTCGTGTCGGCACTTCGCGGCGACCCCTGGTGTGGCGCCGGTCGGTGGTGTGATCGCGGTCGATCCTGTGGCTGAAGACAATTCATCGCGTTCGCTCAGTCGGTGTAGAGAAACTCGTTCGAGATCAGCAGCACTTGACAGAGGCTCGCGAGCGCGAAGCTGCGCGGGTCGCTCTTGCCGTTCTCGGCGGTCTTCGACCCGTCGGAGGTGAAGTGGCGCTCCTGCTCCTCGAGGAGGGCTACCGCGTCGGCGAGCTCCACGTCGGTCGGTTTCCTGGCGTACGCGAGAAGCCACGCGCGGGCGATCTGACCGTTCATGTCGTCGCCGGCCTCCTTCTTGACTCGGGCAGCGAAGAGTCGGGAGTGATGCAGGATGAGCGGGCTGTTGAGGAGGAAGAGTGCCTGTGGCGCGACGGTCGATCTGGACCTCTTCGCGCAGTTCGGCTCCATGCGCGGAGCGTCGAAGGTGTCGAGTACGGTGAGCGGTCGACTGCGCCTCGCCTGCAGGTAGACGCTGCGACGGTGCTCCTCGCCTCGCATCGGAATCACCGCGCCGGGCCGGCCCGCGTTGAGGTTCTCGATGCCGACGACGAACTGACCGACCCGGTCCGCCATCACCGGCACCGGCTTGCCGAGCCGCTTGCGGTTCAGGACGCCGCTGACGGCGAGCACGGAGTCGCGGACGATCTCGGCCTCGAGCCGACGCAGCGGCATGCCGCCGTAGAGCCGGTTGTCCGGATCGGCGGCGCTTGCCGCGACGGAGGCTGCGCTCCAGGCCGCTTGCCGGTAGATGGTCGACGTGACGATGAGTCGGTGCAAACGCTTGAGGCTCCAGCCGCTCTCCACGAGCTCGCTCGCCAGCCAGTCGAGGAGCAGCGGGTGTGTCGGAGGCTCGCCGAGGGTGCCGAAGTCGTCCGGCGTCGCGACGATTCCACGGCCGAAGTGATGGAGCCAGGCGCGGTTGGCGAGCACACGCGCGGTGAGGGGGTGTGATCCATCGGTGAGGCGAGAGGCGTAGGACAGGCGCCGGCCGGTGGTCGGCAGGGAGGGGTCGTCCTCGATCTTCTGCCGCGTGCCCCTGGAGAGAATCGTCAGACCCCCCGGACGGATCTCGGCGCGCGGCTGGCCGGGATCGCCGCGGTGGAAGAGGTGCGTGTTCGGTGGCTTGCCGGAGGGCTCTGTCAGCGCGCGGACGAACTCCTCGCGCGGCTTCCTTGCCCGCACCGCCGTGGCCTCGGCCGCCATCGTCTCGAGCGTCTTCGCCGCCGTCGAGTCGTAGAGGTAGAGAGATCCGGCGGAGACGTTGACGCTCGGGTGCTCGCGCAGCAGCTTCTCCTGCGCGGGCGTGCGCTTGTCTGCAGGGGTGAAGCGTGCTTCTCGTAGCGTGTCGCGGATCTGCGCGGGGACCATCTGGAGCTGCTTCTTCACCGTACGGTTGATGAGGTCGGTCTGCTTCTGCAGACGCTCGGCCTCGATCGCCTTCGCCTTAGCCTCGACGAGAGCGGCCGCTCTGCGGTCGGCGTCGGTGTAGAGCGATACCGACCGTTGCGACGGAACGCGCCAGCTCGACGGATCGAGCGCCGGCTCGAAGATGGCGCGGATGCGGTAGTAGTCCTGCTGCGGGATCGGATCGTAGCGGTGGTGATGGCAGCGGGCGCAGCTCACGGTCAGGCCGACGAGGCAGGAGGTGACGATCTCGATCGTCTCGTTGACGACGCGTTCACGTGCTTCCACCGAACGGTCCGAAGCCGTGCCGTCTGGAGACATGCGCAGGAAACCGGTCGCCGTCAGCTTCTCGACCGCATCGGGTCCGAGATTCTCGAGGGGCCACGTGAGCATCTCATCGCCGGCGAGCTGCTCGCGGATGAATTCGTCGAGCGGCTTGTCGTGCGCGAGTGACGTCAGCACGTAGTCCCGGTACTTGAACGCGTGCATGCGGACGACGTCGTCGTCGGTGTGCCCTTCGGAGTCGGCGTAGCCGCCGACGTCGAGCCAGTGGCGTCCCCAGCGCTCGCCGTACTCCGCCGAAGCGAGCAGGCGGTCGACGAGGCGCTCGTAGGCGTCGTCGGAGCCGTCGTCGAGGAACGCATCGACATCCTCCGGCGCCGGCGGGAGGCCGACCAGGTCGAGGAACGCTCGTCGCAGGAGCGTACGTCGATCGGCGTCCGGGGCGAAGGAGCGACCATTCTTCTCCAGCCGCGCGAGAACGAAGGCATCGATCGGGGTGCGCACGCGGACGGTGTTCGAGACCTCCGGCGTGGCGGGTCGTCTCACGGGCCGGAAGGACCAAAAGGTCCGATCCTCACGCGTGATCAGCATACCGGCGCGAGTGACCGAGGGCTCCGAGGCCGGAATCAGCGCACCGCCGGAGATCCACAGCTCGAGTGTCGAGATCTCCCCGGGCGTCAGCTTGCGGCGCTCGTCCCCCGGCGGCATCTCGCCGCTGCGCACTCGTGCGATGAGGAGGCTCTTTTTCACATCGCCCGGATGCACCGACGGCCCCGACTTGCCGCCCGCGAGAATCGCCCGGCCGAGCCGCAAGTCGAGCTGGCCGCGGGGCTTCTCCGACTCCCCGTGACAGTGGACGCAGTTCGCCTTCAGGATCGGCCTCACGTCACGGTCGAAGCTCACCGGGGCTCCGCGCTCCGCGGAGGGGAGAGTTGATGAGAGCGCCGACGCGGCGACGAGAAGCGCGTGAGCCGTATGACGCATGGCCCGGTCTCCGTGGGAAACTCCGTGCGAGGCTTCTGCGGCTGTGAGTATACTCCGATCGACCTCCGCTTGCGCTCGGTCTCTCTCTACCTGTCGATCCTCAGCAGCTCCGTCGCCGAGACGGCTACCGCGAGCTCGACCCGGCCTGCTTCTTTTTCAGGCTCCTCCAGACACGGGCTCCTCGGTCGAAGGAGCTCGCCTTCTTGACGGCAGCTCCGGGCTCGAGAACGAGGTTCTGCGGTCGGTACGCGTTGTGGCTCGCGAGCGCGATGATGTCGCGCTTCTTTCCGGTGGGGAAGACGCCGAGGAGCACCTCGCCCCGCTTCACCTGCAGGTAGTGGTCGGCCGGTATGCCGGCGAGACCGCCCGGGATGTCGGGCTTCGTGCCGGTGGTGTGGTCCTTCGCGGATATCGTCACCTCTGTCGAGTACACCGCGGTCGGGTTGCCGATCTCCATCAGCTCGTCACCGATGGACGCGAAGGCGGCGTTCACCTCCTGCAGATCCTTGCCGAGAGCGTCGAGCGCGCCGGTCCTCGGGTCGACGACGCCTCCTCCGTGGTGGAAGAGGTAACCCTTCAGTCCGAAGGGTATCGACGTGGCGATCGTGTAGGCGACGCGATTCGGGTTGCCGGCGCCGACGCGTCCCGGAGCCGCGTCGATGTAGCGAAGGAACCGCGCGTTCTTGCCGGTTGCCACTCGCGATGCCTTGGCGACGTTGCCCCAGTGCCGGCCACGCTTCCAGTGGAAGTCGTAGTAGCCGAGGAGGTCGAGCCCCTCGACACGGTCGACTTGGCTCATGCGATAGGTGTCGACGTACGCTGCGTGGGTGGGGTCCCACCGATGGACGTTGTTCACGTCGCGCGTGCGTCCCGGATAGGTGCTGGAGATGTTGTCGCTCCAGAGGTGGTATCCGTAGACGATCGGGTGGTTCCGCAGGCTCTCGCAGAGCTGCCTCGCGCCGTCGACTTCCTTGTAGACATGGTGTCCCGGAGCGAGGAGATCGACCAGGATCTGCACGTCGTGCTTCTCGCAGATCTTCGCTCGCCACGGCTCGTACCTGCAGAGGACGACGTTGAAGTGCGCCTTCTTGATGCCGACGACGAGGCGCTCGAAGCTCGGCGGCTCCCGCGGCAGACGATCCCCGGCGTAGCCCATGTTGAAGATGATCGCGAATCGGGTCGGCCGTCGCTTCGCGGCATCGTCGTCGGCCCGGATCGTCGAGGCCGCGATCGTCAGGAGCATCGCCAGGGGCATCGTCCCGCTCGCGGGAGTCGCACGTCGGGTCGTCGTCGATAGCATCTCGGTCTCCTCTGCGTGCCGTTTCGGTGGCTTCTCCTGCCGTCGTTTCGGAGCACGAGGTCGATTCGCCGTCGCCCGGCGTTCCGGAAGGCGGCGCCGTTGTTCGTGGTGTCGCGGTCGAGTCGAGTCGAGGCCTGGTAGCACGTTGTCGTCCAGCGTGCGCTCGACCGGGACGCCCGGGAGTGTCAGGAATCCGGGCAGCGGACGTCCGGGCCCTCCCACGGGCGCGGGCGGCATGACGTCTTCGCGGGATCGGGGACGCTCCGACCGCGTTTGCGTTCTGGAACGGCAGTTGTAGAGTCCTGATGGACGGAGCGTACTCTTGCGGGGAGCGACGACCGTGATATCCACCCTCGAGACAGCCAGAGCCCCCTTCTTTCCGACGCCCCGCGACCGGCTGATCGGCGCGGTCGTCGGTGGCTTTCGGGTCGAGCGACGAATCGGAGCCGGCATGACGTCGACCGTTTACCTCGGTCGCCACGTGGCGACGGGACGGTCGGTCGCTCTCAAGGTCCTTCATGCCGATCTCGCTCGCCGCAGTGTCCACGAGCGTCGCTTCGTCCGGGAGGCGTGGCTCGCGGCGCGTCTCGACCATCCGAACATCGTGCGCGTCTTCGAGTGCGGTCGCGACCGGAGTACGGACGCCGTCTTCATCGCGACGGAGCACGTCGTCGGCGGCACTCTTCGCGATCGCCTCGTCGCGGGGGGAGCGCTCGGTGTCGAGGACGGAGCCCGACTCGCCCGGCAGGTCGCGTGTGCGCTCGCCCACCTCGGCGAGCGCGGCGTCGTCCATCGCGACGTCAAGCCGGCGAACTTGCTGGTGCATCTCGATGGCACCATCAAGCTCGCCGACTTCGGTGTCGCTCTCGATGTGAGGTCCGGTGTGGACGTCGACCTCGGCGGCACGCCCGGCACGCCTCGTTACATGGCGCCGGAGCAGCTCCGGGGTGCGCCGGTCGACCACCGCGCCGACCTCTACGCTCTCGGCGTAACCCTTTACGTCGCGCTCACCGGCGCGGACCCCTTCGCCGACCGCAAGGGCGTGGACTTGCGTCAGGCAAAGACGACGCTCGAGGCGCCGATCCCGTTTCGCGATGACGGCGGCCCATTCTGCGATGACGGTGGCCTGTTCCGCGATGACGTCGTGTCGCGCGAGCTCGTCGAGCTCGTCACCCTTCTCATCCGCCGTCGACCCGAGGAGCGCCCTCGCAGCGCGCGCGAGGTCCTCGAGACCCTCTCGAGAATCTCCCGGCCTCCGACGGTTCCGGGAAGCGGTCGCTTCGCGGCTTGACGCTTCCGGGACCCGGGCAGGGTTGACGTGCGGCCCGCAGAGGGATCGTCCCCTTCGCGTCGGCAAAGGGGACGGTCTCCGCACGTGCTTTACTCGAGGGTCCCCCTGTCCTGCGCCTCAGAGCGCCTTCTCGGGCTTCGCGGCCTTCTTGCCGTCGGCGCCGCGATTCTTGCCACGTCGCTGACGCCGGATCTTGACCGTGGATGTGCGGTCGACGCTGAACTCGCGCCCCTGGGCCTCGCCGGAGATCTTGCTCTGGTGCTCGAGATCGAGCCTGAGCAGCATACCGGCGCGCAGCGCGATGATCGCCTCGCCCGTGGACGTGTCCTCGCGGTCGAAACGCGGCGCGTCCGAGCCCTCGGGGCGCTTCGGTGCGACGGCGTGTAGCGAGAACTTGGCGCGGTTCTTCTCGATGCCCTCGAGCTGGAACGCGATCTCGGATCCGAAGCCTCGCGAGAAGCGGCGCCGTTGCCGGTCGTCGTCGCTTTCCTCGCGCTTTACCTGGTAGCTCTTCCCGGTCTCGAGAGATCGACCTTGCACGGCGGTCGC
>CAYMLL010000170.1:9140-16053 GCA_964390645.1 uncultured Planctomycetia bacterium | reverse complement strand
CGTTGCGCCGTGGTCCAGCAGTTTGTTTACCTGGATGGTGTACCTTCGCACCGACGAGGTGCGGACGACCGTGGAGGTCTCAGATGTACCGCTCAGCTTTTGCCTTTTCTGTCGTATTCATTGTTTTGCTGTCGATTCCCGGGTCTGTGAGCTCGGCTTCCGTGACCTTACGGCCGGTCGCACGACTCCGGGGCGGCTCCGGAGAGCTCTTTGGCGAGCTGGGGTACGACGGCATCGTCGCGCCTCCTGCGGGCGGGAAGAGCCTTCGGGTTCGGTCGCTCGATGGCCCGGACACGTACCTTCTTGTCGAGTCGCTGGGGTGCGGTCGCGGGCGTGTCCTTCTCGCGGCCCGTGACCCCGCTCCGACGCGTTTTGCGATCGAGTGGGCGGAGTCGCGTCACGTCGTCTCGGTCGACTGGAGCACCGCGGCGGTGGACCGCGACCTCCCGGCAGCCTGGGCGGCTGCAGCCCGTCGCCACTTCAACGAGCTGTCGCGTCAGGGCGAGCTTCGACCGTGGGCCCGTTTCGCCCTCGAACGGCTGTCGGTTCGCGACCTTGCAGCGACGCCGCGCGGCTTCCCTGGCGCGCAGGGTATTCGCCGGACTCCCCACTCGGCTTTCGAACTGACGACCGGCGCCGTTGCGATCGAGGAGTCGTTGCAACTCGAGCGACTCCGGGGCGTGGGGTGGGGACGGAGACGCGACCGCCCTCAGGACGAGACGATCCGGGTATCGTCGATCCCGGGTGTCACGATTCGCTCGCACCCGTGGAGCGAGATGCTCGCCGGCCGCGACCCCCTTCCACACGCCATCGAACGCTTCCTGCCACTGGACCAGTACTCGTTCGAGGCCCGGTCCTTCCGTGCGTTGATCGATCTCGCGGACTGGACCGATGCGATCGGCAGCCCGGCCGTCGAGTGGTTGGAGGATCGAGCCGACGACTCCGGGGTCAAAGCCCGGCTCGAGCGCCAGCTCTGCCTGCCGACGAGCGTCGTCGCGCGAAGGCTCGGTCCGCTGGTGATCCGCCGCGTCGCGGCGACCGGCCGGGATCCCTTCCTTCGTGAGGGCGCCGACTTCACCCTCGTCTTCGAGCTGTCCACCGCACCGCTCTTCTTCGCCAACCTCGAGAAGAACCGTCTTGCCGCTGCCACGGCGCTTCCGACCGCGAGGCGTGTCGAGGTGGAGCACCGCACGCACGCTGTTCGCGGCCTCGTCTCACCCGACCGTGCGATCAGCTCGTACAGCGTCCACGTCGACGGGTTCGGGCTCGTCTCCAACTCGCTCGTCGGCCTGAAGCGCGTGCTGGACGCGTACGACGGCGAGATCCCGTCACAGGATGAAGGGCTCGACCGCAAGTTCGTGCGTACGCAGCTCGCACGTAGCCACGAAGAGGATGCCTTTCTCTTCCTCTCCGACCCCGCCATTCGGCACATCGTCAGCCCCGGGCTCAAGCTCCGCGAGCGCCGCCGGCTCGAGTGCTCGGCGAGCTTGCGCTCGATCTCGCACGCGACCGCCTGGCGACACGCTCGGGGTGCGAGAGGCGCCACCGCGCTCACCGATCTCATCACGGACGACGACCTGTCGTCACGGATGCTGTTCTGTCCCGACCGCGGCGAGTACCGTCTGCGCGACGACCATCGCAGCGGCGCGTGCAGCATCCACGGTCACCTCGACTTCCTGACACCCAACGTCGAGCTCGACCTCGAGCTCGTGACGCTCGAGGAGAAGCAAGCCTACGATCGCTTTCGAGACACCTATCAGCGCTACTGGAGTCGCTTCTTTGACCCGATCGGCATGCAGATGTCCTCTCGTGTCGACGCAGACGGCCGCCGGTCACGACGCTTTGACACCGTTATCCTGCCGCTTCTCGAGATGACCGAGTACCGGCAGATGCAGGATCTCTTCGGTGGCGAGTCCGCTCAGTCCGGCCTCCTCCCCGAAGCCGTCGACGACACGACCTTGCTGGCGACCGCCCACCTGAACCGTGACGGCCAGCTCTTCAGCTCGGGGCAGGGCCTCCTCGTCGGCCAGTCGAAGGCTCTGACTCTCGGGTGGATCGGCGATCGGGTGTCTCTCTTCGTGCGCGACGCGCCGAAAGGAACAGAGCTGAAGACCCACTCCGGCCTGCCAGAGGACCTGCTGGAGAAGCTCGTCGACGGCTATCCCGGGGGCATTCGCATCGACGTCGAGAACAAGCTTCTCCTCGCGGGCTTTCTCGCTGCTGTGAGAGGTCAGGTCGAGCTCTCGGCTCCCGGCACCGTGCAGTTCGAGACGCTTCCCCCACGCCACGGCGTCAGCGTCGTGTCGGTGTCTCCCGCCGAGGAGGGGAGCGTTCGGGGGCCCGAGGCGATCCACTACGCCGTCATCGGAGACGGACTCTTCGTCTCCCTCGATCGTGGCACGCTCGAAGCGGTCATCGATAGTGAGCACGAGCGGAAGGCCTCGCCGAGCACCACGAACGACGCGTCGAAGGCAGTGGACGGCTCGCTGCGGAGCAAGCCGGTCGACAAGCCGGCGACGTCGTGGATCGACGGATCGCACGTCGCGCTCGACCTGGATCTCTCGGGATCACCGACCTGGCGCGGCATCCTCGTCGAGATGCGCCGTGCTGTCGGTCATCAAGCATGTCGGGAAAGCCGCCGGCGTGTAGAGCGCATGAGGAGTCTCGGGCTCGACACTCCGGGCGCGTTTCGCTCGTTTCGTGGCTCGTTGCCGTGCTGTCCGCTCGGTGGCCAGTTCACGGCTGACGCGCGGGGAGCGCTGGTCTGCTCGCACGAGGCCCCCGTGGCTTCCGACGACAACACGGCGCCTGCCGGGACCGTTCTCGAGCGCCTCGACGGGCTGCGCGCGACGCTCCGGTTCACGGCTGATGGCGTGCGCACCGTCGTTGAGGTGCACGAGCGGCCACCGAATTCCTGAGACCTCGTCTCGTCTCCCCCGACGCCCGGACCTCCCCGCAGAGCTCACGAGCGCTGCCGGGTGGTGACCGGTGGCGACGACACGAGTCGTGCTCCATGACACGAGCGACGTCGAGATCGTCCAGGGCGCAGGGCACGAGCTCCACGGGGAGCTCGCGGTGTTCACCGCGAGCGTCCTCCAGGGCATCACGTTCACCGGACCGACCGGAGCTGGAGAACACCGGACGGCTTCGCCCCGGAATTCGATGCTCGAGACGACGAGGTTCCAGGGGAGCTCCACGACGGCGTTGAAGGAGGGATCCGACGAGGTGTGCGACGTCCATTCCGGAACGTACCTCCCGGAGGTCGTCCAGCTGTCGACGAGAACCTGCCACGAGGCCGACGTCCAGCGGGTCAGGTCAACTCGATCCCAGGGCCCGCGGGGGGAGATCACGGTTCGCGAGGGCTACCTGACGCTCGGTTTTGCGCTGCCCTGATCGGGTCGACAGCCGAGCACGTGTTGCGGTCGATAGACTCTTGGTCAACGTGAACTCCCCCTCGACAGGTAATCGACTCGTAACATGGACGCTCCGAGAATCCTCGTCCTGGGATCGGGACCCACCGGCCTCGGCTCGGCCTGGCAGCTCGCTGCTTGCGGTCAAAGTGACTGGGGGCTCGTCGACTGTGAGCGACGGGTCACGGACTCTCACGCGAGCGTCCTCGACCATCTGGGCTTCCTCTGGGACCCGGGGGCGCGCCCCGTTCTCGTCGGCGGTACGCCCTTCGACGACGTCGTCGATCGAGTCCTCGAGAACGGTTGCGCCGAGCATGTTCTCGGCACCGACGATGTCGCGGCGCTCGAGAGCTTCGACGGAACCGCTACGGGCTCGGCGAGGCGCTTTCGCTATCCGCTGCTCGGCGGCAGCGGGTCGCTCTGGTGGGCGCTGCGCAAACACCTCCCGTCCCCGAACGTCCTGCGCCAGACCCGGGTGCTGTCGATCGACGCGGATCGCCGTCAGGTGCGCTTCGCCGGCGCCGAGGTCGAGCCGTACGACGTGCTGATCTCGACACTACCTCTGCCGCGCCTGGTGGAGGTGATCCAGGGGATTCCGGACTTGCACGCCAGCGCCGGCTCCCTGCGGAGCGCGGCCGTGCACTTCGTCGGTGTCGGGGTCGCGGGACAGGTGCCGATCGACCTCGAGAGCCGGTTCTTCACCGCACTGCGCGATGTCGACGGCTCGATCGACCTGGTCACCCTGTTGTCGAATCTCTCGCCCGGATGCGTTCCTCGAGCTGGCCGGCAGTGGTCGCTGCAAGTCGAGCTGCGTGAGAGTGCCGGCCGACGCCTCTGTACCGGTGGCGTCGTCAACGAGACCGTCGACCGTCTCATCGAGTCCGAAGTCCTGCCACCGGGCGCGACGATCGTCAGCCTCTGGCACGATCGGTCGGAGCATGGTGTCCCGTCGCGAGCTCGCGGTGATTCCGTCGCCGACCTTCTCGCCGTCCTCGATGATCACGACATCGTCAGTCGCGGCCCTCTGGGCGAGTGGGATCCGGACCTCGTTGATCCGGACCTGCTGTTCCTCGGCGGCGTCGTTGCCGCCAGCGAGGCGCTCGAAAGGATCCCCGGAACGACGCGCGCACCGTGGCTCCTCGAGAGCGTCGGCGCCACGCCGGGCTTCGGCGGTCTTCTGCACGAGAGGATCGACGCTTGAGCCCGATTGCCCCGACCGTCTCGGCCATCGTCGTCACCTGGAACAGCCGGAGGTGGCTGCCGGGGTGTGTCGGCTCGCTCGAGTCGCAGACCTGCGGCGAGCTGGAGATCGTCGTCGTCGACAACGGATCGACCGATGGCAGCGTCGAGTGGGTTCGCGAGAGCTGTCCACGCGCGAGGATCATCGAGAACGTTGTCAATCGCGGCTTCTGCGTCGCCAACAACCAGGGCATCGCCGCGTCGACTGGCGAGCACGTTCTCCTGCTGAACGTCGATGTCGAGCTCGACCCGGACTTCGTCCGGATTCTCCTGGAGGAGCTCGACGCGGATCCGACACTCGGAAGCGTCTCCGGCAAGCTCTTACGAGGCCCGGCGCCCGCAGACGGCGGTTCGCGGATCATCGACTCGGCCGGCGAGATCTTCTACAAGACGCTTCGCATGGTCAACCGTGGCGAGGAGGAGGTCGATCGAGGACAGTTCGACGATCGCGAGGAGGTCTTCGGCGTCACGGCCGCGGCGGCGATCTACCGGCGTTCGATGCTCGTGGAGATCCGGATCGGGGACGAGTACCTCGACAGCGACTACTTCGCGTATCTCGAGGACTCCGACCTCAACTGGCGCGCCCGATTGCGTGGTTGGCGCTGCGTGTATCAGCCACGCGCGCTGGCCGAGCACGTCCGTCAGCACGCGACGAACCGTTCGACGTTCATCCGGCGACACGCCCACGCCAACCGCTACCTCAGCATCCTCAAGAACGAGAGCCTGTGGAACCTCGTTGTCCTGGTGCCGCACCTGCTTGTCTACGAGGCGCACCGGACTATCAAGACGCTCCTGTGGCGGCCGGAACTGCTGCCTGGGTATGGCAAGATCCTGCGGCTTTTCGCGAGCACGCTGCGCAAGCGACGACGGATCCAGCTCACCCGAAAGGTGAGCGCTCGCGACGCGAGAAGGTGGATGCTCAGCGAGCGCTACGGCAAGGAGATTCTCCACCGGCTCCTGGGTCGACGAAGTTCCGGCGGTGATGAGCGGTCCCTTGGCTCTCCAGCCGCTCTCGCAGGCGAAGAAGCTCGTCCACACCCAGTGTCTCTTTCATCTCGTCGAAGGTGACCATCTCATCCGTCAGTGACCGGACGTCTCCGTCGCGAAGAAAGACCTCGGCCAGCCGGCGGACCGCTCTCGTCGTGACGAGGAGCGTCTCGATCGGGGCGACGACGATCTTGTAGCCGAGCTTCTCGAGCTCCTGGGCGGTGAGGATCGGGGTCTTGCCGAAGGTAAGCATGTTCGCGAACTTCGGGTGAGGTACGCGGCGTGCGATCTCCTCGATCTCCTCGTTGCTCCGGGGCGCCTCGATGAACGCGACGTCGGCGCGGGGGGCGCAGTAGCGGTTGATTCGGTCGATCGCCGCGTCGAGACCCTCCGGTGCGCGTGCGTCCGTGCGGGCGACGAGAACGAAGTCGTCGTCTCGCCTCGCATCGACGGCTGCGCGCATCTTGAGCACCATCTCGTCGGCCGTGATCACCGACTTGTCGTCGAAGTGACCGCAGCGTTTCGGCGACACCTGATCCTCGAGCAGCATGCCGGCGGCACCGGCTCCCTCGAACTCGCGCACGCAGCGCGCAACCTGGTGGACGTCGCCATGTCCGGTGTCCCCGTCCGCGATGACCGGAATCGAGACCCGAAGTGCCATGCGGCGGACCGCGGCGGCCATCTCGTCGATGCCGAGGAAGCCGAGGTCCGGGAGGCCGTGCAAGCTGGCGCTGGTGCCGAAACCGCCGAGGAAGACCACCTCGAAGCCGACGTCCTCCATGACGAGCGCGGTGAGCGCGTCGTGCGCACCCATCGAGCGGATGATGCCGGGACGATCGAGCAGCCGGCGCAGCTCGCGAAGCGGGGAGTCGGGTGGGGTCATCGCTTCTCGCTTCCTGCGGCCTCGCGGGGCTGCTTCCGCACGGTGAGATCCATGCGTGTGGGATCCTCGCGACTGCAGAGAGGAGTGATCGTCATCTCCCTCGCGCGCCGTCTCCACTCCTGGAGCCGTCCGGGCTTCTGGCGCGCGGTCCGAAGACCGAAGCTCCCGTGGTCGCTGCAAGGCGGGCCGCAGGTGGGTTCGGTGGGGGGTGGCATGATCGGTCGACCGGTTGTCGTCAAGGCCGGCGGCCGGAGAGAAGAGCCGACCGGGCCCCTTGGCCAGGGGCGCCTCTCCTGTTAGTGTCGCAGGCGGTCCCCGAGGAGTCCACTGCGGGCTTGGAGTGGACGCAGGACACGAGAGGAGACGGACGACGATGGCCGGCATCGATCTATTT
>CAYMLL010000170.1:0-9130 GCA_964390645.1 uncultured Planctomycetia bacterium | reverse complement strand
CGGCTCGACGGGCGCGTGGCGATCATCACGGGTGGTACGAAGGGGCTCGGTCGCAGCATGGCCGCGGCGCTGGCGTCGGCAGGAGCGAACCTGGTGATCTGCAGCCGTCATGGCGATGAGGCGCGGGCCGCGGCGAGCGACCTCGCGGACGAGTTCGGGCGCAAGGTCTTCGGCGTCACGTGCGACGTGACCGAGGAGGATGAGGTCTCCGCGCTCGTCGAGGGCGCCATCGCGGATCTCGGCAAGGTCGACATCCTGGTCAACAACGCCGGCGTCAACATCCGCGGCCCGATCGAGGAGCTGTCGCCTCAGGAGTTCGACTCGGTGATGAGCGTCAACGTGCGAGGCCCCTGGCTCTGCTGCCGTGCGGTCGCCCCGCACATGAAGAAGGCCGGCTACGGGCGGATCGTCAACCTCGGCAGCACGTTGTCCGTCGTCGGTGTGCCCGGTCGCACGCCGTACGCCTCGAGCAAGGGCGCGGTGGTCCAGATGACGCGTGTTCTCGCGCTCGAGTGGGCCGAGCACGGCATCACGGTCAACTCGATCTGCCCGGGGCCGTTCCTGACGCCGATGAACGTGCCGATCGCGCAGCAGCCCGATACCCAGAAGTTCATCATCGGCGCCGTGCCACTCGCGCGCTGGGGAGAGATGCACGAGATCCAGGGGGCCGCGCTCTTCCTGTCGAGCGACGCTTCGAGCTTCGTCACCGGCTCCTGCCTGTTCGTCGACGGAGGGTGGACCGCGCACTAGCCTCGAGTTTCGCGTACGCCGTGAAGAGGCACGGATTCTTGGTGGGTGTGAGTCCCACCTGGCGACCTGTCGACGCAGGCGGCATCCGGCGCTGGTGTGAGGGATGGTTCGTCGAGGGTGTCGGACGGCCGGGTCGTGACTGTCGCTGCAGGACGCTGACCGTTGTCGCGTTCCACGCCGCGGGATAGGCCGGGAAGAGCCCGATGATAGACTCCACGACGCGCAGGGACTGTCCGCAGGTCGCCAGCTCGTTCTGGCGGCTGTCCATCTTGCGGAGCGCGGTGGCGAATGCCTCGTGGACGATGTCCCGGGAGTGGTGGAGGCGTCGGAGTGGGTCGTCGCGTCCCGGGTAGCGCGGGCAGAAGCGGACCATTCGATCCTCGCAGCCGTCGAAGAGCTCCTCCAACGCGTCGGGACCCTGTCGACGCGCCTGGAGGACAAGGTCGACGGCGGTGTCGTGTTCTTTGTCGGTCTATCGATACACGGATCCGCCGGCTAGTGCCGCCGGCAGCTGGCGCTATCGTGAGAGTGATCGAGCGTCTCGGCAGGGCGTCGTCGTGTGGGCGCCCGGAGCGCGGCCTCAATCTCCGGCATTCCGCACGATGCGCACGTAGCCGCCGTCGTTTTCCGTGATCAGCACGTTGCCGTCGTGGTCGACGGTGACATTGCGCACCTCGCTGAGCTTCTCTCCGGGTGAATCGAAGGGCTCGCCGTCGCAGCAGTGAGCGCCGTTCCGGCCGTCGACGAAGAGGTGGATCACTCCGGACGTGTCGACGTACCAGACGCGGCTGCCGTCGTGCTCCCCGATGAAGTAGCCGCCGAGCGGATGGAAGAAGATGCCTCGTGGCTCGTTGAGCCCTGTCGCGAGGGCGGGCTCGCCGTCGCCGCCGCCCGAGACGCGTCCGTTGCCCGCGACGACCGTGCGCTCGCCTTCCTCATCGACGATGTAGACGACGAGATCCTCCTTGTCGGTGACGTGGAGCTCGCCGTCCGGGGACATCGCGATGTTGCCCAGCTGGTTGAAGCCCGTCGAGTGGACGACGGCTTCCTCACCGTTCCGTGGTGTCCAGCGGTAGAGCGTATCTCGGGAGCAGACGAACGCGAGGTCCTCATCGTCGCTGACCCAGAGACCGCGGCCGATCCGTATGCCGCCGGGAACGGAGAACATCGTCGTCATCTCACCTGTCCTGTCGACACGACGCACCTTGGCGTTGCCGGTGTCGAGGATGTAGAGCGTCCCGTCGTCGCGCACCCAGAGTCCGTTGGGGTCCCGGAGGCTGAGGGTGGTGGCGGGACCGGGGCCGTCGCCGTCGTCACCCGGGCGGTTCGTTCCGGCGTAGGTGCTGATCGTGCCATCGGGGGCGACGCGCCGGATGCCGTGCGAGCCCTTGTCGGCGATGTAGACGTTGCCGTCGCGGTCGGCCATCGCGTTGTGGGGACGGGAGAGCTCCGCCTCGGTCGCAGGGCCGTTCTCGAAGCGGGCTCTCCACAGATTGACTCCGTTGTCGGAGGCGAGGCCGGTGCCCGCGAGCGTGTCGAGGTTGCCGTACAGCTCGACGAGGCGGTCGTACTGGTCGGGCTCGATCTCGCAGGGCGGGTACTCCCGGCAGTCGATCGCGTCGTCGGTCGGGTCCGGCCCGCAGCCCGGGAATGGAGCCGCGGGCTCGGGACCCCCGAGAAAGAGGAAGGAGAGGAGGGTTACCGCGTCACTGAGGTTCTCGGAGCCGCCGTCGTCGGCGTCACCGGCATCGTGACAGGACAGGTCACCGGCGCCGAGGAAGAGGTAGTTCAGCAGCGCGATCGGATCGCTGACCTGGAGGACACCGTCGCCGTCGGCGTCGCCGCGCACGAATGCACGCCCGGCGTCGAGCCGGTCCGCAAGGGGCACGACGGCGATGCAGAGGGCGACCACGAAGGTCGCATGGGGAGCGGAGTGAAGGGGGTTCATCGGCTGTTCCGCGGTTGTGGGCTCCTGTTCCCAGTGTATCCCCGGGCGGAAAGCCGTGCCGAGAGGAATGTTCTTCACGCTCCGGGGTGCTCGCGCGTCTTGTAGTGAGGCTCGCAAAGCGTGGGTGCTTTGAATCTAATGGGCTTCGGCTCGTCCGTCGACCCGGAGACACTCCCGACCGATGTCGAAGACCCCTCGATACTGTTACGGTTGCAACGCCAAGTGCGTGACCGGAACGGACGACGCGACCTGTCCCGTCTGTGGTCAGCGCCTCGCGTCTCTCGCGGAAGCGCCGACTGCCGCGGTGCTTCTGACGGCGAACGGAACCGCGATCGAAGAAGCCCCGCTCGAGTCGGACGATGTCGGCCGGTCAACGGAGAAACTCGTCGGATCGGATCTGGGGCATTGCACGATCGATCGATTCATCGGCCACGGCGGCATGGCGCGGGTTTACCGGGCCACACATCGGATGCTCGAGCGCACGTGCGCGGTGAAGGTGCTCGATCCGCATCTTGCCGTCCGCGATCCCGAGTACGTCGAGATGTTTCTCGATGAGGCCCGGGCGGCAGCGGCGCTGAAGCACCCGGGCGTCGTGACGATCTACAACATCGGGCATGACGCCGACCGCCATTACATCGAGATGGAGTACGTCGAGGGCGGCTCGTTGCAGCAGCTCGTGACGGCGTCGAAGGAGATGATGCCCGTTCGTGCGGTCGAGATCCTGACACAGACTTGTGGAGGGCTCGCTGCCGCGCACGAGCTCGGCATCGTCCACCGGGATTTCAAGCCCGGCAACGTCCTCGTCGGGAAGGACGGCTTCGCGAAGCTCGCCGACTTCGGGCTCGCGAAGCGAGTTCACGGGAGCCAGATGGGCCAGAGCCCGTCGAAGCTGCGCGGGGGCGTCATGGTCGGGACACCCTACTACATGGCGCCGGAGCTCTTCCATGGCCTGCCCGCGAGCAAGCAGAGCGACGTCTACGCCGTCGGGGTGACCCTGTACTACCTCCTCACCGGTGCGCTGCCCTACGTGGATGCGCGCCTGCCGGAGCTTGCGGGCCGGCATCAGCATCGACCGTTGCCGGAGGATGGCCCGACCGAGCGCCCGATTCCCGACGAGATCCTGGGCGTCGTCCGCCGCTGTCTGGCGAAGAGCCTCGACGAGCGCTACGCTGACGCCGTCGAGCTGCTCGAGGCTCTCCGTGCACTCCACGGAAACCTGCGCAGCCTGGCGTCCCTGCTGCGGGACGCGCTCCACGAGCCGGGACCGAGAAGTGATGCGAGCATCCGCTGGAGTGGCAGGGGGAGACGCTACTCGGTGAACGTCCAGCTGCCGAGCGGGCGTTCGCAGCGAGTGGAGGTCGAGTCGACCGAGTCCGGTCGCCTCGCCGATCGGCTCTTGCGGATCTTCAGTGTCTGCGCGCCGCTCGAGGAGAGCTATCTTCGTCGCGCGCTCGAGCTCAACGCGGACGTGCCGCACGGATCGATCGCGATTCAGGACATCAAGGGAGTACCGCACTTCGTCATGGTCAACAGCTACCCGCGGGAAAGCTGTGACGCTGTCGAGATCCGCAAGAGTGTGCTCGAGATCGCCCGCTGGGCCGATCACGTCGAGAAGGTGCTCACCGGTGCGGATCGCAACTGACGAAGGTGGTACGACACGTACATCACGGGGACTCCGACGATGCGATCAGCACTTCTTGTTGCCACTGTCTTGTCTCTCGTCCCGGGTCTGCGAGCCGAGGAGGCGAGGCCGCCCATCCAGGCGCTCCTGATCACGGGTGGCTGCTGTCACGACTACGCCTATCAGGCCAAGAGGCTCGCGGAGGGCTCCCGGAAGCGCGCCAACATCGAGTGGACGGTCGCGCTCGATCCCCGCAAGGGGACGAACGGCAAGATCGATCTCTACGAGAATCCGGACTGGGCCGGCCCCTACGACATCGTCGTCCATAACGAGTGCTTCGCGAACACCGGGGATCCCGAATACGTGCGCAAGATCACGAGAGCTCACCATGGTGGTGTTCCGGCGGTCGTGATCCACTGCGCGATGCACACGTATCGCGCGGCGAAGTTCGACGACTGGCGCGAGCTCCTCGGGGTCACGAGTCGGCGGCACGAGCATCAGAGCCGCTATCCGGTGGTCGCGGAGGCCCGGGATCACCCCGTGATGGCAGGCTTCCCGAGCACGTGGACGAGTCCGCGCGACGAGCTATACGTCATCGAGAAGGTGTGGCCGAACACGACCGTGCTGGCGACCGGCAAGAGCGAGCGTGACGGCAGGCGGCACGCGGCGTTCTGGGTGGGGACCTACGGAAAGGCGCGTGTCTTCGGAACGACCTTCGGCCATGGCAACGCCACCTTCGATGACGAGGTCTTCATGGACACGCTGACACGGGGCATCCTGTGGGCGACGCGAAGGATCACGTCGGGCGGAGAGCCGTCCGCCGGTTACGAGGCCAGGAAGGAGCCCGTGATGGACTGGACACGAGAGCAGCTTGCCCGCTTGCCGAAGAGCGAGAAGGTCGTGGAGCTCTTCAATGGCAAGGACCTCGCGGGCTGGCGTGGCATGAAGGGGATCTGGTCGGTCGAGGATGGCCAGGTCGTCGGTCGCAACACCAGGCCCCTGCCGACGAGCACCTATCTCTTCACCGAGAAATCGTACCGGGAGTTCCGTCTCCTCTTCGAGGTCCGGCAGACGCGTTCTTCGCAGCACTCCGCCATGCATTCCGCCGTGGCGGCGCTCGGTGAGCGCTTCGATGACAAGGGAAACGCCTTCGGCTTCAAGGGCCCGCTTCTCATGTTCTGCAACGACTGGGGAATCTGGGACGCCTACCGTCGCAACCGCACCGTGCCCCGCGGGCACAGGGGGTTCTACAACCCCGAGGGTGTCGAGCGTGTCGGCCAGTGGAACGAGATCGAGATCCTCGTGAAGGGGGACCGCATCCGCTTCGTCGCCAACGGCCGGCTCGTTTTCGACAGCACCGACGAGCCGGAGATGCTGGATTCATCACCGATCGGTCTGCAGATTCATTCGAACGAGCGTCCGCAGGAGTTCCGCTTCCGCGGCCTGGTGCTGACGGAGAATCCCGAGGACGCGCTGGTGACGTCGAGGTGAGACGAACCGTCGATCAGTCCGCCGTCTCGCGCCCCGCCTCCTGCGGATCTGCGTCACGAGGCGGCATGGCTCCGGGCCCGGCAAGGAAGCCGCGGCGATCCGACCACAGGCGTGTTGTTGACACGTCGAGGATCGGATCGCCGGCCCCCCGGTCGGCGCTGCCGTGAGCTGGCAGCAGGGCGGTGAGAGACGCCAGCTAGCCGCACGGGTCGGCGGTCACCGCACAGTCGAGGCCGTCGTCGTTCGGGTCGGGCGCGCAGTCCTCCGGCACGTACGACGTGGCCGACGGTGATGGCGAGACCGGCGCCGAGCCGCCCGTGAACAGGTAGCTGAACGTGATCACCGCGTCGCTGATCACCAGGGCTCCATTGTCGTCGGTGTCCGCCGCGTCGAGGCAGGGCGGCGCCGAACCTCCCGTGAAGAGGAAGTTCAGCGTCACGACGCCATCCGTCAGGTCGATGATGCCGCTGGAGTTCGAGTCGCCGCGGACGAAGCCGCCGGCGGGAGGACACGCGACCGGATCGTCAGCACAGTCCGCGTCGTCGCAGTCGATGTCATCGTCGCCGTCGTCGTCGCTGCCGTTGTCACAGATCTCGACGGGGTCGACGCTCGGATTCGGGGGCACCGCGATACCCGCGCGAATGAGGCGATGGTTCTCCTCGATCTCCTCGGCCGACAGGTCGTACCGGGAGACGCGGGCGGCGTCGATCGAGTAGCCGCTGGGGCAGCCACGGTAGACGCTCCGCGAGGCGTCATCCTCCCCGACGAGGAACATCATTCGCGCGTGGTCGTGCTCCGGAGGTGTGATGAACGCCATCCCTGTCGGCAGCGTGACCTGTCCGCGAAAGTCGCCGTCGAGATAGATCTTCGCCGTGGCCCCGAAGATTCCCCGGCTGACGGTGGCGACGAGGTAGTGGTATCCCGGCGGGATGTCGACCGTCGGGGTCTTGATCTCGTTGAAGCTCGGGTTGAAGGTGCCGTCCGGGCTGATTGGCGAGAGGTTGAACAGCCAGCCTCCCCCGCCTTCCCGGATGAATCCGTACCCGTACCAGGCGCCGTCAGCGACGGGGTCGAGGGCGTCGTCGGCCAGGTTGCGGCTGTGCCAGGTGCCGGCCAGCACCCCCCACTGCTCGCTGCCGGTGAGCTCTTCACGGTGCACGTAGAGCTCGACGGAGAAGCTCTGGTTCTCGTCCATCTCGAACATGTCCTCGTCGTCGTTGATCGAGACGCGCCCGTCGCCCTGGATCGCGCGATGGATCGAGGTGTTCGTCTCGCCGAAGTTCGGATCGCCTTCGCCGATGACGACCTCCTCGAGGTCGTTGCCCTCGACCGTGCCGTCGAACTGGTGGTCGGTCTCGTCTGCGGTCAGCGTATCGTTCGCGAGCGCGTCTCCGACCTCGCCCTCGAAGTCGTTGAACTCCCAGATGGCGACGGTCTCGTCGGCTTCGAGGAAGATGCGCCCCGGCGGGCCCGGGGCGACGTCGTCGGGGACCTCGACGACCGCCACGTCGAGCGTCGTCGACCCCTGCGCGCCGGCCTCGTTGACGACGGTCAGCGTGATGGTGAACTCGCTCGGCCCGGTGACGGAGAGGTCGACCGTCTCGGCCGTCTCATCGACGTTGCCGTCGGAGTCGAGGTCCCAGCGGTACTCGGTGATCGCGGGAGCTTCGAGCGACACCCCGTTGGTCGACGGACAGAGGACCGCGGTGGACGGAATCGGCGTCCAGGAGTCGGCGCCGTCGAGAGTGAGCGTGTCGCCGTCGCGCAGCCAGATCGGACTACCTCCCAGTGCCGATTCCTCCCGGGTCGCCCGGATCACTGCGGTGGGCGTGGGGTGACGGGCGACGATCGCGAGGCTGCGCTCGGCGGTGTCACCGGCGGTGTCGGTCACGCGCAGCGTGATCTCGACGCCGGCTTCGTCGGTCGGCTCGTCGAAGGAGAGTTCGCGGATCGCTTCGCCGGCCTCGAACGCGCCGTCGCCCACTTTCCATTCGTAGGCCGTGATCTCCTCGTCCTCCCCCGGCGTGCTGTTCGCGCCGGAGATCGTCAGGCACTGGTCGACGAGGGCATCGACGCTCGAGGCCGCGATCACCGCGTTGATGCGGTCCTCACCGAAGGGGACCGGGATGCAGTCCTCCAGGAGAAAGACGTTCTCTTCCGCCTCGATCGCGGAGATCGTGCGCGTCTGGACTCTCGCGGCGCTGATGGCGTAGCCGACCGGAGCCGTGCGGTACGCCCCGCGCGAGACATCGTCGACACCGGTGAGGACCGCGAACTGGGCCGGGTCGTAGTCCGGCGGCGTGTAGAACGCTCGCCCCGGGGGCACCCCACCCGTCGACACCTCGACGCCGTCGAGGTAGACCGTGCAGAGGCCCGCCTCCCGGTCGACGCTGATCGCGACGTAGTGCTCGCCGGCGGGAATCTCGAAGTTCGGCGAGGTCTTGACCTCGTTGAAGCTGGGGTCGAAGGTGCCGTCGGGATTGATCGGCGACATGTTGAAGACCCAGCCGCCACCTTCGTTGTGGCGGATCAGTCCGTAGCCGTACCACGCTCCGTCTTCGGTGGGGTTGCCGCTGTCGTCGAGAAGCGTGCGACTGTGCCAGGTGCCGGCCAGGATGCCCCAGTTCTGTCCCCCCGGGTTCTCGTCTCGCACCACGAAGAGCTCGACGGAGAAGTCCTCATCCTCCGCGAACTCGAACGCGGAGCCGTCGCCGTCCGTCGCGGCGTGCGCACCGCCATTGCCCCCGGCCCGGCGAATCGTGCGGTCGGGATCGTCGTCGCCGCAGAACAGCTCGCGGTCCGGGTTGAGCCCGTTGACGACCGCGCCGGATCCGTTGTTCTTGACGATGACATCGTGACCGTTGCCGGAGAGGTCCGGGACCACGGCACCGTCGGGAAGCGCGTCGCCCGTGGCGCCGGGGACGTCGTTGAATTCCCAGATCGCGACCGTCTCGGGAGTCGTGCGGAAAATCCGGTTGTCCTGAGCATGCAGGTTCGTGACCGTAGTGCAGATTAGGACACACACGAGCAAAGAGCTTGCCGTCTTCATGATTTCCTCTGTGAGGTCAGTCGGGACTTGACCGCGAATCGTCCTCCTCCCAATGTAACGCACGATCTTTCGCCGTCCACCCGGTTTCTGGTCGAAAGGCCGTCGTATGTGCTCCCGGACGACCGGCTCCACCCGAATTCTGGTCCTTCTGATTGCCCTTGTCGCGGTGGCGGCGCTCGCGTGGTGGTGGTCCGGAGGTCCGGGTGACCTGCCGGAGGATCCGGGCGGCGGGACTCCCGGGAGTCGGGTCCGGTTTCTTGACGTCACCGCC
>CAYMLL010000169.1:10223-16328 GCA_964390645.1 uncultured Planctomycetia bacterium | reverse complement strand
GGAGGCGCGGGGCACCCCCTCAACCGAGCCCCGGGTCAGACCCGATGGGGGGCAGTTGATTCCGGGGCGGCATGGCTACTTCCTGTTCGATTCGCTGGCCGTGGACGCCGAAGGCAACGTCTGCATCGCCACCATCATCGATGGTGGCATCACGATCTTGAAGCCAGGAGGCGGGGAGCCGGAGCATGTCCCGTTGCCGGATCGAGTGACCACCAACATCTGCTTCGGCGGAGGCGATCTGCAAACGGCCTACATCACGCTCTCCTCCACCGGACGGCTGGTGTCCATGCCCTGGCCGACGCCGGGTTTGCCACTCAACTTTCTGAACACCCGGTGAGGATGCTCACGATTCGTTCCGGATCCGTGAAACCCGACGCCCGGAGCACGGTGGCAGACAACAGAACGAGCCCATCAACTCGATCATCCAAGAGGTGAAAGATGAGTTTGCAGGATCAAGTTTGCGTCATCACGGGCGGCGGCAGCGGGATCGGTCGTGGGGCTGCTCTGGTCATGGCGGAGGATGGCGCGAGGATCGTGCTGGTCGGTCGGACGGCCGCGAAGATCGGAGCGGTCAAGAGCGAGATCGAATCGGCGGGCGGCACGGCACTGGCTTTCACGCTCGATGTCAGTGACCACGACGCGGTTCAGGAGATGACGGAGGATGTGCTCGGTGCGTTCGGTCGCATCGACGTTCTGGTGAACAATGCCGGGCACAGCTCCTTGCATCGAAGGCTGGTCGATACAACGCCCGAGGAGATCCGGAGTGTCATCGATTCCAATCTGATCGGCACGATTTTCTGCACGCAAGCTGTCGTGCCGACGATGCTGGCGGCGAAGAGCGGCACGATCATCAACGTCTCTTCGCTGGCCGGGGTGACTCCGGGGCCTTTCAGCGGACTCGCGTACGGCGCGGCGAAGGCGGCAGTCATCAACTTCACGACGTTTCTCAACGCCGATCTGCGAAACACGGGAGTCCGGGCGAGCGTGGTGATTCCCGGCGAGGTCGCGACGCCGATTCTCGACAAGCGCCCGATTCCACCCAGCGACGAGGCGCGCGACGAGATGGTGGACGTTGCGGAGACATCGGCGGCCATCCACCTCATCGCGACGCTGCCTCAGCGGTCGAACATCCCGGAGCTCGTGATCCGCCCGACGTTCCACCGGGACATGTCGAAGGAGATCGTCGGGATGCCCTGATCGAAGGGCTCGAGAGCTCGCAGGAGGAGCTCGATCGGTGAGCACGGCAGAATGATGAGCTGGACGAGAGGAGGGAGGACAGGATCGTGACTCGAATCACGAATCTCAGCCGTTCCGTCGCAGGCAAGGTCGTTCTCGTGACCGGAGCCGCAAGCGGCATGGGACGGGCCACGGCGTTTCTCTTTGCCGACGAGGGAGCCAGGGTCGCGGCGGCCGACGTCAACGAGGAGGGCCTCGCCGAGGTCACGGCAACGATCGAAGCGGCCGGCGGCACGGTTCGCGGCTGGCACCTCGATGTCTCCGATGCCGATCGCGTGCGTCAAGTGATCGGTGAGATCGTCGACGAGTTCGGAGGGCTCGACGTCGTGATCAACAACGCGGGCATCTCCCGGGGAGGCCCGATCGACAGCGACGACTACCAGGAGCGCTGGGATCGGGTGCTCGCGGTCCTGCTGACGGCCCACACACTCGTCATCCGCGCCGCGTTGCCGCACCTGCGGCAGTCAGAAAGCCCCCGGATCGTCAACATCGCGTCCACCGAGGGGATGGGCGCGACGGGGGGAAACAGCCCCTACGCCGCGGCGAAACACGGCGTCATCGGCCTCACTCGATCGCTCGCGGTCGAGCTCGGCAAGGAGGGCATCACCGTCAACTGTGTCTGCCCGGGTCCCATCCGCACCGGCATGACGGAGGCCATCCCCGAGGAGAACAAGCAGATTTACGCCCGCCGCCGCACGGCGCTTCGCCGCTACGGCGACCCCGAAGAGGTGGCGCAGATGACGCTCAGCCTGTCGCTGCCCGCGGCTTCGTTCGTGACCGGGGTGGCGCTGCAGGTGGACGGCGGTCTGACGATCCGCCGCGCCTAGAGACACCACACCCGTATACACGATGGTAAAGCGGCACGACCCGCCACCCGACGAGATCGACCCGCCAGCAGCGAATTCGCATTCCGCATCCTCCCCGACGGCGAAGCCCGATGCCTACCAGCTCTCGGACGCGGCCCGGACGCACGAGCGCCACAACTTCATCGTGCTGGCGCTCTACCAGGTCATCATGCGGACGGGCTGGATATTCAAGACGGAGAGCATCGTCATGCCGGCGGTGCTCGACACGATCACCGGCGGGGGGCCGCTGGGCGGATTCCTGCGCGGGTGGCTGCCGGTGCTCAACCGTCTGGGCCACAGCATTCCACCGATACTGTTTTCCCGGCGATTGAAGGTCCTGCCCCGAAAGCGATCGGTAACGATCGTATGCACGTCATGCATGGCCACGGTCTTTCTGGTCCTGTCGGGGATCTGGTGGATGGCCGGCAAGACGCTTTCGTGGTGGATGCCGCTCGCGTTTCTGGCGAGCTACCTGACATTTTTCGTCGCGACCGGGCTCAACAACCTCTCGTTCGGCACCCTCCAGGGAAAGCTGATTCACGCCACGCGACGAGGGCGCCTGCTGCTCGTCGCCAGCGTGGTCGGCTCGACGACCGCGATTCTCGCCGTATGGTTGTTGATGCCCCTCTGGCTGACGCCCGACGGTGGACGGTTCGAGATGATCTTCGGCCTTACCGCCGTCTGCTTCGCCGTCGCGGCGTTGACGATGTTTCTCGTCGTCGAGCCAAAGGACGACTACAACGAACCGCGCAGGAGTGTGAAGCACCTGTTCGCATCGACCTGGACGCTGGTGCGGACCGATCGTGATTTCCGCCGGCTGGCCTGGGTGGCGATGGCCTTCGGCTCTTCGCTGATGCTGTTCCCCCACTATCAGGCGCTGGGTCGCGGCCCCGGGCTCGGGCTGACGCTGGACGACCTGATCCTCTGGCTCATCGTCCAGAACACGGGGACGGGTCTGTTCAGCCTGATCGTGGGACCGATCGCCGACCGCCGCGGCAACCGGCTGGTGATGCAACTGGTGATGCTGGGAATCGCCGTCCTGCCGGTGGCCGCGATCGTCCTCGCCCACTGGCCGGAGTGGGGCGCCGATCTGTACCCCCTGGTGTTCTTGTTCGTCGGCCTGACACCGGTGGGATTCAAGACGATCGGCAACTACGCGCTGGAAATCAGCACGGCGCAGGAGCACCCGCGCTACCTGAGCACGCTGGGTCTCTGTTTCGCGGCGCCGCTGGTCCTGTCCCCCGTCCTCGGCTGGATGGTCGAGGCGACCGGCTACGAGGCCGTGTTCCTCGCCGTCAGCGGCGGCGTCTTCGCAGGCTGGCTGCTGACCTTTCGCCTGCGTGAACCACGCCACGCGATTCTTGCCGCGCCAACGACAAGGGCCATTCCGGAGACGGAATGAGCGACGGGATCCGGAGGCTTCGTCCGGACGCCCGCACACCCGACGCACGGCTCACGCCGGAAGCGCCGACTCCGTTGCCGCATCTCCCTGGATACGGGTGTGCATCATCACGCGCGCTTCGCCGCGGTCGAAAGGCCGGGCCCGGTGTAGCAGGCAACGGTTGTCCCACACGACGACGTCGCCCGGCTGCCAGTCGTGAATGTACGTGCGAGGCGGCTGACAGGCAAACGTCACCAGGTCGTCGAGGAGACTCTCCGAATCATCGGACTCGAGACCCGGAATGCCGTGAGCGTGGCGGCCGATGTAGAGAGCCTTGCGCCCGGTTACCGGATGCACCTTGACCAGCGAACGCAGCGGTGGATCCCCGTCGAAAAAGCCGTAACCCGCGCCGACCGCGACCTCATGTCCGATCTTGGCTTGCGAATGGAAGAGCGAATGATAGGCCGCGAGCCCGGCAATCCGCTCTCTCGTCGCAGAGTCCAGCGCGTCGTACGCCGCCCGCATGTCCGCCCATTCGGTCTGCCCACCTTCCGTCGGCACCACGCGGGCGGCCAGCACCGACGCCTTGGCAGCCAGCGGCATGTACGAGCTGTCGGTGTGCCAGCCTTCGTTGCCCCGCAAGATCTGCGCCTGGTGAGAGTCGTCGCCGGCAAGACTCCCGTCCGGTTGCTTGTTGCTGATCGGCACGATATCCCGATCGGCCGACAGGCGCTCGATCTCTCCGAACCGCGAACCGAAGGCGATCTGCGCGTCGGAAGAGAGCTCCTGGCCCGGAAAGATCAGCACCGCGTGCTCGTGGAACGCCGCCTCGATCGTCTTCCAGCAGACGTCGTCAAGGGTCGCCAGATCGACACCGGTTACGACAGCTCCCAGAGTCGCACCGGTCGGTTCGATGGCGAGCGGCATGGTCCCTCCTTCCGGTCCTCCCGGCGCATGACCGCGACCGACCACGTCAGGGCTTCGACTCCGACGCCTGACCTTCCTGCGGTGCTCCGATCACTCCCGAAGCAGCCAGACTCTCGATTTCCGCCGTGCTGAACCCCCAGTCCGTCAGTGCGCTCTCTGTCTGCGCCCCCGGCATCGCCGGCGGCCCCGCGATCTCTGCCTGCGTACGGCTGAACCGCGGCGCCGCGTTGGGCTGGACCACGCCCTCGACTTCCACGAATGTCTGCCGCTGCTGATTGTGCGGATGCTGCGGTGCTTCGTCCATGTCCAGTACCGGAGCGAAGCAGCAGTCTGTTCCCTCGAGCAGCTCGCACCACTGATCGCGAGTCTTTGACTTGATGACCTCTGCAAGCCGGGCCTTGAGCGCCGCGCGTTCGTCTCGATCGACACGGTGCGGCAGCGATTCCGGAGAGATTCCCGTCAGTTCGAGCAACTGCGCGTAGAACTTCGGCTCGATGGGAGCCAGAGCGATATACTTGCCGTCGCCTGTCTCGTAGACCTCGTAATAGTGCGAGCCGCTGTCCAGGATGTTCTCGCCGCGCTGGTTGTCCGTGACACCGCCGGCGTGCAGTGCATAGGCGGACGTCATGAGGGAAGCGGCGCCATCGACCATGGCCGCATCGACGGTCTGTCCACGTCCGGATCGCTGTGCCTCGAGCATGGCGGCGACGACACCGAGCGCCAGGTACAGCGCTCCCCCGCCGAAGTCACCCACGAGATTCAACGGTGGGGTAGGAGGCTGACCCCGCCGACCGATGCTGTGCAGTGCACCCGTCAGTGCGATGTAGTTGAGGTCATGGCCCGCGGCCCGCGACAAGGGGCCCTCCTGCCCCCAGCCGGTGACGCGTCCGTAGACGAGACGCGGATTCCGGGCCGTGCAGTCTTCGGGCCCCAGACCCAGCCGCTCGGTGACGCCGGGACGGAAACCCTCGATCAACGCATCGGCCTGCTCGACCAGCCGCATGACCAGCGGCGGACCCGCGGGGTTCTTGAGATCCACCGCTGCCGATCGCCGACTGCGACGCAGGAGATGGAACCTGGCCGGCATACCGGCACTGGATCCGAGCCCGGCGGTCTGAATGCGGTCAATCGTCAGAACATCGGCCCCGAGCTCGGCCAGCAACATTCCGCACATCGGACCGGGACCGATCCCCGCCAGCTCGACGACCTTGTAACCCTTCAGCGGTCCCATGGATGCCTGCACTCACTTTCCTCTGGCAGCGGAGGTGTGGGAAAAAAGCCCGGGGCTCCACCACGAATCTAGTTCCCGTAGCGGCCGAGAATCGAGACGCTGGCCACGTTCTGCGCCGGAAATCCACCCAGGTTATGGGTGAGCCCCAGGACCGGATCGTCCAGCTGACGCTCCCCGGCGCGGCCTTCGAACTGCAGATAGAGCTCGTACAGCATCCGCAAACCGGACGCCCCGATCGGGTGCCCGAAACACTTCAGGCCTCCGTCGATCTGGCAGGGCACCTTGCCTTCCGCATCGAAGGCGCCGTCCAGCACGTCCGTGACGGCGTTGCCTTCCTGCGCGATCCCCAGATCCTCCATCGTGACCAGTTCCGTGATCGAAAAGCAGTCGTGCACCTCGGTCATGCTGATCTCTTCACGCGGATTCTTGACGCCGGCTTCTTCATAGGCCCGCCGGGATGCCTTCCGCGTGGTTCGCAGATACGA
>CAYMLL010000169.1:0-10213 GCA_964390645.1 uncultured Planctomycetia bacterium | reverse complement strand
ACCCGTCCCAGCTGTTGTGACCGACCTCTGTGCCGTTCGAAACGCTGAGCTGAAGAGCCTTGACGGCGACCGGATCCTTCTTTCCCAGGCTCGCGGCGATCTCCGGCCTGGTGACGATCGCGCACGCGGCGCCGTCGCTGACACCACAGCAGTCATAGAGCCCGATGGGCTCCGCGATCATCGGCGCGTTCATCGCCTGATCTTCGGTGATCTCGCGACGGAGATGCGCCTTGGGGTTCTTGGCGCCATTGGCGTGACTCTTCACCGAAACGTGCGACATCGCCCGTTTGAGGTCCGACTTGTCGACTCGATGCGCAGCCCGGTAGCCGGTGGCCAGCTGGGCGAAGCTGCCCGGCGCCGACAGGTTGGGGTAGAACATGTCGTTGGTCACGCCGCGGCTTCGCTGCGGCAAGCCGCCGTAGCCGGTGTCCTTCAGCTTCTCGCAGCCGAGCGCCAGAGCGAAATCGACGGCACCGGAGGCGACGGCGTAAGACGCTCCCCGCATGGCTTCCGTTCCGCTGGCGCACATGTTCTCGACGCGGGTCACCGGGATGTAGGGCAATCGCAGAGCGATCGCCAGAGGCAAGGCGCTGGGTCCCACGTTGACGGACTCGATGGCCGAAGCGAACCAGGCCGCCTGGATCTCGTCCTTCTCGATGCCCGCGTCCTTCAGACACTCCTGGAAGGCCTCCGCCATGAGCTGCGCGGGTTCAGCATCCCAGCGCTCGCCGAATCGGGAACACCCCATCCCCAGGATGACGACCTTGTCCCGGATCCCCGTGACCATGTCTGGTTCCTCGCTGACACCCGGCCGGAAGCCGGGCTTCTCCCTGTGTCGAGACGGTCCAAGAAGCCCGATGACCCGTTGAACGGATCGATGCGGCGCGAAAACGACCATCGCGCTCGAGCTCTCGCTCGAGTTCCTCATCACCAGGATCGGTGTTGCCAGAGCCCGGCGAGGCGCCACATCGCCTGCGTTCCGACGTCCCGATTCCGGATCCGATGACTCCCTCTGGTATCCGAAGCGCTTTCTCGACGAACTCCTAGTACGGCGCCGCTTTCCAGAAGTATCGCCGAAACCCGCGGCGCCTGTCGATCTGTTTGACGCGAAAGTGGGCCGAGACCGGAGTATCGATGTCGAATGTCTCGGGATCGACATCGGTGAAGTCCATCATCGCCCGGCCGCCCTCGTCGAACTCGACCAGACCGAAGTAGGCCGGCGGATTCATGTCGAACGTCAGTCGATCGGCCGTCCATGTCAGCACCTTGCCGGTGGCATCGGCCATGACATGGTCCTCCTGGGTGTCGGCAGCGCCGCATTCAGGATTGACGCAATAGACCGACCTGGGAAACTGCACGGTACCGCAACTCGTGCAGCGTCCTCCCGCAAACGCGTTGATCATCTTGCGGTTTCGATAGATTGCAGAGAGCGGAGCCGGCGTGTCGACCTCGGCGCGCTTGCCGTACTCGCGCTCCACCAGGCCGTTGAAGGTCTGGAACTTCGCGTAATTGTCTTCCGGGCGTCGCTGCTCGAGCCATCCGGAAACCCCCCTCCTTGGCGAAGCGGAGCCGGCAGCGTCCGTCACCTCGAACAACAGCGCGTCGCAACCCTGCCCGAACCCGACCACCAGGACCCGCTCGCCGGGTGCGGCTCGTTCGAGCGTGTGTGCCAGCATCAGGATGGGATGAGCGGCGCCGGTCTGGCCGCAGCTGGCCGTCAAGTTGTCCGCCACCGCACTGTCGTCGATCTCGAGGCGCTTCGCCACTGTCGCCGGGACGCGATTCTGCGCGCACGGCAGGAGGAAATGCGCAACGTCGCCGGCGACGATGCCGGTCTTCTCGAACAGCGCCTGGACGGCGGCGGGAACCAGCTTCATGTAGCCCTCGTCACGCACCCAGCGGGCTTCCCAGTCGTAGTCGAACCCGGACTCGTCCGTGCGGAAATGATCGATGAAATCGGTGGCGACGGAGTGGGAGTCCACGAACCGCGCGACCGCCGGCTCGCCGCCGAGCACCAGGGCTGCTGCCGCATCGCCGCTGAGCATCTCCAGCGCAGAGCCGACGCGGGCGCGCCGGTGCTCCGAGGCCACCAGCATCGCCGACTGACAGCCGGCCTTGACCGCGTCGATCATTCCGAGCAGCCCCGTCGTTCCGGCTCGTTGAGAGCCCGCAACGTCCATGGTCCGCAGCGCTTCTTCGAGCTGCAGGGCCTCGGCCACGATGCCTGCATTCTGACGATCGAGAAAAGGAAGGGTGGTCGACGCCAGGCAGATAGCACCGATCCTGTCGCGGGTGGCGGCGTCGGTGGCATCACGGGCAGCTTCGACAGCCATGGTGACGCTGTCTTCATCCCAGTTGCAGAAGCTGCGTTCACCTCGAGCCAGCGGCGCGAGCGATGGATCAAACCACGTGTTCGCCTGCGCGATCGCCTCGCGTTGCAACCGAAGCCGCGGAACGTATGCACCAAAGGCCGAGATACCGACCGATTTGTGTTCCATGTCAAGTCGACGATGCTCGCGAAGCTGGAGGAGGGCGTATAAAATACTGCCCGCAACCTTGAGCGTCCAGCACTTCGCGACCCCGTCGCGCGAATCGGCGCAAGCAGCCGGACACGGGTTCCCGTCCAGTGGCTCTTCAGGTTCTTCGAGACTCTGACGTTGGTTGACTGGACCTTCGCGAACTCGAACAACTCAGGCGAATCGCATGCACGAGAAGAACGTCGACATCCCGACCCGGGACGGCCAGATCGATACGTTCGTCTGTCATCCCGAGGAGGACGGTCCGTTCCCGGCGATCATCTTCTACATGGACGCGCCCGGAATCCGCGAGGAGCTGCGCGACATGGCGCGCCGGATCGGGACTGCCGGCTATTACGTCATGCTGCCGAACCTCTACTACCGGTCGGCCCGCGCGGATGAGGCCGGGTTCGACGGGACCCGGGTCCACCGGAGCGACGACGACCGCAAGACGATGTGGTCGCTGATGAAGAGCATCGCCGACAACCGGCTCCTGATCAGCGATACGGCCGGGATGCTGGAGTTCCTTGCAGCCGAAGACCAGGCCCGCCCGCCTCCCTACGGCTGCGTCGGCTACTGCATGAGCGGCCAGTACGTGTTCTCCATGGCCGGAGCCTACCCCGAAGCGTTCGCGGCCGCTGCCTCCATATACGGCGTCGGACTGATCACCGATCGCCCCGACTCACCACACGTCAACGCCGAGAACATCAAGGCCGAGCTGTATCTGGCGTTCGCAGAGGTGGACCAGTACGTTCCCGAAAGCGTCCTTGCGGAGCTGCCTGCAGTGCTCGACGAACATTCCATCGATCACCGCATCGAAGTCCATGCCGGCACGGAACACGGCTTCGCGTTCCCGGACCGGCATTGCTACGACAAGCAGGCAGCGGAACGACACTGGGAACGCCTGTTCGGCTTGTTTCGTCGGCGGCTCTCGTGACAGCCGTGAAGTGAGCGTCGAGATGGATCCAGCCGCGACCCTTCCGCTGAACGGCGTCCGGGTGTTCGAGTTCGGCAGCAACGTTGCCGGTCCGTACGCGGGGTGGATCCTCGCCCGTCTGGGCGCGGAGGTGATCAAGATCGAGCGCCCCGGAGGCGACGATGCACGGAGCTGGGGACCACCGTTCTGGAACGGAGCCTCGACGATGTTCGAGACGGTGCTGGGTTGGATGACCCTGCACGTGACGGGATTCCAGGCGACCGGCGAGGTGCCGACCCGACGCGGAACCGAGGCACGGGGAGTCGTGCCGTATCAGGGATACCGCTGCGCTGACGGCTGGTTGACCATCGCCGCGTCCAACGACCGTCTTTTTGCGCACCTGGCCGGAGCCGTTGGCCACCCCGAATGGACCGAGGATGAGCGGTTCCGCACCAACCCCCGACGGGTCGAGCATCACGACGAGCTCGATGCCTTGCTCGAGGCCGTCCTCTCCACCTCGCCGCGCGCGGTGTGGCGGGAGAAGCTCGAAGCTGCCGGAGTCCCGAGTTCACCCATCCAGTCGGTCGACGAGGTCCTCGAGCACCGGCAAACCACGGCGACCGGCATGCTACCGGACACCGGAATCGGTGAGATGAACCTGCCCGGACTGCCCTTGTCCCTCGACGGCCAGCGGCCGCCACTGCGCAGCCTGGCCCCCGAGTTGAAAAACGCTGACCGACACGAGGTCGAGTCTCGCGCGGCGCCGCGGGGCCGTCCGGACGAGACCGACGCCAGCTCCTGACCCTTCTGGAATCGCCATGTCCATGCGCACCGATTACGAAACGCTGCTGCTCGAGCGACACGAGCAACATGTGCTCCTCGTCACCTTGAACCGCCCCGAGCGGAGCAACGCGCTCAACACGCAGATGGGGCTGGATCTGCGAGATGCGTTCTCGGCCTTCTACGTCGAAGGACACGGTGTGCGCTGCGTCGTTCTCACCGGATCCGGCGCCAGGGCGTTTTGCGCCGGGGGAGACCTGAAGGACCGCAACGAGATGACGACCGAGGCCTGGCAGCGGCAACACGCCGTCTTCGAGCAGATGACCGAGGCGCTGCTCAACTGCCCGATTCCTGTCATCGCGGCGGTCAACGGCGCCGCCTACGGTGGCGGCTGCGAGCTGGCCCTCTCTGCCGACTTCATCTACGCCGCTCGATCGGCACGGTTCGCACAGACCGAGACCAGGCTGGGGATCATGCCCGGCGCCGGCGGGACACAGAATCTGCCGCGGGCTTGCGGAGTACGACGTGCCAAGGAGATCATCCTGACCGCAGAGGCATTCACGGCCGAACAGGGGTACGACTGGGCCATCGTCAACAAGCTCTGCGACGACGAGAAGCTCCTGGACGAAGCGCTGACCACAGCCCGTCAGATCGCCGCCAACGCCCCGATTGCGGTACAGCAGGCCAAGAAGTCGATCAACATGGCCACCCAGGTCGACCTCAAGACAGGCTACGCATTCGAGATCGAAGCGTACCAGAAGATGGTGCCGACCGAAGATCGGCTCGAGGGCGTGCGTGCGTTCAACGAGAAGCGCCCTCCTCGTTTCGAGGGTCGTTGAGGAGCAAGCGGATGCCGGAACCTGACGTGATCGTCCGCGAAGTGGGACTCCGGGATGGGCTCCAGAACGTCACGACGTTCTTCCCGACCGACTCCAAGCTCACGTGGGTGACCGCAGAGCACGAAGCGGGCGTCCGCGAGATGCAGGTCTGCTCCTTCGTGCCGGAGACGGTCTTTCCGCAGTTCCGCGATTGCACCGAGGTGGTGTCACACGCTCTTCGACAGCCCGATCTGGTCGTGTCGGCCTTCGTTCCCAACGTCAAGGGCGCACAACGGGCCTTCGAGGCAGGAGCTCAACTGCTGGTCCACGTCGTGTCCGCCTCGGACGGTCACAATCGACGCAACCTTCAGCGATCGGCCGCCGACTCGATGGAGGACTTTCGTTTGATCACCGAGCTGCGACGTTCCCGGCCGGAGTGGCACAGTGTGCAGCTTGGCGGCTGCGTCGCCACGGCATTCGGCTGCACGATCGACGGCCGGATCGATCCCGACAGTGTCGTCCGGCTGACCGATCGGTATGTCGAGCTGGGCGCCAACGAGGTGACCATCGCCGATACCGTCGGATTCGCTGATCCGGCACACGTCAAGTCACTCTTCAGGCAGCTCGAATCTCATCTCGGCGACATCCCTCCCGCGGCCCATTTCCACGACACGCGCGGGCTCGGCCTGGCCAACGTGGTAGGCGCGCTCGACGCAGGAGTTCGCCGGTTTGACAGCTCACTGGCCGGATTGGGCGGCTGTCCATTCGCACCCGGAGCGACCGGAAACATCGTCACCGAGGACCTGGTGTTCCTGCTCGAGACGATGGGGCTGTCGACCGGCATCGACATCGAGCGGCTGGTGGAAGTGCGCGGGATCATCGAGCGAGAGCTTCCGGACGAGCCGCTTCATGGCGCCGTTGCCGCGGCCGGCCTTCCCAGGAGTTTCGCGCCTGCGGCATCACGGGACACGAACAGATAGAAGAGGGCACGATGGCAATGTCGCACGGCACCGTGAACCTGGCTCTCGGGACCGACTACCCGGACCTGCGCGACGCGGTGCGTCGCGTGTGTGAGAAGTTCCCGGGCGAGTACTGGAGAGAGCTCGATGCCGGGTCGGAGTATCCGACCGAGTTCGTCGGCGCGATGACCGAGTATGGATTCCTCGCCGCTCTCATCCCGGAGCAATACGGCGGATCGGGATTGCCGATTCGAGCGGCGACGGTAATTCTCGAGACGGTTCATGAGTTCGGATGCAGCGCCGCCGCGTGCCACGCGCAGATGTACACGATGGGCACGGTGCTGCGTCACGGCAGCGAGGAGCAGAAACAGAAGTACCTGCCCGAGATCGCTTCAGGTGAGCTCCGGCTGCAGGCGTTCGGTGTGACCGAACCCGATACCGGGTCGGACACCACGCAGCTGAAGACCCGCGCCGAGAAGCAGGGAGATCATTACGTCATCAACGGTCGGAAAATATGGACCAGCCGGGCACTGCATTCGGACTTGATGTTGCTGCTCACCCGTACCACACCGGCCGAGCAGGTGGCGAAGCGAACTCGAGGTATATCGACGTTCCTCATCGACCTCAGGGAGGCACGTGGTCACGGTGTCGAGATCCGACCGATCGACACGATGATCAATCACCACACCACGGAGATCTTCATCGACAATCTGCGCGTGCCGGCCGAGAACCTCGTCGGCGAGGAAGGCAAGGGATTCCGCTACATTCTGGACAGCATGAACGCCGAGCGAATCCTGCTCGCCGGTGAGTCGCTGGGCAACGCCCGACACCTCATCAAGCTGGCGGTCGACTACGCGAACGAGCGGGTCGTGTTCGGACGTCCGATCGGCCAGAATCAGGGGATTCAGCTTCCGATCGCGCGAATCTACGCAGAGACCGAAGCCGCCGATTTGATGATTCGCAAAGCCTCGGCGATGTTCGACGCCGGCGAGCATTGCGGAGCCGAAGCCAACATGGCACGACTGCTGTCCGCCGAAGCCGCGTGGCACGCAGCCGACTCGTGCTTCGACACCTTCGGAGGGTTCGCGTTCGCCAGGGAATACGACATCGAACGCAAGTGGCGCGAGGCCCGCCTGGCGCGAACGGCCCCGATCTCGACAAATCTCGTGCTGACGTATCTGGCCGAGCACGTGCTGGGGCTCCCGCGCTCTTACTGAGCCTCCCCAGTCGGATAGACGATGAACTCCAGGAGGTTGCCGTCCGGATCGCGCACGTACCAGCTCGTGCCGGTGGCCGTCCCGCCCGCACGCCCTCCCTCCCGCGCGACCGGCCCCTCGATGACCTCCGCGCCGGCACGATCGAGCTGCGCTGTCAGCGCATCCGCTGAACCGTCCCACACGAAGCAGAAGTCACCACAAGGCGGACGGGCCGAGGGCGCGCGCAGTGTGAAGCCGTCACTCTGCCAGAGCGCAGGCCGGTGGAAGTTGATCTTCTGGTCGCCGAAGTGGACCGAGCAGATCCGCTCACCCTCGTTCACCCGGAATCCCAGCGCACGATAGAAGCGCACCATCGCTGCGCTGTTCCGCATCGGAGCCGCAACGTGATCGAAACCGCTCACCATCGGATCTCGACTCCCGGGATGCTTCGCATGGCTGCCTCGATTCTGGACCTCACCCGGCGTCGTGCCCACGTCGCTGCTGACCGGCTCGCCACCGGACGGTTGGCCGGATGCCGGGGAGACACACCCGGTAACTCCGACGGCGACGTAAAGCGCCGGCATGAGAACAGCAACCACTGCGGCACGAAACAAAGCCCTTGGCTGGCTCGTCGACATCACGTTATTCTCGGGCGCCGCGGTCCCCTCGCGCCGTCGCGACACGGGCATGCTACCAGAGCCGCGCTCTGCCCAGCAAACGGAAGGCAGTCCATGAACAGCAGTGAGCGCTTCGGCGACGTCGAAGTCAGTCAGGGTGACGGCTTTGTCGCCACGGTCGAGATCCAGCGCGGTCCCGACAACTTCTTCGATCAACAGCTGATCGCAGACCTCGCGGCGGGAATGGAATGGCTCGACGGGTCGGAATCTTGCCGGGCTGTCGTTCTCTGCTCCCAGGGCAAGAACTTCTGCGCCGGGGCCAACCTCGACACGAAGCGCATCGAGCTCGGGACTCCCGAGCGGCACCTCTACGACGAGGCGGTGCGTCTGTTCTCGACGAAGACTCCGGTCGTCGCGGCTGTTCAGGGAGCGGCGGTGGGCGGCGGCCTCGGCCTCGCCCTGTGGCCGGATTTTCGGATCGGCTGCCGCGAGTCTCGTTTCACCGCCAACTTCGCCCGTCTCGGGTTCCACCAGGGCTTCGGCATCACGGTGACCCTGCCCGCGGTGGTCGGAAGTCAGAAAGCGCTCGAGCTTCTCTACACCGGTCGGCGACTGAAGGGTGAAGAGGCGCTGTCCATCGGACTTTGCGATGAGCTGGTGGATCTCTCCGACGTGAGGACCGCAGCGCACGCTCGAGCCCTCGAGATCGCCCGCTCCGCTCCGCTCGCGATCGACTCGATACGGACGACGATGCGAGGCGACCTTGCCGGTCTCATCCGAGCGGCTACCGATCGCGAGAAGGCCGAACAGGAGCGCCTGTTGCAGACCGAGGACTTTCGCGAAGGCGTCGCGGCCATGACCGATCGACGGCTACCGGAGTTTCGGGGGCGTTAGCAGCCCGTCGAGCGAGTCGATCCGGGCTGGCCCGGTCTGCTCTCGAGCCTCCGTTGCGCCTCCGCGCGCAGCTCCACCTTGCGGATCTTTCCCGATGCCGTCATGGGAAACTCCTCGATGAAGATCACGTCCCGGGGGATCTTGAAGCTGGCGACCTTGCCGCGGCAGTAATCGATGACCGCATCCGCGTCGATGTCCGCCCCGGGCTTGCACGCTGCGAACGCGACCGGCACTTCCGACAGACGCTCGTCGGCGAGCCCCACGACCGCCACCTGCTGGATCGCAGGGTGCTCCAGCAGCAGTCCTTCGACCTCCATCGGATCCACGTTCTCGCCGCCGACCTTGAGCATGTCCTTGTAGCGACCCAGAAAGCGGATGTAGCCGTCGCTGTGCCGTTCCGCCATGTCGCCCGTGCAGAACCAGCCGTCGTCGTCATAGCATGCCGCGGTCTCTTCGGGCTTCTTGTAGTAACCCAGCATGATGCCGTAGCCCTTGACGCGAAGCTCACCGGGGACTCCGGGCGGTTGCTCGGCGCCGGTTTCCGGATCCACCACGCGGATCTCGTGTCCCGTCAGAGGATATCCGGACGTTTCGCAGCGATGCTGCTCGTCGTCGGCGAGCCCTCCCTGCGCCACCCCGACCCAGATCTCCGTCATGCCGTAGCCCGATACGGCCCTGAGGGGGCTCAGCACCTTCGCGCCACGGCGCACCACCGGCGTCGCGCTGTGCATTCCCGCCCCGAAGATTCCCGTTCGAAAGCAGGAGAGGTCACGACGCCTCGCCTCCTGCGCGTCCGCAAGGCCATGCATGTGCGCCTCGAAGCCGTGCGCGATCGTCGCCCGCTCCCGTTCGGCAAGATCCAGCGCCTGGTCCGGATCGAACGTCTCGGTGACCACCTGCTTCGCGCCGGTGAGCATGGAGACAAGGGCACCCTCGGAGTATCCGAATGCGTGAAACAGGGGCAGGTAGTTGAGGATCACGTCGCTCTCCGTGATCGCCATGCGGAACGCCCGATCCTCGACGTTACGAATCAGCTTGTGGCTGTGAACGACGCCCTTGGGAAAGCCGGTGGTTCCGGAGGTGTACATGATCAGGACCGGATCGTCCGGATCCACCGACTGCGCGCGCGCCTCGACCTCCGCCTCGGCGATGCTGTCAGCGTTCCGAAGCGCTGCTGACCACGACGCCGTACCCGGATGATCCGGTGCGCCGACGAGGACGACACGCTTCAGGTCCGGGAAGTCAGCATCCGCAACAACGCTCCCCTCGGTAGGCAGATCGATGACCTCCCGCACCATCGCGAGGTAGTCGATGGGCCCGGCCACGTCGTGGGTAATCAGCATGGCGCTGTCCGATTGACGCGCCACATACTCGAGGTCCTTGGTACGGAAACGCGTGTTGATCGGCACTTGAACGGCACCGACCTTCGCCAGCCCGAACATCAGGAACAGCCACTCGGCACGGTTGTTGAGCCACAGCGAGACGTGGTCACCCGTCTCGACACCCAGCGCGAGCAG
>CAYMLL010000168.1:15842-16466 GCA_964390645.1 uncultured Planctomycetia bacterium | reverse complement strand
ACGGTCGACGCGGAGACGATGGGCGACGCGGTGCCCACGGTCGACGCGGAGACGACGGCAAGTCGAGAGCCCATGGTGAACGGGGCGGATCAGGCCGCCGGCGCGGATTGGGAGTAGGACCTCGCTCCTTCGGCCCGCCTGGTGGACGCTCGATGGGTCCGCGCTCGATGGGCAGACGTGGGCCCCCCTTCCGGAGAGGCAGCAACGCTCCCGACGCCGTCCGCAAGCGTATCGAGGAGTTCCGCAAGAACATGCAGTCCCGCGGTCGCCAGCAGGGTCGTCCCGGCGGTGACTCGAGCCGCGACTCCATCCGCAAGCGTATCGAGGAGTTCCGCAAGAACATGCAGTCCCGCGGTCGCGGCGACGACAGGGAGCGCGAGCGACGCGGCAATGAGCGCGGCAATGACGGCGCTCGCGAGCGACGCGGCGATGACCGCGGCGATGACCGCGGCGATGACCGCGCTCGCGGGCGACGCGGCGATGACCGCGGTCGCGGCGACCCCGGCCGTCGCGGTGAACGGGGGGGCCCACGTCGCCCCTCCCCCGAGAAGACGGACGACAAGGCCGCAGGGGGCAGCATCCTCTACTGACCTTCCGGGCGTACCTCCCTGGAACCTGGACCCG
>CAYMLL010000168.1:2927-15832 GCA_964390645.1 uncultured Planctomycetia bacterium | reverse complement strand
CGCTGCGGGGGGACCCCCCCTGCACCGGCCCCCCCCCCCGCCCGCGGGCGGCCCGGGCGGGGGGGGGGGTCGTCTTCCTGTCGCTGAACGACAAGGAAGCCGGCCCCTCGTCCTTGACTTCCGCCCGTTTTCGGTTTCCATCTTCAGGTCTTCGTCCTCGTGGCCGAAGGACAGAGAAGCCTGCGGTCGCGCCCTTTCGCTGGCGCGGCACAGCCCCCAAGGGCCCCCCGAGTCATACAACTCCGCTGCGCGAGCGGAGCCCAGGGAGTCAACGACCATGCCTGTCGAAGCCAAGACGGTGAAGGAACTGCGGGAGAAGACCGGACTCCCGATGATGGACTGCAAGAAGGCGCTGGAGCAAACCGATGGCGACGTGGAAAGAGCCGTCGACGAGCTCCGCAAGAGCGGCGCCAAAGCCGTCGAGAAGCTCCAGGGCCGCAAGGCCGATCAGGGCCTCGTCGCCAGCCACGTGTCCGATGACGGCCGCCTCGGCGTCCTCGTCTGCCTGCGCTGCGAGACCGAGTCCGTGTCGCAGAACCAGGACTTCGTCGACTTCGCCGGCGAGCTCGTCGACATCGTCGTCAACGAACGTCTACCCGACACGGATGCGCTCCTGGTCGCAAGCCGACCATCGGGCGGCACCATCGCCGAGGGCCTGACGGATCTCGTCAACAAGCTGCGCGAGAATATCACGATCGGAGGCTTCTCACGCCTGGAGGGCGAAGCCGTCACGCAGTACGTACATTTCGACAACCGACACGCCGGCATGGTCTCGCTCTCGGGAGGCTCGACGAGCGACGAGGCCGTGGCGACCCTCGGCAAGGACGTCTGCATGCACGTCGTCTTCTCGAAGCCGCTCGTACTCTCGCGGGAGGATTTCGACGACGGGGTGATCGCCAAGGAGCGTGAGGTTCTCCTCGCCGCGGCGAAAAACGACCCGAAGAACGCCAAGAAGAACGACGAGATCCTCGGCAAGATTGTCGAGGGTCAGGTCAACAAGTTCGTCGCGTCGCAGTGTCTGCTCGAGCAGGAGTTCATCAAGGACGACCAGAGACGGTCGGTCGGCAAGTCCCTCGAGGCGAGCGGCACAGGCGTCCAGGTCACCGGCTTCTCGTATGTCGCGACGGACGCCGACTAACCGCCACGCCCGTCCTCAGACCCGTCCTCAGACCCGTCCTCAGACGCCGTGATCGTCCCGGTTCCTGTCATCGCGGCGCTCGCGCTTACGGTCCCCCCACCACCGCTCCAGAGCCTTCACAATCGTCCTCTTCTGGACCGGATCGTCGATCATCGAGTAATCGAGCTCGAGCCCGGTGATTTGCGCCAGGATCTCGGCCGCGTCGATGACGACGTCCTCGGAGCCCGACTTCAGGCGCTTGATGAGGAAAGGGACCGTATCGATGAGCTCGAGATCGCGGATGATCTGCCCGAGCTCGCCGAGCTCGCTCAGTGGCCGCGGATCCTCCTTCACGAGCTGCACGAGAAACTTGCGGCGGCTCTCGTCGCCGCCCTGCAACAACGCGGCGCTGGCCCACACCTGATGCGACGCCTCGTCGGACTCGAGAAAAGCCGCGACCTTGCCCTGCGGATCGCTCGACGCGTCCACTCCGACGCGCACGAGCGCCTTGAGCGCCTGATCGCGCACGCCGAAGTCCTCGTCGTCAATCAGCAGGAGCAGCGTGCGGACGCCGCGCTCGTCGCGTAGATCACCAAGAGCGCGAGCGACGTGCCCCCGCTTGCGGGTGATCGGGTGCGTCGCCTGATCGGTCAGCTTCTCGAAGCCCTCCTGGCCGAGCTTCCCGAGCACGCGCAGATAGACCTGCGAGCCCAGCTCGTAGTCCTCCGGCCGGTGGAAGAACACGTCCGAGAGCGTCTCCCGGACCTCCGCCGAGTCGCTCGCGAGCAGAACGCGCTCCGCGTTGATCCACGACGTGCTCCCCGCCACCTGTCCACACTCCTCGATCTCCCATATCGAGAGGGTCACGCGACGCGGAATCGCGTGCGGCCAGTCGTATTTCTTGATGAAATTGAGAGCCTTGACGTAGTTCGGTTTCCATTCGTTGATCGGCCGGTGCTTCTCGAGACTCGGCAGTGGAATCGGCGGGCCGTCCTTCCGCAAACGCACGCGGGGCTTCGGCGCGAAGATCTTGCCGGGCTGCAGCACATCCAGGTGCGTGCCACCGTCGCGAACGCGATACGGCCCCTCGCGCTCGCCGGTCTCGTGGATAAAGCTCCACCCCTTCTTCGTGTAGTACGCGGTCCAGTCCTTCGCCGACTCGTCGATCAGCTCGTGGTAGACGGCCTTCGCCGCGGCGAACGTCGGTACGAACCAGAACTGCACGTCCTCGACGAGGAACTCCGGGATATACGGAAGATCGAGGTAGATCTCCTCGAGCGTCTCGAACGACGGCGGCGCCTCGTCCGGGACAGCATCCGAGGGCTCCGCCACGCCGGAAGAGTCCGGCGGCAGAGAGTCAGGTTGGACGGACACGGAGTCTGCGCTCATCTGAGCTCTTCTGCGCTCGTCTGCACTCGTCACGGACACTGGCCCCGCCAGGGCCCGCTGAAAGGGAAAGCTATCGTACGGCGACGGCTTTGGGGTTCAATAAAAAAGACTCGAGGATAGAATCCCGTCGCAAGCGTCATGTATCGCTGGTTCATCGCCTACAAGTACTTCGTCTCGCGGCTGATCACCGTCGTCGCTCTCGTGGCGGTGACCATCAGCGTCACGGTTCTCATCGTGATCGTCTCGATCATGGAGGGTTTCCGTACCGGGCTCGAGGAGCGCATTCGCGGCTCCACGAGCGACATCAAGGTCGAGAGCGACATCTTTCTCGGTCTGAGAAACCCCGGCGAGGTCGAGAAGCTGCTGCGCACGATCCCGGGAGTCTCCGGAACGGCTCCGGTCGTCGAGACCTTCGCGCTTCGCAGTCCCGTCGGGCCGGGCGGCTTCAGCCAGGACGCGGTCGACCAGTACCTGATCGCTCTGGACTTCGAGAACGAGTTCTCGAGCGGGGAGTTCGCGTCCTACCTGCGGGCGCTGCCGGAGCGTCTCGGCACCGAACGCATGAGCGCCCCGGCGCGCGCCCTCGTCGAGGAGTTGCTCGCGACACAGCCACGCGACATCGATGGCCTATTCTCCGATGAGTGGATGCACGACGGGCTCTGGAAGCCGTGGCGCGAGTTCGGAGTGCGAGAACCCGACTTCTCGTTGCGGCCGATCGTCGTCGGTGTGGAGTTCTTCCGCAAGGAGAGAATCTTGCCCGGGCGTCCGGTCCGCCTCACGTCCTTCTCGCCCGATGTCCGCGAGCCGCTCGAGGAGTCGTTCCTGGTCGTCGGCTTCTTCAAGACCGGGCTCTACGAGATCGATGCGAAGGGGATGATCCTGCGCATGGAGGACGCCGAGAGCTTCCTGCAGCTGCGTGACAGCGAGGGTCATCTCGGCGTCTCGGGAATCCGTGTTCAAGTGGATGAGGACCACCAGACTCCGGAAGCCCTCGTCAACCTGCGCGAGGCGGTCGAGGCTCGACTGGCCGAGAACAAGGTCCTCTTCGTCAAGGCCGAGACCTGGCGCGAGAAGCGCGCTCCGCTGCTCGATGCGGTCAAGGTCGAGAAGGTGATCGTCAGCCTCATCCTCGGCGCGGTCATCCTCTTCGCAGGCTTCATGATCTTCATCATCCTCACCGTGCAAGTCGTCGAGAAGGCGCGCGACATCGGGGTCATGCAGTCTCTCGGTGCAACGGCCAGAGGTATCGCGATGATCTACTTCTCCATCGGAGCAAGTCTCTGCCTCCTCGGCATGCTCCTCGGAACGATCTACGGCGTGGCGATCGGCTTCTGTCTCAACCCGGTCCTGCGCTGGGTGAAGCTGTTGACGGGTCTGGAGATTTTCCCGCAGGACGTCTACTACCTCGATCACATCCCCGTGAAGTTCCGCGTCGAGGATCTGACCTTCATCATCGTCACGACGATCCTCGCCAGCCTCATGGCGAGCGTGCTGCCGGCGGTCCGGGCCGCTCGAAAGAACCCGACGGAAGGTCTGCGACAAGGGTAACGCGTAACGTCAAGCTGCGGCTCTCGACGGGAAAGGCGCCATCACGGGCCGCTGACAAAACGCGCACGCGCACCGGAGCCCTCGACGTCGAGCAGCTCGACGCGGACCTCTGCCCGGCGACGCCTCGAGTCAACGCGCAGCAGCACCTGGTGAACCCCGCGCGCCAGCTCGATCTCGACCCGAGCGCCGACCGTCGACGGCTCGCCGTCAACCCAGAGAAGTAGACCGCTCCCATCCTCGATCCCGAACGCGACACGGCCAGGCGTCGAGACGTCGAGCTCCGTGCGCAAGAACGCGAAATCCGCCCCCGAGTCCGCTCCCAGCTCTCGGGCCGGGAGACCACCACCGACCGTTCCGTACGCCCGCCGGAAGCTCTCGTCACGGCTTCCGTGGACCGATCTGGCCTGCTCCTCGATCGACAGGCCGCGCAGACGATCGTGGACGTCGCGCGCCACCGACCACGTGCGAGCGAACCGACGCCGACCGACCGAGAACCCGGGAGCGCGGCCGAGCTCGCCGAGGAACCGCAGGAGGTCGACCGCCTCCGCCTCGGTGAGGGAATCGAGAAGGCCCGACGGCATCAGCGATGTCCCCGCGGACTCTGCGGCGATCACGGACTTCGCAATCGTCACGTCACGGTCGTCCGCATCGTGAAGGACGATTGTCTCCTTGGTCTCGCTCACCTTGATGCCCGCCAGCACGTCGCCGCGGTTCGTGACGACGGCGACGCTGTGGAAGCCCTCCTTGACCGCCTTGTTCGGCTCGAGGAGAGAGTCGACGATGTAGTCGAGAGGCGCGCTCGCGCCGATGCTGGAGAGATCCGGGCCGACGCGTCCCCCTGCCCCCCCGATCGCGTGGCAGTTGACGCAGCGCAGATCCGCACGGCGGAAGAGCGTCTCGCCACGTCGCGGATCACCGACCGGCTTGTCTCCCGAGAGCATGGCGAGAAGCTTGTCGCGCGAGTGGTCAGCGTCGTCCGCATCGAGCCCCCCTGCCTTGCGGAGCGCAGCGACGAGCTCCTCGCTGACCGCCGCGGTCGTCCTCGCCTCCCGCAGCGCGATGCGCGCCGCATCGCGATCGATCTTCTGGCCATCGAGTGCGCTCGCCAGCACCTTCGGCGCCCCCCGGCGACGCACGAACGCGCGTACCACGCGCCCCGGGGAGCCGCCCCCCGGCTTGCGACCGAGGATCTCGACGGCCGGTCCGGCCGCGGCGCCCGGGTCGAGCTTCGACAGCGACGCGACCGCGTCCGCCCACAGCGCCGTATCGCGCGACCCGGTGGCCACCAGACGGGCGAGGAGCTCGCGCCCTGACTCCCCACCGATCCCGCGGATCGCCTCGAGGGCCGCTCGACGCGAGACCGCATCGACGTCCCTCGCGGTGGCTCGCCTCAGGAGCGCTCCCCGCGCGGCCTCCACCTTCCAGATGCCGACGAGCTGCATGGCGAGCGACTCCAGCGCAGGGCTGCTCGACCCGATCAGCGCGACGACTCTCGGGTGGTTCCTCGGCGCGGCGATGCCGCGAGCGGCGCAGGACCCGGCGACGGCCGACAGCACGTCGACGGCGAGCGACTCCCGCAAGGCGAGCGCCTCGTCGATCGCGAACTCCATCTGATCAACACTTCCGACCGCCGCGACCACACGCAGGAGCGCTGCGCGGCGCGGCTGCGGAACGTCTCCCTTGCGTACGAGCTCGACGATCGGCCCGACGACGTCCGGCGACCCCGCGGCCCGCAGGGCGTACTCGAGATGTCGACTGTCGCCCCCGAAATCGACGCTGCCGTCCTGCAGCGCCGGCAGCCAGATGCCCCGCAGCTCGCGAACCGTGCCGGCGAGCGCGTAGTCGAGGAACCGGTCCATCGGCCGCTCGAGCACGCTGACGGCAAGCTCGACGGCGCGTGGATCCTTCACCCTCGCAAGCGCGCGCACCGCCTCGAGACGAACTCTCGCGAAATCGTCGGCCACCATCGCAGCAAGCAGCGCGAGGTGATCGGGCAAGGCGTGCAACCAGTGGCTCACGACGCGCACGGCAGCGGCCCGAACGCGCGGCTCGCTCGACCGCAGCAGCCGCGTCAGGTGCTCGGAGCTCGGTTGACGCAGGCACTGACGCACCCAGAGAGCCTCGAGGAGATGGTGCTCGTGGCTCGCATCGTTCGGATCGAGCCCGATGACCCAGCGGTCGAGCGCGGGGATCACCTCGTTGACCGGACGCTCCTGAAGAACACGCTTCGCGAAGTGTCGCGTCCACTTCTCCGGCGCCCTCAGATGATCGAGGAGCGTCTCCACCTTCGCGCCGACGAGCTCTGGCCGCTCGACGAGAGGGCGACCCTTCGCCGTCAGCCGCCAGATGCGCCCATTGACGTGGTTGCGCCGCGGATCCCGGAAGCTGACCTCGCCGTGCTGGATGATCGGGTTGTACCAGTCGGCGATGTAGATCGCGCCGTCGGGGCCGATCTTGACGTCGATGGGCCGGAACGCGATGTGACTCGAACGCAGCACGTCGGGCATGCGCTTCGCCGAGTACCCGGAGCCGTCGTCCGAGATCACGAAGCGCACGACGCGGTGTGCGCGGAAGTCGTTGGTGATGAAGCTCCCCTGCCAGCCGTCGGGCAGATGGCGCCCGTCGACGATCTCGTTCGAGCAGTACTTCGGCTGGCCGCGGTTCAGCCCGCGGAGAATCGGCGCCTCCGTCTTCGCCGTGACGAAGGACGCGCCGGGAAGGAAGTAGAGCACTCCCTCGCCGTAGGCGCCGTCGGTCCCGAAGTGCTGGCCCCAGTAGTCGAAAGCGTGCCCCCAGCCGTTGACCATGCCGTAGACGAAGACCCCGAGCTCGAGCGTGTCGGGTCGAAACTGCCAGACACCGCCCGCGTTCAGCCGCCGCACGCCGTGTGGAGTCTCGACGTGACTGTGGATGTAGATCGACTGATTGAAGTAAAGGAAGCCGTCGTGTCCCCAGCGAAAGGCGTGGAGGATGTGGTGCGTGTCCTCGGTGCCGAAGCCGGAGAGCATGACGCGGCGCCTGTCGGCCTTGCCGTCGCCGTCGGTGTCCGCGAGGTGGAGCAGCTCGGTGGAGTTCGCGACGTAGGCACCTCCATCGCCGGGCTCGACGCCGGTCGGCATGAGGAGCCCGTCGGCGAAGACCGTCGACCTGTCCGCGCGGCCGTCGCCGTCCTCGTCCTCGAGCACGATGACGCGATCCTCCGGCACCTCACCGGGCTTGATATGCGGGTACAGGGACGACGACGCCACCCATAGCCTTCCCGCGGCGTCGAAGTTGATCTCGGTCGGCTTGTTGATCATGGGGTCAGCGGCGAAGAGGTTGATCTCGAACCCCTCGGCCACCCGGAACGCCGCCAGCTCCTTCTCGACGTCCGGCTTCGGGATGTTCTTCAGGCCGCGCTGCGCGCGCACCATCATCGTGGAAGCCAGAACGACGAGGGCGGCGATGCCGATGACCGCGGCTCCACCCGAGGTCTGCAGGCGCGTCTGGCCGGTGGCGAGCATGGTCGTGTACCGTTTCGGCTGTCGCGTCGTTTCTCCTGCCAACATCACCTGGCCTCCTCCCGTCGCACGATGTAGGTCCGGGTGACCGGCGTGCAAAGCTCGGCGATGATCCGCTCCTGGTGCTCGATCAGCGGTACGAACTCATCGACCTCGCCCGCCAGGTCCCCCTGTTCGTGCTTGCGGAAGAGGAAGAGGTAGGTGTTGTTCTGCGGACGCCAGCGATGGAAGAAGAGGAAGTTCTTGCGCGCGATCGTGCCCCGCAGTCGCTCGACCTGCCGGGTCTCCGGTCCGTCGGTGATCGAGATGCCGCGCGCGAGGTCCGCAGCCGAGGCCTTCGCGACGGTGCGGTCCCCCGCCTCGATGACGTAGCTGCCCGCGGAGAGCCCGCGAACGCGAAGAGTCCGGCGGGACTCGTCCCGCCGGCTCGCGGAACTCGCCTCGGGCGGCGGCGGTGGCGGCAGCGCGAGGTCGGTGACCTCCACGCGTGCCGAGCTCCTCGCGATCTGCACCTTGTCGCACCTGGCGCCCTGCGCCTCGACGCTGCGCTTCGCGACGTCGATGTCGAGCGACCAGCGCGGCGGCGTCAGCCCCAGGCTCCGGGAGATCACGCCCGAGAGCGTCCAGTAACCGTAGTCGGTCAGGTGGATGCCGTTGTCGGTGTACGGCATCCCCGCGTCGCTCACGGTTCCATCGCCGAGGAGGCGGTATAGATCCACGAAGACCGCGCCACGCTTTCTGGCGACCTTCCTGGTCGCCTCGATGTAGAGCTCGAGCTGCCGATTGTGCGCCGCAGGGTCCGGCAACGGCGCCCCCAGGTTCTCGTGTCGAAGCGGCCCGAGCAAGACGACGCGCGCGCCGAGCCGATCGATCAGCGCCAGGAGCCTGTCGAGTCCGCCAAGGTAGCTCTCGAGCCCGGCGGCGCCGGCGAACGACGCATTCATGCCGTAGCCGAGTACGACGACGGTCGGCTTCGCCTCGGTCAACCGCTTCTCGATACGCCCGAAGCCGGAGCCGGGATTGTCGAAGCCGACACGAGCGTGACCGAATACGTTGTCGCCGCTCCAGGCGAGGTTCCGGAACGTCACGTCCCGGCCCGGATAGGCCTGCGTCATCGCCGTCTCGATGTACGCGGTCGCGAGCGTGCGCTCCAGCAGCGCGTTGCCGAGGAAGACGACGCGATCACCGTTCTTCAGCTCGAAGGCCTGCTGTGGCGACTCGTCGGAAGGATCGCGTGCAGACGCAGCGCCCGCGGCGCCCTCCGCAACTCCGGAAGTGGCCCCGGTCGCGAGCACGGTCGCTAACACGGTCGCTAACACGGTCGCCGCCAGTAGAACGCTCGAGAGGCCCGGCACGACCGCGAGTCGATTCGTTCGATTCATGATACCTCGTCTCCGGAAGGGGGAACTGGAATCTGGCAGAAGATCGGCTGCGTGTCAACGTCGCCGACTTCGCCCCGGATCTGCGTTGACGTGCCCGGCGCGCTGGCAGAGAATCGCCGCTCCATGCTGCGGAAGCTTCTCGAGAGCCTCGGTCGCCAGGTCGTCACGCATCCCCGACGAATCATCGTCGCCTACGGGGTCGCTGCGGTGGCCTCGGTTCTCGGCGCGCTGCTCCTGCTCGAGTTCAAGACGGACCAGAACGACCTCGTCGCCGCGGACCTCGAGTACAATCAGCGCTACCTGCGCTTTCTGGAGGAGTTCGCCGACCTCGAGTTCCTCTATGTCGTCATCCGGGTCAACGACGACGCCGACCGCGCCGTGCGCGTCGCCGACGCCGTCGTCGAGGAGCTGGAGCCGCTGAAGGCCGAGGGGCACGTCCAGTCCGTCTTCCACCGAGTGCCACTGGACGAGATCGGCTACGGCCTTCTCTTCCAGGACCACACTGATCTCCAGCAGCTCGCGCACTGGCTGGAAGGAAACCGTGAGCTGCTGACGAAGCTCGGATCCGTCGATCGCTTCGAGCGTCTGCTCGAGGTCTTCGCGGCGTCGTTCGACACCGCCAGCCTGGCGCAGGGTGACCCGGGTGATGGCGAGTTCGCCGAGTGGGGCTTCCGTCTGCTCGACGTGGCGCTGGTCTCGATGGACGACGCTCTCCAGAACCGTCGTGTCGACCCGCTCGACACGCTCCTGGAGCAGTCGGCAGGGCTGACGCTGCGCGAGCGGGGCTACCTCGCGACCGAGGGAGACAGGCTCCTCCTCGTGGAGGTGCAGACCGCGAAGGACACCGAGACGGTCGAGCTGATCCGCGAACCGCTCCTGGCGATCCGCGCCGCCCTCGCTCGCGTGCGCGAGCGGCATCCGGGCGTCGAGCTCGGACTCACGGGCCGACCGGTCTTCCAGGCCGACGAGATGATGACGACGGATCGGGACATGCGCCGGGCGACCGTCGCGTCCCTCATCGGCGTGTTCGTCCTCTTCGTGATCTTCTTCCGACGCCTGGCGCGGCCCTTTCTCGCCGTCACGACGCTCGCCATCGCGGTGCTGCTGACCTTCGGCGTCGTCTCGGTGACGATCGGCTACCTGACGATCCTGACGATCGTCTTCGCCGCGATGCTCGTCGGGCTCGGCATCGATTTCGGCATCCACTTCGTGGCGCGCTACCAGGAGGAGCTGGCCGCCGGCAAGACGGTCCGCGATGCGATCCGCACGACGCTCGAGACCACCGGCGTCGGCATCGGTACGGGCGCGCTGACGACGGCCGCCGCGTTCTTCACGACGCTCCTCGTCGACTTCGCCGGCCTGCGCGAGCTCGGCTTCATCGCCGGAGTCGGGGTAATCCTCTGCTTTCTCGCGATGGTGACCCTGCTACCGGTGCTGCTCCTGATCACGGACGGCCGCAAGAAGGACCCGGCAGCTCTGCGAAGGGTGACACCACCGAGCGTGCCCCTGCTCGACCGTGTCTGCCGCGTTCCGATCCTCGCCATCGCCGTGCTCCTCACCGTGTCGGTCGTCGCGCTGATCCGCTTCCAGACGCCTCGCTACAACCCCAACCTCCTGGACCTGCAGGCGACGGGCCTCGAATCGGTCGACTACGAGATGCTGCTGATCGAGGAGTCCGAGAAGGCGACATGGTACGCGGCCTTCGTCACCGGGAATCTCGAGGAGACCCGCGAGGTGGTGCGGAAGCTCGAGCCCCTGATCGAGCCAGGCATCGTCGGCAGCATCGAGAGCCCCCTCGACGTTCTTCCCCGGGGACAGGAGGGAAAGCTCGAGGTACTCGCGCGCGGAGCGACGGCCGTCGCGGACATCGCCATCGCGTCCGCCTCCTCCGAGGTCGACGCCGACTCGCTCGCGTCGACCTGTGAAGAGCTGCTCGACGACCTCGACGACCTCCAGAGCGTGCTGGCGCAGCGCGAGGACGACGAGAGCCGCGCCGCGTTGAGGCAGCTGTCGAACTTGACCGACCGTCTCGACAACATCGTGACACAGCTCGGAGACGAAGCCGACACGTCGCAGGAGCGGCTGGCGCCGGTCCAGCAGCGCTGGTTCGGTGAGCTCGGAGCGCTCCTCGGCAAGCTGCGCGCCGCTCTCCGGCAGCGGCCGCTGGCGCCGAGCTCGCTGCCGTCGATCCTCCGTAGTCGCTTCGTGTCGAAGGACGGCAAGAAGCTCCTCGTCTACGCCTATCCTCGCAAGGATATCTGGGACGAGACGAACATGAAGGAGTTCATCGACGCGATCGTGGCCATCGACCCCGAGGTCACCGGCACGCCGATCCAGGTCTACGAGTCGTCGCGGCGCATGCGCGACGGCTTCGTGCAGGCGGGGCTCTACTCGCTGCTCGTCGTCTTCCTGCTGCTGCTCCTCGACCTCCGCAGCCTGCCGATGGTGCTGCTGGCGATGGTCCCACTGATCGCCGGTCTGCTGTGGCTGCTCGAGGCGCTTCCGTGGCTCGGGCTCGACTTCAACCTGGCCAACTTCTTTGCCGTACCCATCCTCATCGGCTGCGGCATCGACGGTGGCGTGCACGCGGTTCACCGTTTCCGGGAGTCGCGGTCGTCGTCGGACGTCAGCCGCACGACATGCGCCGCGGTGACGCTCTCGCTGCTGACGACCATGATCGGCTTCGGCACCATGAGCTTCGCGAGCCACCAGGGAGTTGCGAGCCTCGGACGGATGATGGTCGCCGGCCTCGCCTGCCTCCTGGTGGCGACCGTGGTGCTTCTCCCGTCGATCCTGGCGCTCGTCGAGCGACGGCGGACGAGGCTCGGTGGCTGATCGTCGCCCGGCCGTTCTTGCGCAACTCGCTCAACGTGCTTGCGCGCGGCGCTCACCGGCCTACAATTCGCGCATGAAGCGAACCGTCCTCTCACTCGTCACGGTCGTCGCGTGCCACTGGTCGAGCGTCGAAGCGCCTGCTGAAGACGCCAGGGGGGTGCGCATCGCGATCGTGCAGTCGGGCTATCCCGGCTCTCCTGACGCCGCGAAGGGCTTTCTCGGCACGCTGACGAGCTACCTGGAGCGGAAAACGACGATGGACGGCCTCTCGGCCATCTATCACAACGTGCCGCAGAACGCGCTCGCGGACATCGCGAGGACGCCGCCGCGCTTCGGCGTCGTCAGCCTCGGCTTCTACCTCGAGAACCGCGCCAGGCTCGGGCTCGTCGCCAGGCTCGAGACAACGCCGCTCGAGCGCTACCTCATCATGGTCCGGCGTGGCACGGCGAAGTCGCTCGCCGATCTGGATGGACAGAAGGTCGCCGGTGGCGCTCTCCACGAGCCGGGCTTCGTCGGCAGCGTCGTGTTTCCCCGGGCGACGATCGAGGACTGGAAGCCGGAGCCGACGCTGAGGCCGTCACGCGCGCTGCGCAAGCTGACCCGGGGAAACTACGTCGCTCTGATACTCAACGGGCGCGAGCACCGGTCCTTCGGGGCGCTCGGCAAGCTCGAAGGCCTGACGAAGCTCGCAGAGTCCGAGGCTCTGCCGGTTGCCCTCGTCGTCAGCTTCGCGCCGGACGTCAGGAAGGAGCACGAGAAGGGCGGCAAGCCGAAGCCGGCGAAGGACTCTGGTGAGATCGACCGGCTCGTCGACGCGTTCCGGAGTCTCCACGAGGACACGTCGGGGCGGGAGATCCTCGCGACGATGGGCTGCAAGGGGTTCGTCGAGGTCGACGCCAGGCGTCTCGCCTCGATCGAGAAGCGGTTCGATGCGCGCACGGTCAAGACGCCGCCAAAGTAGCCGAGTCGCCCGCGGTTCCGCCTTCCCGACGGTGATACTGGTGGCGGCCCTTTCGTCCGGCTGCACATCCGTCGAGGACGTGGCCGGCGCGGGCGGCGGCGTGGCGGCGACCTCCCTCCACGCCGCCGCCCCCGCCGGGGGGCTCGCCGACGGCGCCGCGGGGAACCCCCCGC
>CAYMLL010000168.1:0-2917 GCA_964390645.1 uncultured Planctomycetia bacterium | reverse complement strand
GGCGGCGCCTTCGTCGAGAGCGCGCCCGACGACGACGCCCTCGCCGTCTGGATCGAGCACTGCGACGAGCTCTACACCGAGCCCCGAACGGTGGAGAAGGTCACGGCGTCCTTCAAGTTCGCGCTCGGCTCGTTGACCTCTCGCGACGGCCACGCCGCCGCGTGGCGTGTGCTGAGGGCGTCCGCCTGGCTGGCGCGGAACCACCCCGAGCGCGAGCGGCGTCTGGAGCACGGTCGACGCGGCATCGCGGTCGGCCTCGAGGCCCTCGGGCGCGGGACCTCGGAGTCAGCGCGCACTCATTACCAGCTCGCGCTGACCATGGGAGCCTTCTGTGAGGTCAAGGGAACCTGTGACACGGCGTTCGTGCGCCGGATGCGGAACCACGCGAAGACGGCGCAGGCCGACGATCCGGGCGTCGACCACTGCGGCCCCGGCCGCTTTCTCGGCAAGCTCATCGTCGAGACGCTCGACTATCCCGGCTACTCGCTCGGCACGCTCGAGGAGGCGCTGGAGCTGCTGTCGACAGCGGTCCACGGGTGTCCCGACTTCGCGGAGAACGGCCTCTTCCTCGCGGAAGCCCTGATCGAGGACGGTGACGACGAGGAGGCCGGTCGGGCGCTGCGAAGCGTCATCGCATCACGGGCGCCGGCCGACCACACAGTCGAGCACGCGACGTGGGTGAAGCGCGCGCGGGAGCTGCTCGAGGAGCTCTGACGCTCCAGCGGCCGTCCGGCCGGACAGAGCGCCGGAGGGCTGGGACGCCAGAGGCCGGCCGGCCGGCCAGGAGGATGCGGCGGCGCGGGAGTCGCTCACCGCTCGAGCAGCGAGGCCCCCGGAGCCCGTGTGCGACGAGAGCCGGGCCTCGGCCGGCAAGGTCGCTCAGGGTGACAGGCGCTGGACGGGGCGAAATCCGATGTGGGTGTAGCGGTTGCCCGGGAGAACCCCGAGGCGGACGGCGCAGCGACAGTTCCCGGCACGGTCCAGCCAGCTGCCGCCCCGGTAGACGCGGACCCCGGAGTCCGCGGTGGCGACGGGATCCGGCCCGGCTGCTTCGGGGTCAGCGTAGAAGTCCGCGTCGAACACGTCCTCGCACCATTCATGAACATTCCCGTGCATGTCGTGAAGGCCGAAGAGATTGGACTGCTTCCCGCCGACGGCCTGGGTGGAATCCCCGGCGTTACAGCTCCACCACATGAAGTCGTCCGCCGTGACGCAGGAGCCGCAAGCGTTCTTCCCACAGTCGTCGCCGAAGGAGAACGCCGTCGAGGTGCCGCCACGAGCCGCGTACTCCCACTGTGCCTCCGAGGGCAAAGACAGACCCGTTCGCGCGAGAAAGCCGTCACCTTCCTGCAGATCGATCCACGAGACCTGCTCCACCGGCCGAAGATCGTCGCCGGAGAACCATGACGGGTTCACCCCCATGACCTGCGAGTACTCCGCCTGCGTCACCTCGTGCTTCGCGATCAGGAAGGGGCTCAAGGTGACCGTGTGCACCGGCCCTTCGACGGGTCGGCGGTTCGCCTCGTCCGGCGGGCTCCCCATCTCGAACTCCCCCCCCGGCAGAAGGACGAAGATGATGCCCGTCTCGTCGTGCTCGTACTCCCGGTACCTCCTGGCGTTGACGTCGAGGATCGTGAAGCCCGGAAGCTCGGGACAGTCGTCGACGCACGGGAACCGACAGCTGCCGTCGTCCACTCTGGCGGCGGGATCGAAGTTCTGCGCCTGCGGGTCCGTACAACCGGGGTACTCGCAGCTGCCGTCGTCCACGTTGGCCGCGGGATCGAAGTTGATCGCCTCCGGATCCGTACAGCCGGGGTACTCGCAGCTGTCGTCGTCCACGTTGGCCTCGGAGTCGAAGTTGGCCGCGTCCGGATCCGTGCACCCGGGGTACTCGCAGCTGCCGTCGTCCAGATCGGCACAAGGGTCGTGGTTCCTCGCCTCGGGATCCATGCAGCCCGGACGCTCGAATCCAGCCTCCAGCTGAGCGATCCGCTCCTCGGCCGCGGCCAGGGCGGTCGCCTGCTCGACGCCGGCGGCGTCGCAGGCGACCAGCGCCGCCTCGGCATCCCGCAGACCGTCCTCACAGGTCGTCCGCGCAGCGTCCGCGCTCAGAAGCTCGGCCTCGAGCCGCGCGATCTCCGCTTCGCGCTCGGCGAGGTCCGCCTCGAGCGCCGTGATCCGTTGATCCGCCGCCAGGGGACAGGGTGGGTCCCCGCGAACGAAGAGCCAGTTGAGCACCAGGATCGCATCGGTGATATCGCGGGTGCCGTTGCAGTCCGTGTCGCCGTTGAGGACAGCCCCCCCGGCACCCGGGTCGCCGGCGTGCGCCGCCGGGATGCCGATGTACGAGGCGGCGACGAGAAACCCCACGAGCACCAGCCCACACGTCGCGATGGTCGGTTTCACCGTCCGTACCTCCCGTGGTTTCCGAAAAGGCGCCTCTCTCCCGGCACCATCGTAACCGATGGGCAGGTCGCATTCTCCCGGATCGAAAAGTTCCTCCAGGTCGGTGTCGGAGCCGGCGCGGGAGAGGCGCGGTGGGTGTGCAGGGCTCGGCCCTCGCGGTGCCCGGGTTCGGTGAGGAGCAGGGCACTCCCCTCGACCAGGCTCCGGCGCCGGCGCCTCCTCGACGACAGCCACACGCTCCTGCACCTCGCCGGAGCGGTCGCCTCGTCGTTCGTCGGCAGGACGTCAGCGGTCGTCGCGAGGGCTCCCGGCAAGGCCGCCCCTGCTGTCGCGTCGCGCCGGAAGCGCCGCAGCGGCGGCCACGGGCGTGGACATCACCGCCGCTGACTCACGGGTGGCAGGACCCCGCACGGCACCGGCTGGTCGCGCCCCGCCCCCGTCGACAACCAAGGCCCCCCCCCGACGCACACCCCACCCAAGTGACACGGTGCTGTCGCTGAGGAGTCCACTC
>CAYMLL010000167.1:0-16490 GCA_964390645.1 uncultured Planctomycetia bacterium | reverse complement strand
ATCGCGAGATTCGAGTACAGCCGCTGTCCACCACGTCTTCCAGTCGACCTCGAAATCCAGTTCGCGATCGCCTCCTCGCTGAACCGGATCGTCACGTCGTCTCGAGCGCGAAGCCCCTGCTCGTACTCACGCCGATTCCGAACTCGATACGCGGTCTTGTAGCGGGGATGGACGGGACTCGATTTCACGGATGACACGCAGTCAGGCCCGCACGAATCGATCGCAAAGACCAAATGGTACTGCACTTCCGTCCCCGCGGGATTCATGCACCAACGCCGGTGTTTCGATGGATTGAGATCGACATCAATCACGACGGACAATAAGGTTTGAGTCTTGCGAACGCTGAAACGCCTGACTCCGGGCCAGAGCAATATCGGCATCGAGATCCGTGAGGACAGACAAATTGAAGCACCTTAGCAGCGCCGCCGTCGCGCAATTCGAACAGGCCGGTTACCTGTACCCGGTATCAGTCATCACCGAAGCCGAGGCCAATCACTACCGCGCGATCCTGGAAGCCTATGAGCAAGAGCTCGGCCACCCGGTGCAGGGCCCGCTGCGCACCAAACCCCACCTGCTGTTCAAGTGGGTCGACGACCTGATGCGTAACGATGTCATTCTCGACTGTGTCGAGGACCTGATCGGCCCGGACATCTTTTGCTGGAACTCCTGGTTCTGGATCAAGGAGGCCAACTCGACCAGCTATGTGTCCTGGCATCAGGACAGCCAGTATTGGGGGCTTGATACCAGTAAGCTCGTGACCGCCTGGCTGGCGCTGTCACCCGCAAGCGAATCCAGCGGCTGTATGCGAGTTCTCCCCGGATCGCACCTCGACGAGCCGATGAAGCATCACGACCTGTACAAAGACGACAACCTGCTGACGCGCGGCCAGGAGATCATCGACATCGACGAATCAAGAGCCACCGCCATGCCACTGGCTACCGGAGAAGTCTCTCTTCATAACATTCGAATAGCACATGCCTCAGGACTCAATGTCACTGCTGACCGGCGCATCGGCCTCTCGTTCCACTACATGCCCACCCGGACGAGCCAGCTCAATGCCGAGTGGGATTGCGCCTCGCTAGTGCGTGGCGAAGACCGATACGGTCACTTCGACCAGTCACCCGTGCCCAGCTGCGACTTCGACCCGGTCACCGTCGCTTATCACGAGAAAGCCACAACCGCGATGCGCGAACTCCTGTTCAAGGGCGCCAAGAAAGTGCGGCCGATTGTGTGACGCACTTCCAGGACCGCGGAACGAGTATCAAATCCAGGGCTTGTTCTTCCGGAGCAGGCTTGCGTGTGCAGCCCTGCGTTGTTCGCGCGCCTGCGCCCGGCCAACCGGGCGCGCCTGATCGCCCGGAAGTGGCTCGAAGATTCTTCGTTGTGCGGCTGTTGCGCCCAGCCGATGAGGATTCTCTCGGCGATCAGCTCGCCGGCGCAGGACGACGTCATCGAGAAGGGTCTGCGCGCACGCGGTGAACGGGATCCGCCGTGGACGCGAGAGCGACGGACCCGCTCACCGCCGCGGCAGCTGGAGATGTTCGGCACGGTGCTCGACGAGGAGTGCTCGCAGGTGCGGTCCGAGTCCGAGGAGGAGTTCAACCAGGATCCTCCCGCCAGTGACGAGCCGCTTTGAGGCGATCCTCACCCGGTCCCGGGTTGTTCAGGCGTGGGGTCTGGCGGTCGCGCTGCGCCCCGAACGCGCCGGGGCCGAGACTTCCTGTCTGTCAAGCCAGGACGTTAACGACGAAGACCGCGCTCACGCCGCACGACAGACTGGCGGGCGAATCGGTTACTGACCACCGCGGGCCGCCGGGGTATGACGCAGGGGATAGAGTCGGAGGATGGAACGATGACTATTGCTCCTCGCGGTGACGGCGGTGGTGGGATGTGGGACGGCAGGGCCGCGGAAACTGACGTCGAAGCAGGTGGAAGAGGTCCTGGCCGCCGGATCGGGGCAACGGGAAACCACGGGACAGCATCGGCCGGCTGACGGTCAATCCTGGAACGTCCGATTGGAACCGGGGGTTCGCTGGAAGGAAAAAGGCAAATCAACCCGGTTCAGGGAACGGCAAGTCGAGCCCGTGGAGGTGATATCCGTCGGCGGCCGGGAATACGATGCAAGCAGGTGTGTTTTCCTCTTGCGGCACAAGGAAGAGGACGGGCCCGTGAAGGTTGCCGAGGAGCATTATGATCCGGCCACACGGACCTTCCGGGGCAAGGGTGCTCTTTCCGCAGATCTGCGGGTTGAAACCGCTCATCAACGAATCGATCGGGACACGTGGAAGTGGACGATGACGGTTCTCGAAAACGACCGGGTGGTCTTTTCCTCGGAGCCGATCTCCAGACGCGTCGACGGAAGGGCCGAACCCTGAGCTCGGCTGGACCCGCAAGGGCGTGGCGGCGCATGCGCGGGCATTCGTGCATGATTCGCCCCCGACCGAAGTGCCGTATCGTTCGGACTTTGCGAACCGTTCGTGAGGAACCGAGCGCATGCCCGCTGTGAAGTCGAGTCTCGTCCACCCGGCAAACAAGACCGGGTACCGCGTCAGGAACTGGCGTCAGTACGAGCAAGGGCTACGCCTGCGAGGAGATGTGACGATCCGGTTCAGCGAGGAGGCGACCGCGAACTGGATCTCGAGATCCATCGGAGCGCGGGGAGGACCACGACTCCGATCGGACCTCGCGATCGAGACCGGGCTGAGGCTCAGGGCCGTATTCGGCCTGCCGCTGCGCCAGGCCGAGGGATTCGTCGGATCGCTGCTCGGTATCCCGGGCTTCGATTACCCGCCGGTTACGGATCACAGCACGCTGTCGTGACGAGCTCGGGCGCTCGACGTCCTGGCGAGGCCGACCCGGCCCGGTGGACCGATCCACCTGATCGTCGACAGCACAGGCATGCACAGTCCCTGGCGAAGCAAGCGGTTTCACGGTTCCTCGTGTCCGGTTACGATGACCGCAGCCGGGCGAGGTGATTCCCTCCCTGCGACAGATGAAAGGAAACCGGCGATGCAGTACGCGCTCTCTTCCTCCGTTGCGCTGATGGCGCTCCTCGCGCTGACCGTCACGTCTCTACCGGCTGGCGACGGCTACGAAGATGAAGTCTTGTCCGATGATCCGGTGGTCTACTACCGCTTCGAAGAGGGTGACCTCGGACAGGCGGAGGACGCATCGGGAAACGACAACGAAGGCGAATACTTCGGCGGCATCGAGTTCGAGCAGCCGAGCGCCACCGAGGGTTTGGGCCAGGCCATTCTTCTCGATGGCGCGTCGGGCTACCTGCAGATGAACCCTCTGGGGTTCGAGATGGATCAGATGACGATCGAGGTTTGGGTCAACCTGAGCTTCCTGGCTGCCGGCTGTTGCACATCGGTTTTCTCGCCGGACGACTGGCAGCCGGGATGGCTGCACTACAACATCAAGAACAACGCGACCGTCGAGTTCGCACTCAACGGCGGTGGACCCAACAACCACAACACCGCGCCGAATACCGTGCCCTTCAACGAGTGGGTCCACCTGGCCTCCGTCTACGACCGAGAGGAAGCCATGGTGCGGACGTACGTCAACGGTGAGGAGGTCGACGTCGTTCCGCCCGACTTCAGTTCTCCGCAGCCGGTGCGGTTCAACGTACCTGCGCAGGTCGGCGCCTGGCAGAACACTCGATTCCTGGGCGGGTCGATCGACGAGTTCGCGGTCTACGACACCGCTCTTTCGGGCGACCGGATCCGGGCTCACTTCGAGGTTGCAACTGCCGGCGTCGACGGCGTCGACACGGACGCCGACGGCGTTCCCGATGCTCGCGACAACTGCCCCGCCAACGCGAACTCTGGCCAAGCGGACGGCGACGGCGACGGCGTCGGCGACGAGTGCGACATCTGCTCCAGCGGCGACGACAGCATCGACACGGATACTGACGGCATCCCCGATGCTTGCGACAACTGCCCGGCGATCGCCAACCCGGACCAAATCGACGGCGATGACAACGGCATCGGCGATGCCTGTGATGACGTCAGCGGCTTCGTCCGCGGCGACTCGAACTCGAGTAGCGTGATCGATCTGACCGACGGTGTGGTGACGCTCAACTTCCTGTTCACCGGCGGCCCGTCGCCGGGGTGCGCGGACGCGGCGGATACGGACGACAACGGTCAACTGGTCATCAGTGACGCCGTGATCACGTTCAGCTATCTGTTCACAGGAGGCTCCGCCCCGGTCACGCCGTCGCCGTCGATGACGGGTTACGCGCCCGGCGACTGCGGTCCCGATCCGACGGACGATCCGCTGGACTGTGCGGTCATGGCCGCAACCTGCATGCCCTGATCGTCAACAACGGATCGGTCGGAAACCCCGTAGGGTCAAGAAACTCATCCGGTCTCGCGGTTGTAGTATTTCAGCGGCCCGCCGAGCCGCTCACCGCGATGAATGGGGCCGGCCTTGTCCCGATTTTCTGACACGGGAGACGGGATGACGTTTCCGTAGGGTCAACGTATTCGACCGCTCGCAACAGGGCCCGGTTGCGCGTCGTTCTCGGTCACCGTCCAACGCCTCGAATTCGCGTCTCCGTGGGGCGATGGCGCATGATTCGCCCCGGGCGGGAATCCGGTATCCTCCGAGCTCTGCGGTCCGTTTCCGAGGAGCCGAGTGCATGCCTGCGGTGAAATCGAGTGTCGTCCACCCGGCGGACAAGACCGGGTATCGCGTCAGGAAGTGGCGTGAGTACGAGAGGGGGCCACGCTCGCGAGGCGACGTGACGATCCGGTTCAGCGAGGAGGCGGCCGCGAGCCGGATCTCGAAGTCAACCGGAGCGTGAGACGGAGCACGACTCTGCTCGACCGTCGCGATCGATACGTCGCTCACGCTGAGGACCGTGTTCGGGATGCCACTTCGACAAGCTGGAGGCCTCGTCGGATCACTGCCCGGCATGCCGGGTCTCGATCACCCTCCCGTTCCGGATCACGGCACCCTGTCAAGGCGATCTCGGTCGCCCTGCGTCGCCTCGAAGGCGACTCGACATCGTGGATCGCCCCATCTGATCGTCGACCGCACGGGCCTCCTGGATCGTTGGCGAAGGCACGTGGGCCGCGGCCAAGCATGGGACGGAACTCCCGCGAGATCGGCGAAAGCAAGCACGTCGCGGTCGATGGACGCGGTCTCATCATACCGGGAGTCGGGTTGATGACGCGAGCGTGGTACCCGGGTTGACCAGCCCTCATGACTGACTCCGCGTACCCGCCGGCTACTCGGGTTTCAGGTGAGGCACTTCACCATCCCCGGTTAGCTGGCCACCCAGCACCCAGGCGAGGTTGAATCGGGCGACGTGGGAGCCTTTGATCGGATCGTGCTCGTAGTGCAAGTAGATCCATCCGGCGCTTGCCGTGCGGGGCCGACCGACAGCGAGTGACGAATAGCCGCTGCGACCCGCGTCGACCAATCGCTTGACGGGCCAAGTCTTCCCACCGTCAAAGCTCGCCCACACGGTCACGCGCTCGCGGTGCGAGGCCTTCGTGTCCAGATTGCTGAAGATCAAGATGTCCCGGTCTTGGAGTGGCAGTCGGGTCAAGCCTCCCATGCAGCCGTAAGACCGTCCTTGATCTCCATCAGGTAGCACATCCACGATTCTCCAGCTCTTCCAGGACGCACCCCCGTCGACGCTCCACGCCTCGCGTCGACGATGATTGCGCGGTCGTTTCGGCCAGTGAACGCGCGAGTTGTAGTAAATGCGTCCGTCCGCGAGCTCGACAAGTGCTGCTTCGCCCGTTCCCTTCTCGGGGAAAGGCCCACTCGTCTTCCAGGTCTTGCCACCATCGTCGCTGTAGATGGCGTTGGTGTACTGTAGGGGCCAGTGTTCCTGACCGTCTTTCGGTCCGTAGTATCGCGAGGGGCGAAGCAGCCGCCCTTTGTGGGGACCGCGTATCAACGTGACCCCATGCTCGTTCATGTGCATGGAGGGACGGTTTCCGTTCACGTCCTTCTCGATGACCGTGCGTTGCGGTTGCCACGATCTGCCATCGTCTCGGCTACGGTAGAGAGTGAGCGGAGCAGGTGGTTGCCGGTCTTCGACAAAGACCAGGATGTCCCCCGAATTCGCGTCAACGACCGTACCTCCCCCGTGGTACCCGGCGCGGGCCACCGGGATTGGCCGGCCCCACGACTTTCCTCCATCTTCGCTTCGACACACGACGACGCCGGAATTACCCCAGACGGCCAGCACGGTTCCTTCGAGCGTGACGACCACGTTCGGATAGCGCTGATCATCGAACAGGCGTTGTTTGTCGAAGACCGGAGCGACCAGGAACGGAGCCAACGGGTCGTCGGCAACGGATACGGCCGACAAGTCGAAGAACAACAGAAGGAAGCAAGTCACAGATCGAACCGAATTCATGACGGTCGCCTACACGGAAGAGCTGGATTATGACCTGATCGAATCTACGCTCTTATCTCGATGGCGGCAAGACGCCGACCCGCTTACCTGCGGCTCCTCGAGCCGTCGAACTTTCTCGCAACCAGCTTCCGATGCCAGACGAGAATGGTGTCCGGTTCGACAATCATCGCCGCTTCCTCCAGGACCCGACGCCCGGGCTTCTTCCCGATCTCCGCCGGTGTTCTTCGCTCTCCGTCGCTGAGCTTCAGACGCCCTTTGACCCGCGCTCGTGGAATCTGATTCTCGGCGACGGGGTACTCGTTCCTGAGGAGTAGCTCCTCGTCGAGCGACCCCGTCACATATACCAGCAGCTTCTTCCAGTCCAGCACGCTTCACCATCTTCATGAGGACCTGCGGTGATGTCGTGAATCGACGGGAGGATTCGAGGAGCGAGCGACGCCCGCAGGATTGCTGCCCTCAACGCGTTCGAGTATTCTGGCCATTCGCCCAAGTCACGCCGCGGCGGTAGGATGACGGTATTCCGTGCCCTGGAGTCCGGGATGTCGTGACGCGGAGCCGTGCAGAATGTCCTGACTGACGGCGGCGAAGATACTCGGACCCTTTGGAAGCTTGAGTCCGGGCCGCCGTGTGGGTTACCGTAGATTCCTGAGTGAAACGGTTAACCGGCACTGCGACGCGCGGAAAATGCAAACACGAGGCGCGATAGCACGAACCATGCGAACGTCCGTCGCTCTTTTGGTTGCGGTCGGCCTTCTCGCGCCGCTCCTCTTCGCAACGGCCGCGGGAGCCGAGAAAGCCGAGGGCTCGAAGCGAGCCGACAATGCCGCGTTGCTGAGGGCTGTCGAGAAAGCCGGTGGGAAGGTGCGTCCCTCCGAGCGCGGCGTGGACGAGTGGGAGGTCGAGTTCCATCTTCTCGGACGGGATCTGGCCGACGACGGGCTGAAGCACGTCGCGGCGCTGGGGAGCGTCGTTGCGCTGAATCTCCGGGACACCAAGGTCACCGGTGCGGGCCTCGTACATCTCAAGGAGCTGAAGAGTCTGCGACGGCTCCACCTCGAGCGCACGAAGGTCGGCGACAAGGGATTCGAGAACCTCGCCGGGCTCGTCGACCTTGAATACCTCAACCTCTACTCGACGAAGATCACCGACAAGGCGCTCGTCCATCTGACGAAGCTCAGGCGACTGCGGCGGCTCTACGTCTGGCGCACCGGCGTGACCGACGAGGGAGTGGCGCGACTTCAGAAGGCGCTGCCGAAGCTCGAGATCAACCGCGGTATCGATGTCAGCAAGCTCGACGCCTTCGTTGCCGACCAGAGGGAGCCCGAGAAACCGGAGGAGACGCTGCAGTTCATTCCGATCGAGGACCGCTCGGAGGTCGATCGGTCGCAGAATGGACTCAACACGACCGTCTGCTTCGAGAACAAGTCCGGGAAACCGGTGAAGCTCTACTGGATCAGCTACGGCAACCAGCCGACTCTCTACCACACGCTGAAGCCGGGCGAGAAGCGGCGGCAGAACTCGTACTCTCGAAACAACTGGATGATCACGGACCTCAACGACAAGCCGCTCGGCTATTTCCGCATAGGTGAGGAGATCGCGCTGGCGGTAATTCCGGAGTCGGTCTTTCGGGAAGAAAAGTAGGCGTAGATGGGCGCCGCGCGTGACCGGTCAACGCACGTCGCGGCCCGACGCAAGAGTCGAGCAGGCGTTTTCAGAATGATCGATCTGAGCTATTCACGACGAGATGTACTTCGGTCCGCTGCCGGTCTCACGGGGCTGACTCTGCCGACGTTTTTTCAGGCTCGAGCCCGCTCCGGGACAGCGCCGGGAAAGAGCCTGGACGATTCTCGCGGCAGCTCCGAGAGCGCCAAGGCGTGCATCGTGATCTATTGCTGGGGCGGCATCAGCCACTACGAGTCCTTCGACCCGAAGGACGACGCGCCGCTCGACGTGCGCGGAGAGTTCGGCTCGATTCCGACCAACGTCCCCGGCACTCGATTCTGTGAGCACCTCCCGTTGCTCGCGCAGCACGCCGACAAGCTCGCGATCGTACGGTCGGTGACGCACAACGACGGCGCGCACGGAAGCGCTTTGTGCCTCAACCTCTCCGGACACAGGGCGGTCGGGCGCGCGGGCGACCGTGAAAACTGGCCATCGATCGCCGCGATGATGTCGCGCTTTCAGGATCAAACGGCCGGCACTCCGTCCTGCATCCGCATGCCGTACTCGATGTACGACAACGGCACGCTGATCCAGGGCCAGTTCGGCGGCTGGCTCGGATCGGAGTGGGACCCGGTGCTCGTCCCGACGCCCGCGGGCGAGCCCTTCGGCGGCACGTCTCGCGTCAGCGGAAACGAGCTCGACCTGAAATTGAACCTGCCGCAATCTCGCCTCGCGGAGCGGCGGGCGTTGCTCGCCCGCCTAGACCGCCGCTCGGAGGACGCGTCGGCTTACGACGGCCTGGATCGATACCAGCGCATGGCCGCCGACATGTTGCTCGATTCGGCGCTCAGCGAGGCGTACGACCTCGAGCGCGAGGATCCGAAGATTCGGGCCATGTACGGAAACCACGTCGGCGGACAGGGCTTGCTCCTGTGCCGTCGCCTCGTCGAGGCCGGCGTGCCGGTCATCCAGATCTGCGCCGGTGCTGGCGACCTCGCCGGTGGTAGCGGTGACAACTGGGACACCCACCGGGATCACTTCCCGAAGATGAAGAAACGTCTTCTGCCGGTCTTCGACCGCTCGGTGTCAGCGCTCCTGACCGACCTGGACATGCGGGGAATGCTCGACGAGACGCTCGTCGTCCTCTTGACCGACTTCGGACGTACGCCGAAGGTCAACGGGAACGGCGGTCGCGACCACTACCCGAACGTCTACTCCGTCTTTTTCGCCGGCGGCGGCATTCAGGGTGGCCGGATCCACGGGGCCAGCAACGTCACCGGAACCGCTCCGGCGTCCGGGGCCTGCAGTCCGGCGGATCTGCACGCCACCGCGTACAAGGCGATGGGGATCGATCCGCGCGCCGAGCTTCACGACCAGCTGGGTCGGCCTTTCCAGATCTGCGAGGGCCAACCTCTGCCGCTATTCTGATGCCCGTAGGGGGCTTTCGCCCCGCCAGGACGTTACCCTGGGTCTTTCTTACCCTCTGACCATCTGCCCTGCCGCTTCCGGCGTGCTTCAGCGGCGGGGGCGCGGCCCGCGTGATGGGCGCTTCGTCTGTACTCTTCCGACGCGGCACACGCGGGGGCGGCGGTTACCGCGAGTGGACCGGCGGTCCTTCATGGCGGTCGCCCCATCGACTGCGATGCGGGTAGGGATATGGGTTTCCCTGATAGCGGCGAACCGGGGGGACGGGACGTGAAGCGAGCTAACGCCACTTGCGTGTTGGTGTTTGCCGGGAATCTCGTGGACCTGCTGTGCGTCGGCGTCCCCGAGGTCGACGTCGCAGACGTGGGGCTCGATGACTGTGTCGTTCTTTTTTTCCGTTTTGCTGTTATCAACCCCGTGCCTGGCATACAGGTTCATGACGGGACAGTGACCACACGGCCCGCCCTCCGATACCCCTTGAAGGAGAATCGAAGAATGACCTGCAAGTGTCACGACTTGTGTCGCGGCAGTGCTCTGGCGCTCATCCTGGCTCTGACGCTGACGGTCGCTTCGCCCGTGAGCGCCGCCTCCTTCATACGCGGTGACCGCAACGCCAGCGGGGCGCCGGAGGTCACCGATCCCGTGCGGGTCTTCAGCTGCCTCTTCCTCGGCAATCCCGTGGAGCTCGAGTGCGAGGATGCCGCGGACTCGGACGATTCCGGCGTCCTCGATATCTCCGATGGCATCTACGCGCTCAAGTTTCTGTTCACCGGCGGAGCCCGGCCGGCCTCGCCCTGTCCGGACTGCGGGGAGAACCCCACCACCGACGGCCTCGACTGCGCCGTCTTCTCTCGGTGCGTCTCCCTTCTGCCGCCGCGAGCCAAGTCTCCAGCCTGACGGTTGGTCGCTGCTGCGCCGGTTGTCATCACTCGCTGATCGGTCAACGTCACTCGTCAGGTCAAGCGTCGACAATTCTGTCCAGAATCTACGGTCAGAGGTCTGTCATGTTATCGAAGACGTCTTTACGTAATTTTCTGCTGCTCTCGGGCCTGTTCGTCGGCACACCCACATCGTCGCAAGAGCTGCCGTTCGTTCGCGGCGACACGAACACCGACCAGGTCGTCGACGTCAGCGACAGCATCAAGATTCTCCTTCACCTCTTCCTTGACGATTCGCCGGATCTGGACTGCCTCGATGCGGCGGACGTCGATGACACCGGAGAGCTCTCGATCACCGATCCGATTGTGCTCCTGAGCTTTCTGTTTCAAGCAGGCCCCGCGCCACAAGACCCCTTTCCTGGGTGCGGTCCCGACCCGACTCCCGACGATCTGTCATGCCGGCACAGCTCCTGTCCGGTGACTCCTCCAACGGCGTCGTTCACCAGGACGCCGGAGTCCGGAGACTTGCCGCTCGAGGTCGAGCTCGACGCCACGGGCTCGACCGATCCCGACGGTACCATCGTCGCGTACCACTGGAGTTTCGGAGACGGCGAAGAGGGCTCCGGCGCGATCACGACGCACACCTATCGTCAGCCCGGCGACCTGACGGTCACGCTGACGGTCACGGATGACCACGGGCTTTCGGACTCGGTGAGCGCGCAGCTGACGGTCACCGGGGTCGCTCTGCCGCCGGACCCGAGCGAGGTCGCTCCTCCCCTCGATTCGAGCGTTCCGACCTCTCTGTTCACCGCGACCGAGTTCATCTACGCAGGCGAAAACCCGATCCAGACCGGTGTCGCTCCCGGCACGATCGAGGCGCGACGCGTCGCCATCCTTCATGGCCGTGTGCGCACGCGCGCTGGCGAGCCTCTTCCCGCGGTCCACATCACCGTGCTCGGTCATCCGGAATACGGCGAGACCCTCAGCCGCGCCGATGGCGAATTCGACCTCGCCGTCAACGGAGGATCCGCTCTGGTCGTGAGCTTCGAGAAGGAGGGATTCCTTCCCGCGCAACGACAGGCCGACGTTCCCTGGAGAGACTACCGGCAGCTTCAGGACCTCGTGATGATCACGGTGGACCCGGAGGTCACCTGTATCGATCTCGGCGAGACCGAGGACATCCAGGTCGCGCGCGCCGCGGAGGTCTCCACCGACGACGGCGACCGGCAGGCGACGCTCCTTTTCCGTCCGGGCACGCAGGCGGAGATGGTCCTGCCCGACGGCAGCGTGCAACCCCTCACCGAGATCGACGTGCGGGCCACCGAATACACCGTGGGAGAGAACGGCTACGACACGATGCCCGCGACCCTGCCGCAGGCGAGCGCCTACACGTACTGCGTCGAGCTCAGCGTCGATCAGGCCCTTGCCGCCGGAGCGACCGACGTGCGTTTCAGCGAGCCGACCTATTTTTACCTCGAGAACTTCCTCGGCTTCCCCGTCGGCACGAACGTGCCGTCGGGCTACTACGAGCGCCAGCGCGGCTGCTGGGTGCCGAGCGAAAACGGCTGGGTCATCGATGTCCTCGGCGAGACGGACGGTCGTGTCGATCTCGATATCACCGGTGATGGCGAGTTCACCCAGGACGACACGGACGCGTACGGCCTGATCGGCATCACCGACGCGGAACGAGAGAAGCTCGCGACGCTGTACGATCCGGGCCAGAGTCTGTGGCGTGTGCCGATCACCCACTTCACTCCCTGGGACTTGAACTGGGGCTTCGGCGCGCCGGGCGGCGCGGAGTTTCCCGATGAGAACACCCCCGACGGGGACAATCCTCTCCCGGAGCCGGACTTCCAGTGCGCCTCGGTGATCGAGGTGCAGAACCAGTTTCTCGGCGAGTCGATCCCGGTCGTGGGCGTGCCGTTCGGTCTGCACTACCGTAGCCAGCGGGTAGAAGGGTACAGGCCTCCGTACGAGCTACGGATCCCGCTGAGCGATGACTCGCTGTCGCCGCTGCTGCGCGCGATCGCCGTGCAGGTGCATGTCGCCGGTCGCATCGCGAACGACGAAGACCCGGGCGATGCATTCGAAGGCACGATCTTCCACAAGGAGAATGGCGACGTCGAGAGCCTGCAGAATCTCCTCTACACGTTCGTCTGGGACGGCCTCGACCGTTACGGCCAGAAGCTTCAGGGCGCGCAGCTCGCGGTCGTGCGGATCGGCTATCGCTATGACATGGCTTACCAGAACGTTCTCGACCTCGGCGCCAGCGGCGGAGGAAGCGGCGGTGGCGGACCCGCAGGAGGAGGATCGTCCGCACCCTTTCCCGACATCTCGGGAAACCGCGAGACGGAAGAGGTCTTCCTTTGGCAGAACCACGAGGTCGTGATCGGGTCCTGGAAGGCGGCCTCCACCGGACTGGGCGGCTGGACGCTCGGCGTTCACCACACCTACGACCCCGTTCAGAGGAGACTCTACCGCGGAGACGGAACCTTACGGAACGCGGAAGCGATGGTCGCGACCATGACGACCGTCGTCGGAGATCCCTCCATCGCTCTGGAGGACGGACTCTGGAACAGAGGTCTGGCCATCTCGCCCGAGGGCGAGCTTTACGTGGGAGTCGTGGTAGACCACACCGTGCGGCGCGTGGACGACGAGGGGAACATGAGCGTTGTGGCCGGAACCGTCCGTGGCTTCGCCGGTGACGGCGGACCCGCCACGGAAGCAAGGCTCCACGATCCGCTGGACATCGCGTTCGGACCCGACGGCGACTACTACATCGCCGACGCCTCGAACCGGCGAGTCCGCCGCGTGGACGCGAACGGCATCATCACCACGGTTGCCGGCAACGGTACGGCCGGCTCCTCCGGCGACGGGGGAGCCGCGACCGAGGCGCAGCTCAGATATCCCTCCGGTGTCGCCGTGGCCGCCGACGGTTCGCTCTACATCGCCGATCGGGCCTCCCACGTGATCCGCCGGGTCGACACCAGTGGAGTGATCAGCACGGTCGCGGGCATCGGCACCTTCGCGGGCCCGCTGGGAGACGACGGGCCGGCGAACGAGGCCGCCCTCTGGGATCCCACCGACATCGACATCGGGCCCGACGGGAGTCTCTACATCGCAGATATGTCCCACAATCGCATACGCCGCGTCGATACGGCCGGGGAGATCTCGACGGTTGCGGGAACGGGAGTGGGACTCGCTGCCAACGAGCCGTGGACCTTTGACGGAGCGCCCGCGATCGAGGCGCGGCTCACGTCGCCCCACGGGATCGCGGTCACGTCGGACGGCACGCTCTTCATCGCCGACACCGGCAAAAACCAGATCCTCCGTGTCAGCACCACGGGGATGATCTTCGCCCATGCCGGCCGTGGAACCCCGCGTCCGGAGCTTTACTCCGGCGAGGGAGGACCGGCGCGGGTGGCGGAGATTCCGGTTCCCCGCCGGGTGACGGCCAATCGGGAGGGAGAGGTCTACATCGGTGGTACGGGTACCGGCCATGTGCACCGGGTCGGGCACGTCTTTCCGGCATTCGACCTTGACGAGATCGTCCTTCCTTCCGAGGACGGCACGGAGATCTACTTCTTCGATACGCACGGCCGTCACCTGCGCACCCTCGACGCTCTGACATCCGCCGAGAAGTATGTCTTCGAGTACGGCGCCGACGGACGCCTCGCGCAGATCGTGGACAGGCGGGCCGACGGGGCCGGGAACATCACGACGATCCTGCACGATGTCGATGGAAACCCGACCGCCATCGAAAGCCCCTTCGGCCGGGTGACGACTCTCTCGGTGAACGCCGACGGCTACCTCGACAGCATCGAGAATCCCGCTGGTGAGACCTACACCATGACGTACTTCACCGGGGACGCGGAGGGACTCCTCGAGACCTTCACCAATCCTCGAAACAACACGTCGCAGTTCGAGTACGACGTGTCCGGCCGACTGACCAGGGACAACATGCCCGTCTGTGGCTCCTTCTCGCTCACGCGTGTTCCGGATGCGGAGCGCGGAGGCGGGTGGACGGTCTTGTTGAGCAACGCTCTCGGTGAGGAGACGGCCTACGAGGTGAAGGACCTCCCGACCGGAGAACGACGGCTCACGAATCTCTACCCCAGCGGCCTCTCGGAGATCACGCTGATCGGCACCGACGGCACGCGCACGACCACTTCTTCCGACGGCCAGGTCGTGGGCCTCACCCAGGGCCCGGACCCGCGCTGGGGGATGCTCGCTCCGGTGACCGAGTCGCTCACGGTGAGCACGCCCGGGGGGAAGCAGCTCGAAGCGTCCTCCGTGCGCGACGTCACGCTCACCGATCCGGACGATCCGCTGAGCATCGAATCGTACACGGAGACCGTGACGACGAACGGCAAGACCCGCTCGAGCACTTACCAGAGCGCGACCCGGACGATCACCACCCCGTCGGCGGGGGGACGTCAGTCCCAGACGGTGCTCGACGACCGCGCTCGCGTGGTGGAGTGGGGCCTTGCGGGCCTCACGTCCCTGGTCGGCGCCTACAACTCCGCCGGACAGCTCGAGTCGTTGACCCGGGGAGAGCGCTCGAGCGCCTACACGTACGATTCCGGGGGACCCCTCGTGATGGTCGAGGATTCTCTCGGTCAGGTCACCGGGTACGAGCACGACGACGCCGACCGGATCACGAAAATAACGTCTGCGGACAACCACGAGATCGCGTTGACCTACAACACCAACGGAGCGGTGGAGACGATCCAGCCTCCGGGCCGTCCGGCTCACGCCTTCGGCTACACCCACACCGATCGCCTCGAGTCGTACAGCCCGCCGGACATCGGCCCGGCCAGCGAGGCGACGGTGAGAACCTACGATCTCGCGCAACGTCCGGATCTCATCACGCGGCCCGACGGGCTCGTCATCGACATGGAACACGACAGCTCCGGGAGGCTGACATCGGCGATCCTTCCCGATCGCACGATCGACCGCGAGTACGAGGGCCTGCTGGACCCCGCACCCGGTCGCCTCTCACGGGTCTCGACGTCCGACGGCGTGATCCTGGAGCTCGAGCACGACGGGATGCTGCTCACGAGGAGCACCTGGTCGGGCCCGATCGCCGGCTCTGTCGCGTGGGACCATGACAACGACTTCCGCGTCTCCGCAGAGAGCGTCAACGACGAGCCGGCGGTCTCTTTCGGCTACGACACGGACGATCTTCTCCAGCAGGCGGGTGCCCTCTCGATCCAGAGGGACGCCCAGAACGGCCTCATGGCCGGCACGACGATCGGCGATGTGGTCGAGACCTACACGTGGGACGCCTTCGGAGAGCTGACCGGTATCGACGTGAAGCACAACGGATCCTCGATCTTTCTCTGGCACATCGAGCGCGACGATCTCGGTCGCATCACCGGGAGGACCGAGACCGTCGACGGCCAGCCGACGACCACGAAGGACTACACCTATGACCCCGACGGGCGACTGATCCGGGTGGAGAGCGGCGCCACGCTCCTGGGGAGTTACGTCTACGACGGCAACGGCAATCGGACGAGCTTCCAGGGCCCCCCGGGTACGGCGGCGATCTCGGGGAGCTACGACGACCAGGATCGAATGCTCTCCTACGGAGACGTGACCTGCTCCTACAGCCTCAACGGCGAGCTCCAGAGCAAGACCGCAGGCGGCGAGACCACACTCTACGATTACGACGTGCTCGGGAACCTGCTCGCGGTCGATCTTCCCGACGGCACGCAGATCGAATACGTCGTCGACGGCTTCAGCCGTCGCATCGGCAAGCGGGTCGACGGCGTCCTCGTCCACGGCCTGCTCTACCGCGACGCGCTCAACCCCGTGGCCGAGCTCGATGCCCTCGGGAATATCGTGGCTCGCTTCGTCTACGGGTCGCGTCCGCACGTGCCGGACTACATGGTCCGCGGCGGGACGACGTACCGGATCGTGACCGACCCGCGCGGCAGCGTGCGGCTGGTGGTCGATGTTGCCACAGGTGCGATCGCCCAGCGCATGGACTACGACGCGTTCGGGCGCGTGCTCGAGGACACCAACCCGCACTTTCAGCCCTTCGGATTCGCCGGTGGGCTGTATGACCGCGAGACGGGGCTCGTGCGGTTCGGGGCGCGGGACTATGACCCGGAGAGCGGGCGGTGGACGAGCAAGGATCCGAT
>CAYMLL010000166.1:0-16493 GCA_964390645.1 uncultured Planctomycetia bacterium | reverse complement strand
GTCCTCGCCGACGAAGCGGCCGTCGCGGCGGCGGCTCTGGCTCCCGCTCCCGCTCCCGCGGCTCCGGCTCCCGCTCCGGCGGCTCCGGCTCCCGCTCCGGCTCCCGCTCCGGCTCCCGCTCCCGCTCTGGTAGGCAGCTTCGGCCTCCAGTCCGGCGCTTCCTTCGGCCCCGGCAACGGAAGCACGACAACCCTGGGTTCCGCTCTGACGTCCACTTCGGGAGGGATCGAGGTCTCTCTGACGGCCGGGAAGGGCGCGGTCAACACCAACTCGCTCGTTCCTTCACAACCTGGAAGACTGCGTCTCTCCGTCCTCGGCGCCGGCGTCGACGGTGGTTTCAGGAACCAGGTCAACGCCAATGACGCCGATGGAGACGAGTTCCTCGACTTCCAGTTTGCCCAGACCATCGACACCAACTCGGTGCAGCTGACGCTCTCGAGATACGTGCCAGGCCAGGACGGAGTCGAAATCTACCTCGACGACATCACGACTGTCGCCGTCGGGGAGGCCGCCCTCGAAGCCGCGATGGTACCCACGGCAGACGGCCTCACCGTGAGTCTCTCCGGCCTGACGACAACGACGACGTTCTCGCGTATGTGCTTGCGGGCCGTCGACGAGCGACCCGACGGCACGGGCGTCTCGGCTTTCGCCCTCTTGAACCTCGTGGTCGAGTCGGGTACTGCCGCGGCGGCTCCGGCTCCCGCTCCGGCTCCCGCTCCGGCTCCGGCTCCGGCTCCGGCTCCGGCTCCCGCTCCCGCTCCCGCTCCCGCTCCCGCTCCGGCTCCCGCTCCCGACGCTGGAGCGCCGGTGATTGCGACCGTGCTTCAGGTCGATGAGGCGCTGTGGCGACCGGGCAACCGCTGGGTCGTCGAAGGTAATCTCGTTGACGATGCCGGCACCGTGGACAAGGGCGCTCACGTGATCGCCTTCCTCAAGAAGGCTGACGGCACACTCCTCGAGATTGGCGCAGCTGCCGTGGACCTCTTCCCGGTCCCGGGTTTCGACATCATCGTTCGTCCCATTATCGGCGCGTTGGACATCGTTGACGTAGCAAACGACACCGTGCTGGTGATCGCGCTCGGCAGTGATGGCACGACGGTCCTCTCGGATGAAATCGGCATCAATGAAGTGCCTCCGCCGCTTCCTCATGAAGGTACGCAGGTGGTGATCGAAGACGTGGAAGTTCTCGTTGATGATCGTCTGATCATCCACGGGTTCGCGTCCTTGGAGGGTGGTCCGGCGACCGGTAGCGCCGTTATCACGACGACGAGCGGACTGAACGCGATTGCTCCTCTCGATCCGGGCCCGAATCCGCCGGCCGGCGGCTTCGACTTCGTCGTTCGCCCGATCGTCGGCACCCATGGACTGTCCACGGGCGATGTCTTCACCATCGCTGTGGAAGGCGTGGGCTCTGCCACCTGGGTTCTGGACCTCGACGCTGGTGCGCCCCCTGCTGGTTTCGTGCCATCCGTGGTCGACCCAGCCGCGGTGAGTACGCTCAGAGACCTGGCCGGAGGAGGGCTGTAAACGACGTCACAGGGCGTGATCGTCTCGGAGTTCCTCGAGACGGTCTGCTGCCCGCAATTCCGACCCCCGGGGCCCCTTGCCTTGAGCCCCGGGTCCCCGACGCCATCGAGGCGTCACAGGAGGTGAGTATTCGGTAGGCACCCACCTCCGCCTCGAAGAAAGGTGCGACTCGATCGCGAGAGTCGCACCTTTCTTTTTCTTGGACCTCCTGCCGTCTCGGTGAGCCACGGCAGCAGGGGAGGTAGATCGATTCGGCGTTGGTGCATGAATCGCCCCGGAAGGTGGAAGAAGGATCGAACGAGACGGTTCTCGAGATCATCCAGGAAACCGGTATCCGCGGTTCCAGGAAGGAGCCGGCGCGAAGAACGCTCCTGGAGGAGTTCCTGGGAGGCAGGAGCATCCCGAGTTTCTGTGTGGTAGGCCCGGCATCTCATGCGGCGTTCTCGGGGCACATGTGATACCGGTCCATCGCAAGTGCCGTGATGTGGTCCCTGCCATGTCTCGGAGCCCAGAAAGAGCCACTCGAAGGTGTAGACCGCGTCGCTGACGTCGCCCCTGCCATCCGTGTTGGCGTCGGCACGGAGAAAGCCGTGCATCGGCGGCTCCAGATGCGCGGGCGCAGGCAAGAGCAAGGCGGCAAGGAAGAGGGCGCTCCGAGCTGACTTCATCGACTTCACCTCACCCGCTCACGGACAGTCCCCGGACAGGCTCCGTCAAGGACGCGAAGCCGGCGGAAACCGGACGCATTCGGGCAGAGGCGTCCCGGATTGCCGCTCCGGGAAGGAGCCGACCGTCCTGACGCGACGGAGACCGTCGGCGTTACTCCGAGGAAGGCTCGACGAGAGGGGCGTTGGGGGGCCGCTGCGGGATGCAGAGGAGCGGCTGCTTCGGATTCGTGTCGTTCTCGATCGGAGCCTTCAGCAGTCTCCGCTTCCCGTTCACCGCCTTCGCCTCGATACGGATCCTCTTCGGAGGCAGGCAGACGTCGGAATTGCACGCCTGGTAGATGAGTTCAGCGAGAACCTTGTCGCCCTCTCCGGTTCTCTTCAGCGCGACGGTGATGCGGAACCTTCCCCCGAGCGCCCCTGCCTTGCCGGCCGGCAGCTGCAGTTCAGCCGCCCCGGAGAAGCTTGACCCTTCGAGGAACTCGACCCTCAGAGGCTGACCGTCCTTCCCTGCCTCGCCATAAACGTGCCAGGGACTTTGCACTTCCACGTCGAGAGTGAGCAGCCGTTCGGTGCTGCTGGCCTTCAGGCTCAGCGGAGGCGCTGCGGCGGGCCTCCTTGCCCCGCCGGGGAGAACACGGGGACGGCTCCGCGCAAGGGCGGGAGGCGCGCCCTTCTTCCCTTCGATCAGCTGCTCCACCCAGCTCTCGACAGCGGCGCCGCGCAGGTTCACCGCCTGGATAACTCCCTGCCGGTCGATCAACAGGCTGGCAGGAATGCTGTGGATGTCGAAGAGGACGGCCAGCTTGTTCCTCCACTTCTTCCCGTCGAAGTAGTGGAGCCACTCCATGCCTTCATCGTCGATCCTCTTGTCGAGTCTCTCCCTGTCGCTGTCGAGGCTGACGGCGAAGATTTCGAAGCCCTTCTTCCTGTACTTCGAGTACGTCGCCTTCAGGTGCGGCAGCTCAGCGACGCAGGGACGACACCAGGTGGCCCAGAAATCGACGAGGACCACCTTGCCCGCGAAGCTCGCAGGGCCGAGCATCTTGGCGCTGCGATGCTCCCGGACCTCGAAGTCCTGGAGCTTCGATCCGACGAGCCGGAGCTTCTCGAACTGCGACTGCAGCCGCGGCAGGAAGCGGCTCTTGCCGGCAGCGGTCATCACCCTCTCGACCTCGTCCATGAAGCGCCTCGCCTCCTCGAACTTCCCGCAACGCACGAGGGCCGAGGCCAGCTCACGGGCGTAACCTTCGGGCTGATCCGGATAGCGCTTCTGCAGCGCCTTCAGCTTGGGGAGGGCCCTCTCCGGCTGACCGGAGAACAGCAAGGCGGCGCCTTCGCGGATACGGGCGATTCTCGCGAAGTCGCTGTCGGGCCAGCTCTGCAGGAACTCGTAGTAGACCGGCGCGGCCTCGCTGTAGCGACTCAGGCCCCACAGGCTGATGGCCTTCAGGTAGAGCACCGTCTCACGCAGCGGCGAGTCCTTGAATTTCGCCAGGAAGGCGTCCAGCTTCTCGATGCCCTCATCGCTCTTCTTGCAGAAGATCAAGTTTCCCGTCCTGCGAACGCCGAGCTGCTCCTCGATCTCGTTCAAGGCCCGTCGGTCCTCCGTGAGCTTCTCAGGGGGCCGGGCGACGGCCTTCCCCGATAGCAGCTCCGCGACTCGCTGACCGAGAGCTTTGCCCCGCAGCTTCGTGTAGCGGACCTTCCCTTGCCGATCGAGAAGAAAGGTGAACGGAATGCTGCGGATGTTGTTGAGGACCACCGGCCGGGTCTTCCAGCCCAGCCCCTCGTAGATCTGCGGCCACTCCATTCCCGTCTTCTTCATCACGTCGCGAACCTCGTCGCCGTTTCCGGGATGGTCCAGGCTGACACCGAGAATCTCGAAGCCCTTGTCCTTGAACTCCTCGTAGACCGCCACGACGTTCGGCATCTCGCGCATGCAGGGGCCACACCAGGTCGACCAGAAGTCGATCAGCAGGACCTTGCCGCGAAAATCCCTTACCGAGATCTCCTTTCCGTCGAGCGTCTTGCCCGAAAACTCCACAAAGGGAACACGAGCTCCGGCGCCTTCCCCGACCGCGCTGCGGGAGCCTGCTGACCGCCTCCGCCCGCTGACGCGCCCTGCCGGAGCGTTCTGCGGATCTCCCGAGTAGAGGTACTTCAGCAGCTTCCCCTTCATGGCCGCGTCGAGGCTCTCGTCGGCCAGGGCCATGGTGACACCGGCATAGGGCAGGAAGAAGAAAACCCCGGGGGCGGGGCGCCTCCGGCGCGGGACGCCGAATCCGGAATAGACGCCGTAGGCCCCCCGTCCGCCGTGCCTCGCGAGCACCGCGAGTAGCTTCTTGACCTTCGCGTGCTCCTTGCGCTCGAGCGCCTCGTCGATCGCCGACGGCAGGATCCTGTCGATCCAGCCGCCGTACTTCTTGCCGGCTTCATCCGGCAACCCCCCGCGCTCGAGAATGTGCTTCACCAGACACTCGATCGAGGGGGTCGGCCGGGCGCTCGGCCCCTCCTCCTTCTTGGTGACCAAGTAGAGCGCGAAGGCCTTGACGTAAGCGTCCTTGCCGAGATCGAGGCCGCTGCTCTCGACCCTCTTCAGCCAGGCCTTGACCCGCGCCATACGGTCAGCGGGATTGCTCCGTCGCAAGCGCTCGATGACCACGAGGGCGTCGATCTCGTCGATCGCCTCGGCGTGGGTCCACTCGTCATCTTCCGCAGTGGCAGTCGCGCGAAGACCGGGCTGAACGAAGACCAGGAGCGAAACGCAGACAAGGCAGCATCTGATGGGCATCATCGACCCCGGCTTTCCTGTAAGACGGCTCCTGTTCCACCTGCTGGCCGCAGTAGAAAGGTGGCCCTCCGAAGAAATCCAGATTGATACGGCCGGGGTGAGTTTCAAAGAGAAAAAGGCGGCGCTGCCGCCGGCGAGGCGCGCTCCGCTGGCGGAAAACGGACTGCGACGGCTGCGCTGTCTGAGCTCGGGACTCGTCCCGAGCTCCCGGAGAAAGAGAGGCGCTGGTGCATGAATCGTCCCCGCCGGAAGTGCCGTATCATCCGGGCGCTGCGAACCGTTCGTGCGGGGCCGATTGCATTCCTGCTGTGAGGTCCAGTCTGGTTCATCCGGCCTACAAGGCCGAGTGACGGACAGCTCGGTTACGAGCGAGAGCTCAGTAGCTACCAGCACGATACCCAGCCACAGGTGTTGCTCGGGGTCACCGGCCTCCGGAACGACGATTCGGACACCGAGGGCAGAGACAGGACGTCACGAGGGAGGAGGAGGACGATCCATAGCCGGAAGATCCGCATGGCAGATTCGTAGCAGCATGTCGGTCGCGGTCTAACCGTCGCTCGAACGCGACGGCGGAGATTTCCGTTCGAGGACGAGGTCGACCAGCTGCCTTCGGCGCACGCGAAGCTGTTCGAGCGTCTCCCGGTGATCGGGATCTCGAGCCAGGTTGCGCGTTTCGAGAGGGTCTCGCTCGAGATCGTAGAGCTCCTCGTGGACGGGGCTCTGGTCGAAGTATCGAATGTACTTCCACCGATTCGAGCGTACTCCGTCACTCCGCGGGATCTTCTCGTGCTCGAAGAGATGCTCGCACAAGAAGTCTGTTCGCCATTCGACTTTGCGCCCTTCTATCAGGGGCACGAGGCTCCTTCCCTGAAGCGACGCGGGGGCGGGCGCTCCCGCGATCTCGAGAAGAGTCGGAGCGATATCGATGTTCAGCACCAGGTGTTTCGACGTAGCTCCGCGACGCGACGAAGCGGCCCTGGGATCAAGAACGATCAACGGAACTCGAATGGAGTCCTCGTAGAGAAGCCAGCAATCGCTAAGGCCTCGTTCGCCGAAGAACATCCCGTTGTCGCTCGCGAAGACGACCACGGTTTCACCGGACATTCCGAGCGCGCCGACCTTCGTCAGCACACGGCCGATCGCCTCGTCGACTCCACTCACCATCCGATACATGCCTCGATTCATGCGTTGAAATTTCTCCGCCGTATCGAAACGCCAACGCCAACGTTCCCGATTGAGGCTCGTGCGCAGGAACAGCGGCTGTGAGTCGAAAAACGACGGCGCTGCCGTCTCGGGAACGGGGATCTTCGCGTCGCTGTAGAGTCGGTCGACCGAGGCCGGCCAGAAGTACTGCTGCGGTGCGTTGTCTTGAGCGTGCGGAGCGTTGAAGCTCACCGACAGACAAAAAGGCGCTTCGCGTCGCAGGTCCCTCCAACGATCGAGGAACTCGAGCGCCTTGTCTGCCGTCACCTCGGTGAGGTGTTTCTTGCTGCCGTCGGCTTGCTTGACGAAGTAGCCGTCGGGCCCCCAGTGCTCGAAGTTGTCGAAGTGATCGAACATCTCGGCGAGACTCTGTTCTTCGTCTTCGATGCGGAGCTGGTGGTCGCTCTCGATCCCGAACTTGCCGATGAAACCCGTGTGGTATCCCACCTGCTTCAGGAGCGCGGGGTACGATTGCCGCGTCAGGCTCTTGCGCAAGGGCGCGGTGTGAAACGTGAACCCGTGACGACGGCGATAGAGCCCCGTGAGAATACTCGCCCGGCTGGCTCCGCAGATCGGCGTCGTGGTAAACGCCCGAGTGAAACGTACGCCGTCGCGAGCAAGACGATCCATGTTGGGAGTCCGGATGATCCGATTCCCGGCGCAGCCCATCGCATGCCAGGGCTGATTGTCCGTGAGAAGAAAGAGCAAGTTGGGGCGACGCCGGAGCGCCACCGCCTCGCGGCTCTCGCGGCCACCCCTTCTGCTCTCTCCGGTTCCACCGATGTCGGCCGCCTCTTTGGCCTGGGAGTGCAGCGAAGATGTCGAGAGCGTCACCAGCGCCACCGTGCAGAGGACGGGGCGAAAGAGACTCCGCATGGAGAACGTCGCGTGAATCTTGCCTCTCGATCGAGGTCCTCCGACTCTCATCGGTTCAAGGATCCTTCGCGAGATCGAGGAAGACGATGCTCGATGGGTTCCCCACCGGCACGTAGTGGCCGGTGAAGTCGAGAGCTCCGGTCTCGCGATTCACGCGGAACGTCGCGAGGTTGTCGCAGCGCTGATTGCAGCTGTACAAGAACTCCCCGCTCGGGTCGAAGTTGAAGCTCCGCGGGTAGTTTCCGCGCGTCCATTCTTCGCCTACATAGGTGAGAGTCCCGTCTGCCGCGACAGCGAGAATCCCGATGCTGTCGTGCAGCCGGTTGCCTGCATAGACGAAGCGCCCGTCAGACGAGACCAGAATCTCCGAGCAGAAGTTGCTGCCCGCGAATCCCGGCGGCAGGGTCGAGATCGTCTGTCTGGGTGCCAGCCGCCCGCGCTTCGCATCGTAGTCGAAGAGCACGATCGTCGAGCCTTCCTCCTGGATCGAGTAGAGCCACCTCCCGTTCGGATGGAAGTAAAAATGCCGTGGCCCGTCCCCGGGAGGGAGGGAGACCGACGGCTGCACGCCCGGTGTCAGGGAGCCGGCTTTCCCGTCGAACTTCCAGATGAAGATCTTGTCCAGGCCCAAATCCACGTGCAGCACAAAGCGCCCCGACCGATCGGCCTGGATCATGTGCGCGTGCGTGCGATCGTGCCCGCTGAACGCGAAGCTGCCCGGGGGCGCATGGGTCGCCACCGTCGGACCGATCTTCCCCTCGTCGTGCTTGACGTCCGTCGCCTGTCCCAGGCGACCGTCGGGCAAGATCGGCAGCACAGCGACGGATCCACCGAAGTAGTTCGCCACCAGGAGGAAGCGTTTCCCTGGATGGATGCTCACATAGGTCGGGCCGTCGCCGGCCGAAGAAACGGTGTTGAGAAGTTTCAGCTGACCGTCTACGGGACTCACCTCGAACGCGCTGACCGAGCCCTCTTTCTTGCCGCCGACGCGGTCGGTCTCGTTGGACGAATACAGGCGTGTGCCCGCGTCATTCAATACGACGCAGCTCGGACTCGTTCCCAGCTCGTAAACGCCGGCCGCGTTCATCGCGCCGCTGCCACGATCCACGCGGAAAACGTGGATACCGCGGCCGTTGCCGGGCGGGAGATCCACTTGTGTCGGCAAGACGTCACCGAGAGGGGAGCTGAAGGTGCCCACGTAGGCGAAGAGCGGCGCTCGCGCTTCCTTCTCTTCAGCGCCCAGCCATCCGGCCAGCAGCGGACTCGATCCTGCGAAGGCGGCAGATTTCGTGAGAAACGAACGACGGGATGAGTGGGGATGATTCACGGGGAAAGCGATCTCTACGGGTCGTGTGGAGACTAAGATACGGCGGAGTCCACGCTCGACGCTGTCGACTTTCCGAGGTAGGGCGAGCGCGGCCTTCAGACGTCACGGTAAGAAACGGAGGGAGCCGACGGTGCTTCCGGCCAGCGCCTCTTCGGCGCTCCGCGTCACGACATCCCGGACTCCAGCGCACGGGACATCGTCATCCTACCGCAGCGGCGTGACCCGGGGAACCTGGCCGTCGACGCTGGCCTTCGAACACTCCGCGAAGCGCCTGGTCTTGAACGACCGGTCCGGATCATCGGAGCATGGAATTCCGGAGAATCCGCCGCCGCTACGATCATCGATCCCGTGAAATCGCCCGGGAGACCGGTGACATCGAGCTCGCCGTGACAAACGGGGTGCCACGTTCCACCGCTCGGGACTGGTCGTGCCTCGCCGAGAGTGATCACGCTCGACACCGCTCCCATGTCCGACCGCACAGCTCACTGAGCTGCCGTCCCCCAGCGCCGGAGACGATCCTGAGCCGTCCACCGGTCAGCGCTTCGCGCCGACTGGCGAGCATCTCGATACTGGAATTCAACCAGCGACTGAATCAGGAAGTGGTGTCGTTCCGGGGGGGAGGTCACCGGAACCACCCATCGTGCGCATCGACCTGCGTGACCGCGTTCGGTTCAGCCCGACGATCGACAATCTCGAACCGGTCCAGGTGGGGGTTCTCGTGGGCTGATCGGGTGTTCGAGGTCCCTGGTCTGGCAGCGCGCGTCAAACCAGGGAGGCTCCTGCTCGAGCGTGAACGATGAGCTGAAAGCCGCCAACCGCAGGTATCGTAGAGGCTGCCGGGGTTCGTTCGAGAACTCCAGGATGCTCTGACGGAGAACCCCGCGAGCGTCAACCGGACTCTCGCCGCTCAGACGGGCGGATCCCGGCCTGCAGTGGACGGTGAATTCCCAGGCCAGCGAACGCTCCCACGCAAAGCCGTTTGTCGGCACGCGGCTACCGGCTCTCCGGCGGCGCGTCGTATTGCTCGCGCAGGCGTGCGTACTCCGTGGTCAGCTGCTGACGGATCTGCCGATACTCCGGGTCGTCGTGGACGCTTCGAAGCTCGTGGGGGTCGACCTCGAGATCGAAAAGGTTCCACTCGTCCGTCCTCGGAAACCGAATGAGCTTGTAGCGGTCAGTCCGGACACCGAAATGTCGCGGCACGGCGTGTTCGCCGAACTCGTAGTAGGCGTAGTAGAGCGACTTTCGCCAGTCGACGGCTGATCCCTTCAGCAAGGGGACGAGAGAACGCCCCTGCACTTCCTCCAGCACGTCGAGACCGGCGATCTGGAGAAAGGTCGGCGCGTAGTCGATGTTCTGGATGAGCTGCGTCGGCCTCGAGCCGGCCATCACGACGCCGGGCCAGCGAATCAAGAACGGCATCCGGAACGACTCCTCGAACATCCAGCGCTTGTCGTACCAGCCGTGCTCGCCCAGGTAGAAGCCCTGGTCCGAGGAGTAGATGACGACGGTGTTCCTTGCGAGACCTTGCTTGTCGAGAAAGTCGAGGACGCGACCGACGCTCTCGTCGACAGCCTTGACGGTGCCGAGATAGTTGCGCATGTAGCGGCGGTACTTCCAGCGCACGAGATCCTCGTGCGGGAGCTTGCCGGCCTTGAACGCGGCAAGGAACTCCTGATTGCGTGGACGGAAGTGCGCGTTCCAGGCCTTTTTTTGCGCTTCGGTCATGCGGTTGTACTCCGGCGTACCGTAACGATCCGGCCTGGGAAGCTTCACATCACCCCGCTCGTCCTTGCGCACCTTTGCGTCGTAAGCCCAGTCGAAGTGTCGATCGATCTCCATCTCGTTCTTCGACAGGGTCACGCTGCGGTTCGAGTAGTCGTCGAAGAGCGTTGCCGGCTCGGGAATCTCGACGCCGTCGAACGCGCCGAGGTGTCGCAGAGCGGGAGCAAACGTGCGGTGCGGTGCCTTGTGCTGGCACATGAGCAAGAACGGCCTGGATCGGTCGCGCTTCTCGAGCCAGGCGAGCGCCTTGTCCGTCGTGAGGTCCGTCGCGTAGCCCTCGAACCGCTTGCGAGAGCCGTCCTTCTGGATGAACACCGGGTTGTAGTAGCTCCCCTGGCCGGGAAAAATCTCCCAGTGATCGAAACCGACGGGCGTCGTCTTGAGGTGCCACTTGCCGATGACGGCCGTCGCGTAGCCGCCGGCCTGCAGCGCCTTCGCGACCGTCCACTGGCTCTGGTCGAGCCCCTTGCCCGTGTTCCGCATGAAGCCGTTCTTGTGGCTGTGCTTCCCCGTGAGAATCGTCGCGCGCGATGGCCCGCAGATCGAGTTGGCGCAGAAGGAGTTGAGGAAGACAGTACCTTCCTTCGCGAGTCGATCGATGTTCGGTGTCGGAGCGACCTTCGCGAGCGGCCCGCCGTATGCCGAGATCGCTCGAACGGCGTGATCGTCGGAAAAGAGGAAGACGATGTTCGGACGGTCCGCGCTCACAGCGACACCGCAGACGCACGACAGGGCGAGAGTGAGAGTCCGAGCCGAAGTCAGTCGCATGTTGTTCGAAGTCCTCCTCGTTTTCTCCGGAGTGACGCGACCCCGACTGGCTCGCTCGCGCAAGCTCCGCAGCGTCGTTCGTTGACGAGCTTCATTCGTAGACCTCGGTGACGGCCCGATCCATCAACCTCGGTGCCTCCGCGTGCTTCAGCGGCCACTGCCTGACCGTGACCGGTGTGCTCTCGCCTTTGATCTCTTTCGCGGCGCTGACCTTCGGTGTAATCTCCTGGCTCGGCATCGTGAAGAAGAAGTGCGGATCCTTGCCGCCGAAGCGGTCCTTCCAGCAGCTGGCCAGGGTTGACAGCTGTTGTCCATGGTCGGCACCCCGGTCGTTCGTGAACATCTCGGGGCTCGCGAGGAAGATGATCCCCTTGAAGCGGGACGACGTGAAGGAGTGAACCAGGACGTCATGGGTTTGCGCAGCGTCGCCGGTCACCGAGCTCGCCAGGGTCGGGGCGCTCTCCCGGGCGACGCCATCGGGAACGGACCGGGTCGCTGTCATCTGCGGGATGTACTCACGCCGGCATCGCTTCCAGGCCACGATGTACCGCCTGGCGTTGGCGTCGTAGTACGCGTTTCCCGGAAGCATGGCGGCGAGATCCTCGTTGTCCTCGATCAGACCGGGCGCCTGCCCGAGATCGGCGCCGACGCGGCGGAAGGCAGCAGCGCGAGAACGAGGGCGAGAAATTCCCAGGCATCCTTCATTTTCCACGTCCTCGTTCTCGCTGCCGCAACGTCTACTTCACCCGCGGCAATTCCTGCTCTTCGATCCGAAGAGTGAGATGCCCGCGCGGCGGCTGCAACCCGCGACGCGGATGGTTGTAACGCAGAAAGCTCGTGGCGGCGATCGTCACCTTGCCGCCCCGGAACTCGCCGCGAAAGTCCTCGTAGATGTGAGCACCGCGTGGCTGTCCACCTTGACGCACGGCCACCCCTACGTCCGATTAAACCAGGAGCTTGCCGTTGATCCAGATCGCATAGCCCTCACCGGAGTTGACGTGCGCGCTCCCCCCGACGACGATCCGGTAGCGATGACCCTCTTTCAGCGGCGGGATCTCGAACGTGCCTCGGACGAGCAGCACTTCCTTTTCCCACAGCGTTCTCGGCATCTCGCCGCATCGGCAGATGAGGGTCGTGCACCCCTCTCGAAGCGGTGCCTGCTTGCCGTCGAGCTGGCCGAAGGGTTGTAGACCGCGCCTCCAACCGGCCTTGGCCGGGTCGAATTCGGGCTCGACCCAGCCCTCCATACCTTCGGGATACGTCACCTTGCGGAAGCGCTTTCCCTTCTCTTTCGGCAGCGTCTCGGGAGGGTCGAAGCTGAAGTAGTCCCACTGCGGGTCGTCGAGGTCGGGGCCGAAGGGACGCCAGTCGTGGTCCTCCACTCCCGCGGCACGGTAGCAGTTGACCAGCCCGGACATCGCGCCCCGAAGGAACTGATTCGCGCGCTGCGGTCGCTCGCCGTTACCCTCCTGCAGGAGAGACTTCTGGTAGCGCGGATTCGCGACGTACGACGCCGCGATGCCATCGAGGATGATCGGAGCCAGCGCCTTCGTCGCGGCGGCCTTCTCCTCTTCCGAGAGCTCGGAGATCTTCTCGCCGGCAGTACGCTTCGGCCGGGGGGCCAGCGGAAGCGGCTTCGCCTTGCCGCCGAGGAGTCCGACCATCGCCCGACCGAGGGCATCACCGATCAGCATGTAGGTCTCGGCGTTGCGGTTGTAGTGATAGTCCTGGCTCCTCGGTGACTCGTCGACCTCACGCCAGAAGTCTCGGATGTCGACCGAGGCCACGGTGCCGGCGAACTCGGGATGCGCCTTCGCATCACCGACCGCCATCTGCGCCTCGAGAATTCTCACGAACTTGTCCGCCATGTTGTGGCCGCCGAATCCGACGGTCGCGACCACGACGGGCAGCTTCGGCGCCTTGAACTCCTTGCGGACGTCGTTGATCAGGTTGACGAGGTGCTGCTCGTATTCCGCGATCGACTCCTCCGTGCCGCTGTCCTTGTGGCCCTGGAACCAGGCGAAGCCGGCGATCTCGTAGCCTTGCCCCTTGTAGCCGGGAACGACCTTGGCGATGTTGTCGAGCGTCTTGCGTACACCCTCGACCATCAGCTTGTACTCGGCTGACTCGAACCTGTTGTCGGGATCTGTTCGACCGCTCGACGGCGGGCGAAAGTCGAAACCGAGTGAGCGATTGCCCTGAGCTGTCTTGATCAACAGGACCTGTTCGTCGTGGAGCGTTCCGAGCACGTGGCCGAAGCCCAGCTCCGGTCCGATGGACTTGCCGTTCGAGGTGGCGCTCAGCGGTGAACCCTTGCCGCCCTTCGCAAGCCGGGCTTCCTGGAAGTAGACGTCCTGGCGCACCGTCCAGTTGCCGTCGCCATCGACAAGCCATGGAAACTGCCCCTCGCGTTTGGCGACTGCTTCGAGATCGCCATTCCCGAGCAGGTCGGTCTTCTCGAGCCAGAACCTCGGCGGCGGGCCCTTGAAGCCGAGAATCTCGAACGCGTAACGTCTACCGGGCTCGAGGGTCACCTCCTGCTTGACCGGCCTGGCACCCGATTCGCGGCGGTAGACCTCCTTTCCGTCGAGCTCCATCACGCTGTGGGAGCTCTCACCGGAACCGCAGTGCAGCTGATAGACCCCTCGTTGCGGGACCTCGAGCTGTCCTTTCGCGATGGGCTTGTCGGTCGGTGTGCCGTCCGGCAGAAAGACCGCGAGCTTCGAGACCTTGAAGTTGCCGACGCGGTAAATTTGAAACGGCCCCCCGGAGACGGCGGGATCGGAGCTGAGGTAGACCCCGGTGTAGACGTTTCGCGCCCCGCGGAGGTCGCCCATGCCGACCATGTTGGACTGGCCGGCGAGAATGTAAACCTTGACCGGCCGGGTGGCATCGCCCCGCTTGCCGTCGGGATCGGGTAGCTGCGCCGGAACGTCCGCTGCGCTGACGCGAAGGGATGACACGGCCAGCATGACGAATATCGGCGAGAGGGCGATGACGCACGAACGATTCTTCAGCATCTTGCTAATCCGATCTGGCTTGCCTGAAAAAGGCGAGAGCGGCTACTTCGTCCGTCTCATCAGCACATACCACGGTGACTGCCATCCGGCAGGGTTCTTCGTCCCGAAACCGCCGACTTCGATAAAGAGGTACTCCTCGCCACTGATCTTCCGGAGCTGCATCTTCAGCGCCTCGTAGCCGGACAGATCCATCAGCGTGTCGCCAGACCAGATCCAGGTCACGCTATCCGTCCTCCCGCCGTCCTTGAAAATCCTCCTGCCGAACCGAGCTCGCCGGATCTTCTTCTTCCCGGGCGTGAACTCGTCGATCGACGGGACCTGGCCGATGGTCGTCCACTCACCGAGGAGCTCCGGGTTGGCGATGAAGTTCCCGTCGAAGACGAACTTGTCGTTACCGCTCTGCGGCTCCCGGTTGTCGGAGTGCTGCTGGGCCTGCCACTCGGACGTCAACATCGGCACGACGGTCGCCGACTTCAGGACCAGGTCATCGCCCATCGGCGGCAGCCTCATTTCCTCCAGATGCAGGCTGATCTTCCCCTGTGGCTCTCGCACGGTCGGCTTCACCTTGTACTTGGAGTTGAACCTCAGGAAAGTCTTCACGGCGATCGTGACCTTGCCACCCCGGAGCTCGTCGAGGAACCCCCTCGTGATGAAGGCGCCCTTGGGTTGTCCGCCCGAGCCTCGACTATTGCAAGTCTTCGCCTCGACCAACGGCCTGCCGTTGAGGTAGATGATGTGCCCGCCGCCGGAGCCGACGTGGTTGCCGTCATGGACGCGCAATCGGTATCGGTGGCCTCTCCTCAGCGGGGGGAGTTCGAACGTTCCGCGCATCAGCAGGACTTCCTTCTCCCAGAAGGAGCTCACTTTCGTTCCGCCGTAGCAGCCTGGGCCGGTGCAACGATCACCGCATTTATGGACCGGACGTGTAGGCAGCTTGCCCATGTAGTGGCCGAAGGGGCTTCTACCCTTCTTCCAACCGGCCCTGGCGGGATCGAAGTCGCTGGCGAACCAGCGCTCCATGCCCTCGGGTAATGTCACTTCGCGGTAGCGTGTGATGAGCTGGTCCCACGGGACCTGCTCGGCGGCAATCGGGTCGAACGAGTGGTACGACCACTCGGCGTCGCGCAGATCGGCAAACATGCGCCAGGCGTAATCGCGGTCGCCGGCTCGGGCGTAGAGAGCCGCCAGCTGCGCGATCCTGTCGGACTTGCCACCGGGATAGCCTGACTGCACCTCGGCGGCGGCAAGCTTCTGCAAGGCCTCGCGGTTCCTTCCGACGAACTCGGGGATGAGCTCGTCCGTGATGATCGGAGAGATCGCCTTCTTCAGCTTGGGGCCGAACTGACCGGGGTCGGCGCTCAGGAAGAACTCCTTGTGTGGCAGAATCTGTTGAGGATAACGCTCCCGCGCGACCTCGTAGAGAACGTCCAGCCCGCCCGGCACATCGGCCAGGGAAGCAGCGATGAAATCGAGATGCGCATCGTACGTCGAGGAGATGTCCTGTCCGCCGGGAGCGACCTTCACGCCGGCGTAGCCTGTATACGTCTCTCGAAGCGTGGCCGCGGCGAGCTCGTGCACCGCGAGGCCGCCTTCCTTGATCCTGGCGCGGATACTCCCCATCAAGCCCAAGGTGAGCGCCGAGCGCTGGTTCGTCCTGACCAGCTCACCGATCGGTGGGAGCACCTTCCTGTAGCAACGCTCATCTGCCACCACCGGGGTCAGCGCCGTCAACGTCGCGTTCTGTAGCCACCAGTCCTCGTGCTCGAGGTACGGGAGCAGGAGATCGACGTGCGGCTCGACCCAGTCGGTGGGGGCAGCGCCGATCACATGCAGGGCGGCATCCTTGACCCACCACGATTCGTCCGGGGCTTTCACCGCCTCTACCGCAAGGTCGAAGATCTCCCGGGTGAGCACGCCGGTGCGTCGTTCCCGTCGCAGGATCTCGGCGATCGCCGCCAGCATGGCACGGCGTACGCGCGGGTCGTCCGAGCGGAGGAACTCCAGCACGAGTTCCTCACGCACCTTGCCGCCTGGCGAGCGCCAGCCGATGTAGCCGCTGTGGATGCCCAGGACCTTGTTCGCGGCAACAAAGCGGATGTTGTGATCCTGGTGGTGAATGTACTGCCGCAGCAGGTCGTCGCTCACTTTCCCTGAATCGTGGAGACGGACCAAGACGGGCTTGCTGGCGTCCCTGGCCAGAGTTTCGCCCGTGAGGTCCTGCCGCTTGCCAGTCGCGTCAGGTACCGCCTCCAGCGAGACGAAGGCACTGTCCGCCTCGGTGCCCCAGGGTTGTTCAGGGAGCTGGTATTGCCTCGAGAATTCCGTCGGAGGAGCGCCGGTGATGCGCAGCGTCTTGCGCGGGATCGTGTAGGTCAGCGCATAGGCAGTTCCCCAGCCACCTTTCCATTTCTCCGAGTCGTACCCCGCTCCGCCGAGAATGCCGAACGAGCCATCCCAGCGGCGGGACAGGTCATAGTGCCACTGGCGATTGTCCATGAACTCGCGATATTGCTTCGGCCTCTTCTCGT
>CAYMLL010000165.1:0-16689 GCA_964390645.1 uncultured Planctomycetia bacterium | reverse complement strand
CCCGACGTCGCCGCAGCTCGAGGTTGTCGATCACGAGCGGGAAGAACCCGTCCCGCGAGATGCGGATCGAGCGCACCTCGCTTCCGAGCGCGAAGCAGCCGTTCGGGCCGGTGCAGACCTCGAAGTCGCCCGTATGCACGATGGCTCCGCCGAGGGGCCTGCCGAGAGGATCGAGTACGCGACAGTTCGACAGCCGGGTCGCGGAAAGTACCTTCTCGAGGGGCGGCGGGACCGGATAGGTCCTCGCCGTTCGGTCGTCGCCGTGCGTCGGCGGATTCGGGTGGATCCGTCGGTCGTCGTCCCTTCCGGATCCGAGCCGGACGCTCACCGTCCAGAGGGCCGCGCCGGCCGCGAGCAGCAGACAGATCGCTCCCAGGCGCGATCGTTCGGCGACGAACGTCGATGTCGCGGGCGCTTCGTCCTGGCTCGACAGCCCGGGGCTTCTCTTCACGGCGATCGTCTCTCGGAACGATCTCCCGGAACTCGAGACGTTATCCGGGAACCAGGGGATTTTAGGACCTGCCCGGGGGGGGGGGGGGCGCGGCCCCCCCCCCCGGGCGGGGGGGGGGGCGGCCCCCCCGCCACCCCTCGCCCGAACCTCGCCCCGTTACCCGGCACCCGGGGTTTTTTCGCCCGGCCCGGGGGGGGCCCCAACCCGCCCACGCCGAGAGTCCGTCGAGAAGGAGATCCCGCCGCGAAACGCCCCCTCGGCGTCCGTCCGGCCTCTGCGGGGCATGGCAAGACGCGAGGTCACGTCTCGACGAACCCGCGAAAGCGTGCGGCTGCGGCGTAGAGGTCCTCGAATCGTGCATCGGTGTCGTCGGTCAGCGCGAGCATCTTCGCCTCGAGCTTTCGGCGCTCCACCTCGAGACCGTCGCGGGCGAGGTCCGGGGGCACGCGGAACGGACCGTCCGTGCGCAGGAGCGCCCGGGAGAAGGGTCTCGGCAACAGGAACTCGTCCCACGTGCGCAGCTTCCAGGCCTTCGCGAGGCCGACGGCGACGAGGTAGATGGGCAGGCCGGTTCGCGAGGCCAGGAAGATCGCGCCCCGTTGCAGCTCCCGGGCCGGCCCCCGGGGGCCGTCCGGTGTGATGGCGATGCGAACGGGACCTTCGCCGGATCTCATCAGCTCGAGCACGGCCCTGGAGCCGCCGCGAGTGCTCGAGCCGCGAATCGGCTCGAGACCGAGGCCGGCGAGCACGCGGGCGAGCATCTCGCCGTCGGCGTGCTCGCTGACGAGCGTCTTGAAGCCGGAGTGCGGGAAGCTGCTCGCCAGCGTGAAGAGCCGCTGGTGCCAGACCAGAGCGATGCCGTCGGGGATGCGCACGCGGCCGCTCTCCGTCTCGAAGTCCGACATGAGTCGCAGGCGCAGGCTGCCGGCCCAGGCTCGTGTCAGCGGCGGTCCGAGAAGGCCGAGCAGGAGGTTGCGGATTCTCCGGCGTCGTTGTCGGCTGAGCATCTCTCGCGCACTCGTTCGGAGAATCGGAAGCGCGGCCATGCTGCATCTCGTCACGTTCCTTGTCAACCGCGTCAGGTGTCTCTATAATCCCGCGGTCGTTCATCTCGCAGTCTTCATGTGGGTTCCGGAGAGCGAGCGATACGAGATCTTCGAGGCCTCTCATGTCGAAATCCTCCGAGCTCGTCGTGACCGAATCCGGCAGCTCTGCCACTCGCATCCTGCGAGTCGGCGGAATCGACTACCTCAACTCGCTTCCTCTCCTCTGGGGGCTCGATCGCGAGCCCGACAGGATCGAGCTCTCGTATCATGTCCCGAGTCGGCTGGCCAGCATGCTCGATGACGGTGAGCTCGATGTCGCGTTGATCCCGGTTGTCGCCTACGCCGATCGTTCCGACTACGCGATCGTTCCGGGGATCGGCATCTCGAGCTACGGCGGCGTGCGCAGCATCCGGCTCTACTTCCGTGACTCGCTCGAGTCCGTCCGACGCGTCGGTCTCGACACGTGCTCGCGTACCTCGGCGCTGTTGACGCGGCTGCTCTTCCGCGAGCGGTGGGGAGGCGAGCCCGAGTTCGTCAACCTCGACCCGGGCACGCTCCATGCGGTCCTGTCGGGGGACGACCGGCCCGGACCGGATATCGACGGGGCGCTCTTGATCGGAGACGCGGCGCTGCGACACGGTCTCTACGAGGGCTGGCGCAACGTTGACCTCGGAACCGAGTGGACACGGTGGACGGGCCTGCCGTTCGTCTACGCCTTCTGGGTCTGCCGTCCCGCGGCGCTCGAGGCCGACTCGGCGAGGACCCTGGTCGAGAGACTCGGGCAGGCGCGCGACGACGGCGTGAGGCACATCGACGACATCGTTCGGGGCTGTGATCTGCCGCAGGGTTTCGCTGCCGGCGAGGCGATTCACTATCTCAACCGGATCATCCAGTACGATCTCTGCGAGGAGAAGCGCGCGGCGATGGCGCTCTACTTCGAGAGGTTGAGAGCGGCCGGGCTTCTCGATCTTGACGGCGACGCGATGAGATTTCTCGATGCACGTGCCGGAGATGAAAAGGGTCAGCGTCGTCGGTAGAACCAGTCCCACGACCTGACCAGGTTCGAGCCGACGGCGGCGACCGCCGCTGCGCCGAGCTCCGCTGTGCCGGGATTCTCGATGGTGCTCTCGACCGTGTGGCCCCACTTCTCGAGCTCTCGCCGCGCGCCGTCGTTGTCGATGTAGTCCTCTCGAACGAGATGCGCGTGACCACGGATTGGCGCGCGAACGAGCCGCCATCCCTGAGGCGCGGTCCGGGTCGCGGACGTACCGAATGGAGTGTCACCGAGCCCGAAGGTCGGTGGTTCGTTTCCCGTGGGCGTCCAGAGGACGCCGCGTTCGAGGTTGCCGGCGTCGATGCCGCGGCAAGCGTCAGGGAGCCCACCCGCGACGATCCAGAGGCTCCCCGGGAGCCCCGTCTGCCGCATACCTTCCTCGTCGAGTCGACCGGTTGTCGCCGTGGAGTCGAAGACCGGAGGCAGCCACGTGCGTTCGATCGACTGCGCCGCGAGCGCGTCGACGTTCCAGTCGCACGAGTCGTCGGAGCAGGCGTTGATTGCGGAGACGGTCGTCACGTCGGTCGCGAGCCCTCGACTGATGACGAAGCGAAAGTAGTCCTTCGGAGAGAGCACCGTGCCGATGCGGTTGCGGAGGCGCGGGTGGGCTTCGAGCCAGGAGGAGAAGTCGGCTAACACGTCCCTGGCCGGCACCAGGCGGAGATCAGCGAGTGGTGTGAAGTCGAGGTCGAGGGCTATCCACCCGGCAGGACCGGTGAGACCGATACCCCAGATCTTGCGCTCCTTCGGGGGCATCGCGACGTAGGCTTCGCCGAGCGCGAAGCCGGCGGCGCGTACCCACTCCGCAGGAACAACCCGAGAATGTCGCCGGCCTTCTCTCGAGGGTCCCCCCGACTCATCGGTGTGGACGTTGGCGATGCGGGTGGAGGCGCGTACGGTGCCGCAAAGGTCGCGCCCGAGGCTGGCGACCCTGACCTCGTCCTCGGAGAACGCCAGGCCGAGAAACTGGATCACAGGAGATCCGAGACGATGCTCTTCTCCTCCTCGAGCTCGCCGACGCTTGCGTCGATCCTCGCGCGTGAGAAGTCATCGAGATCGAGTCCCTGGACGATCTCCCAGCCCGAGGCGTTCGTGCGCACGGGAAACGACGAGATCAGTCCTGCCGCGACGCCGTAGCTGCCGTCTGAGACGACGGCCGCCGACGTCCAGTCGCCGGCGGGTGTTCCGACGTGAAAGCTGCGCACGTGATCGATGATGGCCGCCGCGGCGCTGGCCGCAGACGACTTGCCACGCGCCGTGATGATCTCGGCGCCTCGCTTCTGCACGCGTGAGATGAACTCGCCTTCGAGCCACCCGCGGTCGCTGATGACGGTGGTCGCCGGCTTGCCGTCGATCGTGGCGTGGGTGAAGTCAGGGAACTGTGTCGAGCTGTGGTTACCCCAGATCGTCACGTGTGCGACGGCAGTGATCGGGACGCCGGCCTTCTTCGCGAGCTGATTCGCCGCCCTGCTGTGATCGAGTCGTGTCATCGCGAACCAGCGATCATCGGGCACGTCCGGCGCGTTCGCTCGTGCGATGAGGCAGTTCGTGTTGCAGGGGTTGCCGACGACGAGGACGCGCACGTTGTCTGCCGCGTTCTGGAGCGCCTTGCCCTGGCCGACGAAGATCGGCCCGTTCTCGCGGATCAGGTCACCGCGCTCCATGCCCGGGCCGCGAGGCTTCGAGCCGACGAGGAGAGCCCAGCTCGCGTCGGTGAAAGCGACCTTCGGATCGTCAGAGACCTCGACGCCGTTCAGAAGCGGGAAGGCGCAGTCTTCGAGCTCGAGCGCGACTCCTTCCACGGCGACCATCGCCTGCGGCACCTCCAGAATCTTGAGGGTCACGGGTTGCTCGGGGCCGAACATGGCGCCGCGAGCAATCGAGAAGAGCAGGCTGTAGCCGATCTGACCGGCGCCGCCGGTGACCGCCACGGTGATGGGAGAGGCCATGGTTCTTCGAGTTCTCCTGATCAGAGAGAGGGGGACCGCAGCAGGCCAAGATACGACGCGGGGGGCGCGTTTGCCAGATTCCACGTCGGGACAGATCGTCGCAGGAATCGACCCGACCTCCTCGGCGTACGGCATGGACGCCGGCCGGAGCCGGCCTCGTGCGGGACTTCCGAACGCAAGGTGTCGCTCAGTCCCCTCGGCTCCGTACAAGCCTGTCGTAAGCGCTCTTCAGCTCGGTGAACTTCTCGTGAGCGGTTTTCTGGAACTCCTCGCCCAGGTGGTGGACCTTGTCGGGGTGGTACTGCACCGCGAGACGATGAAAGGCGCGTCGGACCTCCTCGTCTGACGCCTGGCGATCCACTCCCAGGATGTCCCACGGGCTGAGGATTGTCGGTCGAGGTCGCGCCGGCGGTGGCGCGGTCCGTTTCCCGTCCCCGGGCCGTCGGTGCGTTCGGGGGTGCTCGTCGACGCGTTGTCTGGCACGGCTCTTCGGCTGCTCGTCGTGACCGCCCCGCGGCAGGAGTCGACGCAGCCAGCCAACGGTGCTGTATCGAGGGTCGCCGTCGCGCTCGAAGAAGTAGCGTCGGCGCTCCTCGTGCTCCTTCAACCAGGACGCCGCCTTGAGAAAGTCTCTCGGCTGCTCGATGACGCTTCCCAGCACGTAGTCGAGGAGATTCGGCTGGAACCCGGGCGAGCTGAACCAGCGGCCCTTCCTCGTCTTCTCGCAGTGGTTCTGCCGGTTGCAGATCGTGCAGATGTAGAGCCGGTAGGGACCGCCGTGGCGATCGTCGCGAGATCTGAGAATACCGTCCCGCAGCGCGTGGTCGGCGCTGAATCGTCGGTCGCAGTACCAGCAGACGAGCTCTGCACCCGCGCCGAAAGCAGTCCCATGGTTTTCCGGGTCGTCGTGCGACATCGTCACAGGATGATCATCGCATCACCGTAGCTGAAGAAGCGATACTTTCGCTCGACCGCCTCGCGGTAGACCTCGAGCAGCCGCTCCCGACCGACCATCGCGCTGACCATCATCAGGAGGCTGCTGCGCGGAAGATGGAAGTTGGTGATCAGCGCGTCGACCTGGCGGAACTCGTGCGGTGGACGGATGAACAGCTGCGTGCGTTCGTTGTAAGACGCGGGACGGTCCGCAGCTGCGAAGCTCTCCAGGGTGCGTGCAGTGGTCGTACCGACGGCGACCGTGCGTCGTCCCCGGTGTCGTGCGTTCGCGAGCTCGAGCACGGTGTCGCTTTCGATGCGGACGCGTTCTCCGTGGAGCTTTCCCGTTCGCATCGTCTCGTCGTCGAGTGGCTTGAACGTGTCCACGCCGACGTGCAGCGTCACCGCGGCCCGCTTGACACCCTTCGCCGCGAGCCTCTCGAGAAGCTCGTCGGTGAAGTGGAGGCCGGCGGTCGGCGCGGCGATGGAGCCGGGATCTCTCGCGTAGACGGTCTGATAGCGGCTGCGATCGTCAGGACGTCGGCCTTCGCCTCTGGACCGGCGGATGTACGGTGGCAGCGGAGTCTCGCCGATCTCCTCGCCGAGGGCGATCACTTCGCGAGGTGTCATCCGTCGTCCGTCGCGATCGAACGCGACCACGAAGAGCTTGCCCTTGCGGCGAAGAGGCCTGGCGGACACGTTTCGGGCTTCCTCGAGGAAGATCTCCTCACCGGGATGAAAGGCCTTTCCGGGCCGCCAGAGCACGGTCCACTCGCTTGTGTCGTCGTCGGCCTCGACGAGGAAAACCTCGACCCCGCCGCCCGATCTCCTCCGTGCTCGCAGTCGCGCCGGAACGACGCGCGTGTCGTTGATGACGAGCAGATCTCCGGAGTCGAGGATGTCGACGATGTCGGTGAATCGGCGATGTGCCACGCTCCCGTCGCGTCGGTCCAGGACCAGGAGGCGCGAGCGGTCCCGCCGATTCGTCGGCTCTTGCGCGATGAGCTCCGGTGGGAGTACGTAGTCGTAGCGATCGATTTCGTCGAGTGGCGCTCTCACCGCGACTCGATGACGTCGATCTCGACGCCCGAGAGCACAGGGATCAGGCCGAGCAGGACGCTGGCGATCGAAGCTTCGCCGAGCGCCGAGGTCGTGAACCCGATGTGGTCCGCCTCGACGCGTCCCTTTCCGACAGTGGCGTCGAGCGCGACCCACTCGCCTATCCAGACCTCGGTCCACATGTGTCCGACGAAGCTCTGGCGGTAGTACGTCAGCCCGGCGACGACGCGCGAGGGAATCCCGACGGCCCGCGCCATCGCGGCCAGCAGAACCGAGTGCTCGGTGCAGTCACCGGCGCGCGACTCGAAGACCTCCCTCGCGGTCGCGAACGCGGTCTCGAGGTTCTTGGTGCGGATATTGTCGTGAACCCAGAGCTCCAGCTTCCTCGCTGCCGTCCATGCGTCCGTCTCCGAGCCGACGGTGAGCCGAGCGCGGTGAGCGAGCTTCTCGTCGTCCGACTCGATGTAGGCGTTGGCTGTGAGGAACGGCCGCAGCCTGGCGGTCGCGGCCACCGGTCGTGTAATTCGCCTCGTCGGAATGACCGTTCGAACCCGGATTCTCCAGCTGCCGTCGACGGCATGCTTCTGCAGAGTGTGTCCGGCAGCGTCGGTCGCGTTCAGCGTCAGGCTCTCTGGCGCCGTCTTCTTCGCTCGTAGCCGGTAGACGATCTCCTCGCGTTTGGACGGCAAGGGCTGTGCGAGCCGGAGCGAGCTGGAGACGAAGACTTCCGGCGGCGACGCGAACTTCTCGGCGAGCACGGCCTTTCGGGTCGTGCGCACGCCCTCCAGGCCCATGATGGGCATGGCGCTCTTGATCAGATCGCCGCCTTGATCGATCCACGTTGTCATGGAGATGCCCGGGGGGATCGCGAGCCGGGTGTCGACGCGTCGCAGTGTCCGTTTCTCGCCTCCAGGAAGGATGAGCTCCTCCAGCGGCCCGGCGACGCTGACTTGCTGGGCGCACTGGAGCGCGTCGGGAGCGAAGACGATGACCTCGACGCGGTCGCCCTGGTTCTCGAGCCTGTTCCGGAGGATGGTGTCGACCGCGTGGGGGCCTACGGCGCGTGGATCGAAGGGCTGCACGAGCTTGCGCGGGCTTGCGTCACCGGGGTTGCCGATCGTCAGCTCGAGGCTCCTGCCGTTCACCTTGCCACGCTTGACCTGTGCTCCGCCTCCCATCTTCTCGACGCTGATGAAGTCGACGATCTCGCCACTGGATTTCTCGCGGATGGTTATCGATGTGTCCAGTTCGGTGATCTCGCCCGCGCGGCTGATTCGAAGGCGCATACGGTGAAACGTCTCGACGCCGCCGGCCTCGAGGTCGACCTCACGCAGGAAGAAGTAGCCCGCCGGCTTTCCCTGCAAGTAGACCAGGAACCACTCGTTCTTGCGGCCCGTCTCCTCCTCCGGCAGCGCCAGCGGCGACGCGAAGACGCATCCTGTCAGGCCGATGGCGCAGGCGACGGCGCAGGCGATGGCCGGCAACGCGAAGGATATCGAGCGACAGGGCGGCACGGGCTTCTCTCCTCGTGAGGAGTTGTCTGGCGACGCGTGCTCGCGAATCAGGGCATGCCGGACGTCGGCACCGGCAGTCCGTCGATCAGCGCGTCGGGGATGCCGTTGTAACGGCAGAAGAGAGCCGCGGCAAAGACACTTTCGCTCCAGCCGAGCGACTCGCGGGCGATGACGATCTCGGTCAGGCCGTACGCGTCGATGAAGTACTGGAAGCCAACCGGCGTCGAGGCAAGGTCCGGAAACCGCTCACGCAGGTGGAGCGCCTTGTCGTTTTCACGATGGTAGTGGAACGAGTCGAGAGCGAATTCCGGCTCCTGGGTGTCGACCGCCACGACCCTCGGCAGCTCCTCGAGAAAGTAGCGCCGCGTGAAAACCGACAGCGGGATGAACTGTACCGGCGAGTCCGGCGCATCGAGCGCCAGATCGATCCACTCGGTGCAGCCCCGACGATCGCCGGGGAACGGTGCGTTCTGCGTGATCAGGCGTACGCAGTTCAGGTTGCGGAGGAATCGGTCGAGCACCGCGCCGGCCGGTGCCCGCCGGTCCTGCTCCATCGCCTGGAGCAGGGGCCCGAAGCGCTCGACCGGACTGCTCCCGGTCGCCGGCGCCTCGTCGTCGAGTGGAAGCGACAGCCGGTCCGGTGTCTTCAACGTCGGTGCGTCGAGCGTCTGACTGCCGCCTGTCGGAGCCGTCTCGCCGCGGGATTGGGACCATCGAGCGATCGTTTCGTCGTTATCGATCGGTCTTCGGAGATCGAGCGCCGCTTCTCCGAGGGCGAAGCTGCGGTACGCCTCGAGAGCCTCGCTTCGATCGTTCTCTGGTGCCAAGACGTCCTCCCCGAGCGGCGTTCTGGGCAGCGGAGGTCGGACCATGTGTGCGGTGGCCGACACGCGCTGGAGAAAGTAGCTCTGGCGAACTCTGCTGAAACTCGTGAGACTCGAACTTGTCGCGGTCTACGCGGAGAGCCGGACCCTACATCCGGCTCGCCGCGGGGGCGCCAAGTTGACGGTGCCGTCCCGCTACGCGGAGCATTGTAGGTGGGGGTGGAGGACGGGCAAAGCGAATAACGGGGGGCCATCAGCCCACACCGATCGCCCTGGACCGTCTTTCTTCGTCGCCGCCTGCAGCGGGCTCGCGTCGTGTGACCAATACGCTTGCATTCCCGTTTGCCGGTGCCAAAATGCTGCCTTTGCAGCTCACGCAGACGATCGCGAGAAGCCTGATGCTCGACCTCCGCCTCCTCCGTGAGAGTCCCGATCTGGTCAAGGCGGCGGGCCGCAAGAAGCATATTCCGTGCGAGGAGATCGTCGATCGAATCCTCGAACTGGACGGCAGTCGTCGCCGGATCGTCCATCAGAGCGAGGAGCTGCGGGCGTCTCAGAAGAGGGTTGGCAAGGAGATCGCGGCGCTCGCGGGCGACCGTAAGCAGGCCCGCATCGAGGAGATGGGCGAGATCGCCGCGCGGGTGAAGGACTTCGAGAGCCGTCTGGATCCGCTCGAAGAGGAGATGAACACGCTCCTGTTGCGCCTGCCGAATCCGCCCGCTGACGAGGTCCCCGACGGCAAGTCGGACGAGGACAACGTCGAGATCCGAGCCTGGGGCGAGATTCCGTCCTTCGACTTCGAGCCGAAGGACCACCTCGAGCTCGGCGAGGAGCTCGATCTGATCGACATCCCTCGCGCCGCGAAGCTTGCTGGCTCGCGCACCTACATGCTGAAGAATGACGGTGCGCTCCTCGAGCTCGCGGTGCTGAAGTTCTCGCTCGACTATCTTCTCGAGCGGGAGTTCAGCCCGATGATCGTGCCGACGCTCGTGACACGCGAGGCGATGGAAGGCACCGGCTACTTTCCGGGCGGCGAGGACCAGGCTTATTGTTGCGAGCGCGATCAGAAGTACCTGATCGGCACATCGGAGGTTCCGGTCACCTCCTACCACGGCGGAGAGATTCTTGATGATTCCGAGCTGCCGAAGCTCTACGCGGGCTACTCCTCGTGCTATCGCCGTGAGGCCGGCGCGGCGGGAAAGGACACGCGCGGGCTCTATCGGATTCATCAGTTCAACAAGGTGGAGCAGGTGGTGGTTTGCAGGGCGGACGGGGAGGAGTCGATCCGTTTCCACCACGGGATCACGGAGAACAGTGAGGGCATCCTGCAGGCACTCGGATTGCCGTACCGGGTCGTCAACGTCTGCGGCGGCGACCTCGGCCAGGGCCAGGTGCAGAAGTTCGACATCGAGACGTGGATGCCGTCGCGTGAGAGCTACGGCGAGACGCACAGCGCCTCGCGCTTCCACGATTTCCAGGCACGCCGGCTGGGTCTGCGCTACCGCGACTCGAACGGCAAGGTGCGCTTTTGCCACACGCTCAACAACACCGCGATCGCCAGTCCGCGGATCTTGATTCCGATTCTCGAGAACAACCAGCAGGCTGACGGGCGGGTGCGGATCCCGCACGTGTTGCAGCCGTATCTGGGCGGACGGACGCATATCGAGAGACGATAGGCGGGTCCCGTCCGGAGGCGGGTCCCGTCCGGGTCCGCGGACGGGCCATTCCCGGGAGCGAGCGCCGGCGTACGATCGCGACACGTGCAGATCTGCTGACCGCGATCGAATGCCGGAAAGCCGTTGCTCCCAACGACATGGACGCCATAATGGCGCCTTGGTTCCGCGACGGGAGAGACTCCTTTGTTCCCACCGAATGCAAGACTGGCGCTCGAGGACGGAAGCATCTTTCGCGGGCGTGCTCTGGGGAAGGCTGCCGTGGCGCAGACCGTCGGGGAGGTCGTCTTCAACACGTCGCTTACCGGGTATCAGGAGGTCTTCTCCGACGCCTCGTACAACGGCCAGATCGTCGTCATGACGAGCCCGTTGGTCGGCAACTACGGCGTCAACGTCGACGACGAGGAGTCCCGGGGGCCGTCCCTTCGTGGTGTGGTGGTACGCGAGGCGAGTCGTCGTGCGTCGAGCTTTCGCTCGCAGGAGAGTCTCGATGAGTACCTGAAGAGGAGCGGCGTCACCGGGATCTCGGGCGTCGACACGCGTGCGATCACCAGGCTGCTGCGCGTCGAGGGCTCGCTGAAGGGCGTGATCTCGGCGGGAGCGGCAGCAGAGGCCGGAGTACCGTCCGATGCCGAGCTCGTCGCCCGGGCGCGGAACTGGCAGGGGCTACAGGGGCTCGACATGGTTCGCGAGGTGACCTGTGGCGAGCCCGAGGTCTGGAAGCAGGGCTTCGCTTCGCCCTTTTCGAGCTGTTTCTTCGACAACCGTCCCAGCGGGCGTATCGCCGAGGGGCTGACGGTCGTCGCTTACGACTTCGGCGTCAAGTACAACATCCTGCGCATTCTTCACGAGATGGGCTTTGTCGTGCACCGGGTACCGGCGAGCACGTCAGCGGCCGAGGTCTGCGAGATCGACCCGGACGGCGTCTTTCTCTCCAACGGGCCGGGAGACCCCGAAGGGCTGCCTTACGCGGTCGACGCGATCCGTTCCCTGATCGGCAAGTATCCGATGTTCGGCATCTGCCTCGGACACCAGTTGATTTCGCTGGCGCTCGGGGGCAAGACCGAGAAGCTCAAGTTCGGTCACCACGGGGGCAATCACCCGGTGAAGAACTGCCTCAACGGCAAGGTCGAGATCTCGGTGCAGAATCACTGCTACGCGGTGGATCTCGACTCGCTCGCCGGTCAGAAGGTCCGGCCCTACTTTGTCAATCTGAACGACCACACCCTCGAGGGGGTCTATCACGAGGAGCTGCCCCTCTTTGCGGTGCAGTTTCACCCCGAGGCTGCGCCGGGGCCCAATGACTTCACGTTCCTGTTCGATAACTTCGCGAGGATGGTCCGATGCGGTCAGCCGCTGGATCAGGTCCCCGATCTGGTCGAGATGCGGGGAGTCGGCGTTGCTCCGTCCGCTGCGAGGACCGCGAAGGCTGCGGTGCCTCGAGAGGGCTTCGCGGTGCCTCGAGAGGGCTTTGCGGTGCCTCGAGAGGGCTTTGCGGTGCCTCCGGAGGGCGCTTGATTCGGGCGCGGTCGTGGACTTGGTCCGGGCGCGCTCGAGGGTACACCGTGGCACCAGGAGATCGAGGCTGACGTGATGGGTTCGAGTTCCGGCCGGCATGTCTGTGTCGTCGGCTTGCAGTGGGGTGATGAGGGCAAGGGCAAGATCGTCGATGCGCTCGCGAGCGAGGCGGATGTCGTCGTTCGCTATCAGGGTGGAGCCAACGCCGGACATACGGTGCTCGTCGGCGACACCGAGTACGTGTTTCACCTGATCCCCTCGGGTATCCTCCAGGAGGGGAAGGCCTGCGTCATCGGCAACGGTGTCGTTCTCAGCCCGCGTTCGCTGGTCGAGGAGCTCGATCAGCTCGCCCGCAACGGTCTGGATCGCGAGGGCCAGGTCTGGATCAGCGATCGGGCGCATGTCGTGCTCCCTTATCACGTTGCTCTGGACGCCGCGAAGGAGAGCGCGCAAGCCGGAGGCAAGATCGGCACGACGCTTCGAGGCATCGGCCCGTGCTACACCGACAAGGTCTCTCGTCTCGGCATCCGCATGGCGGAATTCGTCGACCCCGCGCTCTTTCGCCCGCTGCTGGAGCGCAACGTCGCGATCAAGAGCCGGGAGTTGCAGAGCATCTACGGCGTGGGGCCCCTCGATGTCGAGGAGATCTGGAGCGAGTTCCGGGGCTACGCCGATCGCCTGCGTCCACGTGTTCGTGACGTTACGTCGCTGCTCCACCAGGAAGATGCGAGGGGTGCGAAGATCCTCTTCGAGGGCGCTCAGGGCGCGCTGCTCGACGTCGACCATGGCACCTATCCCTTCGTCACGTCGTCGACCACGTCCTTTCTCGGACTAGGGCCGGGCTCCGGCTTCTCGCCACGTCGAGTCGGCACCGTGCTCGGGGTCACGAAGGCCTACGTGACGCGTGTTGGCGAAGGGCCGTTTCCGACACAGCTGGACGGAGAGATCGGCGAGCGCCTGCGCATGGTGGGCGCGGAGTTCGGAGCGACGACCGGTCGACCGCGGCGCTGTGGGTGGCTCGACGTGGTCGCGCTGCGCCAGGCTATTCGCTCCGGGGACATCGATGCCCTCGTGATCACGAAGCTGGATGTCCTCGACGCGATGACGGAGATCCGGGCGGCGACCTCGTACGAGAGGGGTGGGGAGACGCTCGACTCCTTGCCTCCGGACCTCGACGGTGAGATCACGCCGGTCCTCGAGAGCTTCGAAGGCTGGAGCTCGAGCACCAGCGAATGTCGGACCTTCGATTCCCTGCCGACCCTCGCGCAGGCGTATTTGCAGTACGTCGCAGATGCGACCGAGACGCCGATCGCCATGGTTTCCGTCGGCAAGGAGCGTTCACAGGTGATCCGGCTCGATCCATGGCTGGAGCCTCGAAATACCGGTGCAGTCGGAGACTGAGATGCCCCTCGATGTTCCCGTGGATCAGCTCCCTTCCCACATCGCGTTCATCATGGATGGGAACGGTCGTTGGGCGCGTCGACGAGGCTGGTTTCGGCTACGCGGACACGAGGAGGGTGCGAACTCGCTGCGGACGATCACGCGTCACTGCCGCAAGCTCGGCGTCCGTGAGGCGACGTTCTATGCACTGTCGACCGAGAACTACCGGCGTCGTCCGCGCGAGGAGATCCGGTTCCTGATGGGTCTGCTCACGAAGTACCTGGTCGGCGAGCGACCGGAGCTCATGGAGAACGACATCCAGTTGCGCACGATCGGCGACGTCGAGGCCCTGCCTTCTGGCGTCCGAAGCGAGCTTGATGAGACCGTGCGCTTGACCCGTGACAACGACTCGATGGTGATGCGGCTCGCGCTCAATTACGGCGCGCGCCAGGAGATCCTCGACGCGGTCCGTTCGATCGTCGCGGACGTCATCGCCGGGAAACTCGACGCGAGTGTGGTCGAGTCGCTCGATGACGAGCTCTTCGCGAGCTATCTGACCGATCCCGATATGGGTGACCCTGACCTCGTTGTGCGTACCGCTGGCGAGTACAGGCTGTCGAACTTCCTGCTCTGGCAATCATCGTACAGCGAACTGTGGATCACTGAGCAGCTCTGGCCCGAATTCGATGTGTCGCATCTCGAGGCGGCCATCGAGGCCTACGTCAGTCGTGAGCGCAAGTACGGTGCAGTCAGTCCGGCCAAGGGTGCTTCGGTCGACTCGTGTGGAGACAGTGTGCCGACCTCGACGTCGTGACGGATCGATGAGCTCGAAGCAGATCAGAGTCGTCATCGGCACCATTCTGGTGCTCGTCATTCTCGGGCTGTTTGCTCTCGACCACGTCCTTGATAGTCGTGTTGCCGGCTCTCTGGTCGCCGCGCTGCTCGGTCTCGCCGGATTTCTGGAGTTCGCGAAAATGACCGGCTCGCTGTCGAAGGAGCACGTGGCTCGCAGCCGTGCGCTGACAGTGATCGGAGCGCTCGCGACGGCTTACTTTCTTGCCCTCGCGTGGTGGCAAGGCGCCGCGTCGGCAGCCGGCTCCACGGAGATGGCTCTGTCTTCCGAGTGGCTTGCCGGTGGTATTGTCGCGCTGGTCTTCTTCTGCTTCGTCTCGATTCTGTTCCGCACAGGCTACGCTGCACCGTTTCCATCTCTTCCGCCCACCGTGCTCGGCGCCCTGCTCTTCGGTCTTCTCTACTCGTATCTTCTTCGTATTTACGTGGAGTACGGCACGCTGGTCGGCGTCGTCTTCTGCCTCGGCGTCAAGGGCACGGACATCGCTGCGTATCTCGTCGGTAGCGCGATCGGCAAGCACCGATACTTGAAGGTGAGCCCCGGCAAGACGATCGAGGGATCGGTCGCGGCGCTCGTCTTCGGAGCGTTGTGGTTCGGCGGCGCTGCCTGGCTGCGTCCGGAGCTCGATTTTGCTTGGCCGGTCGGAATGGTCTTTGGGATAATTCTCGCGGTCACCTCGCCTCTCGGTGATCTGGCGGAATCGCTTCTGAAGCGTTGCTACGGAGTGAAGGACTCCGGGGCGCTGCTGCCGGAGTTCGGCGGTGTCCTCGATTTGATCGACAGCTTTCTTTTCAGCAGCTTCGTCTTCTGGTGTCTGTTGGCTTGCAGGTGGTGAGCGATTCATGGAAGTAGCGATCGAGGTGGCCTCCCAGGAAGAGGCGCTCTTCCTTTTCGGGGCCGGGGACTCGAACCTCAAGCTCATTCGCGACGGACTCGGAGTGCAGATTTCGGCGCGTAGCGGCGTCGTTCGTCTGGTGGGGGACGAGGAGTCGGTGGACCAGGCCGGGGGAATCCTGCACCGCATCATATCGATGTTCAGGACCGGGCAGCCGTTGCCTGACCTCTACGTCGAGCAGCAGCTCGCGCAGATCCGCGTCGAGGAACAGACTCGCAGGCGGGTTGGCGCAGGTGACGCGGCGGACGGTGCCTCGGGGCCGCGTGACAGCTCTGCTCCGCTGTCAGCTGATGAGCAGGCAACGATCAAGGGGCTCGCGCGCTCCGCCGGGCAGGGGGAGTACATCGAGTCGATTCTGCGCAACGACCTCGTCTTCTGCATCGGCCCGGCCGGTACCGGGAAGACCTTCCTTGCGGTGCGCATGGCCGTCAACGGGCTCCGTTCGGGCGAGTACCGCAAGCTCATTCTCTGTCGTCCGGCGGTCGAGGCCGGTGAGAAGCTGGGCTTTCTTCCCGGCGACTTTCAAGCCAAGGTCAATCCTTATCTGCGTCCCCTCTACGATGCGCTCAACGACGTTCTCGGGTATGACCAGGTCAAGCGCTACACCGAGCGGGAGATCATCGAGATCATCCCTCTTGCCTACATGCGAGGTCGTACGCTCAACAACGCGTTCATCATTCTCGACGAGGGTCAGAACACCACCGTCTCGCAGATGAAGATGTTTCTGACTCGTCTGGGCATGGGGTCGCGCATCGTCGTCAACGGCGACGTCACACAGGTCGATCTTCCAGAGGGGCAGCTTTCCGGACTGATCCACGCCCGGCGCGTGATCGACGAGATTTGCGGCGTCGGCTGGGTGAGCATGCAAAAAGGTGATATCGTGCGTCATCCGCTCGTCAAGCGGATCGTGGAGGCTTACGAGATCGTAGAAGGCGGGCCCTGAGGCGGGCCTCAGGACGGGCCCAGCGGTTGCCTCCGCTCGTCGAGGCGTTCCTGTCCGGTCCGACGAGCCGAGGGATTGCGGCGATGCCGGTAACGAAGCGCAAGACCAAGCAGCTCGACCAGTTTCTCCGTCGGCGTAGGCGGTCAGCGGACGTGCAGCTTCAGCAGACGGCGCGTCAGGCGGACCGTCTGTTTCGCAGCTGCGTCGCGGGGGTGCTCGGGCTGGGTCTGCTCTTTCTCGTCGAGCATTCGAGCTTCACGAGCTACCTCGGACTCGGTGTGATCATCTTGCTCGTCACTGTCCTGGGAACGGCTTTCGCCAACCGAGTGCAGCCGCATCTGTTCGGGCGACGGTCGAGCTTCGGTCAGTTCGTCCTCCTTGTCGTCGGCACGATTCTCATCGCCAAGCTCGTCGTGGTGCTGGGGTGGTCGCCCTATCTCATGCCGCTTCCGATGTTCGGCATGGTCTTCGGGATCGCGTATTCGCCGGTGATCGCGGTGCTGATCGGCCTTGGCCTGGCGTTCTACCTCGCCATGCTCGTCGGTTCTTCCGTCGTCCCGTTGGGCTCGCTCGGTGATCGTCTGTCGTCGCTCCCGG
>CAYMLL010000164.1:0-16730 GCA_964390645.1 uncultured Planctomycetia bacterium | reverse complement strand
GGTTTCTCGGTGACCTCGACAGTGAGTTGATTCCCGAGGTTCACCAGGGCGAGTTCACGGTCGAGGTACGGTTGCCGCGGGCCACGCGTCTCGACAAGACCGATTCAGTTGTCAAGCTGTGGGAGAACGTGCTGCTCGACAAGGAGCGCTTTCCGGAGATTGCTGCGCTGACGACAACGATCGGTGTCGAGAAGGATGATGTCACCGCGGGTGACGACGGCGATCATACCGCCAAGCTGCTGGTGCGTCTGAATCGTTCGGGAGATCCGGAAGAGACCGAAGAGAAGCTCAAGGCTCGCTTGCGGGAGGTTCTCGATGACGCGGCGTTCGAGACGGTCGAGTTCCACAATCCCGTCCTCTTCAGCTTCAAGACACCGATCGAGGTCGAGGTGCGGGGACGTGATCTCGGTGGGCTCGAGCGTGTCGTGCGGGATCTCGAGTCTCGTATGCGACAGATCGAGGAGATCAAGGACGTGCGATCGAACCTGGCGCGGGGCTCGCCGGAGGTCAGGGTGCTTCCTGATCGCGTGCTGCTCCTTCGCTACGGGAGCAGCCCGCTCCAGGTCGGCGATGTGCTTCGGCGCAAGCTCCTCGGCGAGGTGAGGACGCACTTCTCGGTCGGCGACCGCAAGGTTCCGATTCGCGTGCGTCTGAAGGAGTCGAACCGGGACTCGCTCGTCGAGCTCGATAATCTCATCGTCAATCCGGGAGCCGATCGCGAGTTCCGGTTGCGCGACGTGCGTCGCCGAACGTCCGTGGATGAGAGTCTTCCGGTCGTCGACGGCCCGGCCGAAATCCGTCGCATCGGGCATCAGCGCGCCGGCGTCGTGAGCGCGAACCTGGCCGGCATGAGCCTCGGCGCGGCGACGGAGCGGGTGGCGGAGATTCTCGATAGCGTCGAGCGCCCACTCGACTTCGACGTCGACTTTGGCGGACAGCACGAGGAGATGCAACGCTCCTCGAGCAGTCTGCGTCGTGCTCTCATCCTCGCGATCTTTCTGGTCTTCGTCGTCATGGCGATGCAGTTCGAGTCCTTCACTCAACCGATCGTGATCATCGCCTCGGTGCCCCTTGCTTTCGTCGGTGTGATTCCGGTTCTCTGGCTTCTGGAGATACCGCTGAGCATCATTGTCTTCATCGGGATGATAGTTCTGGCCGGTATCGTCGTGAACAATGCGATCGTGCTGGTGGACACCGCCAACCAGTTGCAGAAGAGCGGGCTGGCGCTGCGCGATGCTCTCCTGCGCGCCGGCGAGTTGCGCTTGCGGCCGATCCTGATGACGTCCTCGACGACGATTCTCGGCCTGCTGCCCCTGACCGGCATCTTCGTCGGAGTCCCCGGGCTCGAGTGGATGCTCGGTAGCGGTGACGGAGGGGAGATCCGGGCCCCGCTGGCGATCACCGTCATCGCCGGGCTGATTTCGTCGACGGTGCTGACTCTCGTGGTCGTTCCGGTGATCGCGTCGTTCGCCGAATCCACCGGCGGTCGCTTCGGTGCTCCCGGGTCCGCGCAGAGGGATGGGGAGATCGTGCCGTGAGTCCGGATCCGAGCCGCTACTCGGCTCTCACTCGCTGGACCGTGTTTCGGCCGGTCGGCCTTCTGATGGTCTTACTGGCGGTGCTCGTTGTCGGCTTTCTATACTATCCAGCTGCTGCCGGACGGTATCTCGATGGGTGAAGTGAGCCTCTTCGTCCCGGCCCCTGACGGCACACCCCAGGAGAACATGGAGCAGATCGCGAAACCTTGCGAGGACTTCCTGCGCACGCTTCCCGGTCTGCGCAATATCGTCTCGAGCTCCGGAGCGCGTCGAGTGCGCATCTCCCTGGAGTTCGACCCGCGTTACGACATCGGGCTCATGGTCGCGGAGATCCGTGATCGCGTCGAGCGCGCCCGGTCGAGCTGGCCGGAGGGTGTCGACCGGTATTTCGTCTGGCGGTACGGGGGCAACGAGATGCCGATGTACATCGCGTCTCTGGGGCTGGACATCGCGGAAAGACACAAGGAGTCGTTCGCGCAGCGAGGACTCGAGGATCACATCTACGACGAGATCATCTCGAAGCGTCTGGAGTCCGTGCGAGGGGTCGCCCGTGTCCGCATCTGGGGGATGCTGAGCCAGCGAGTCGAGATCGCTCTGGACAAGGGGCTGCTCTTGGGTCACGGAGTCGATCTCTCATCGCTTCTGGATCGTTTGCGGATGGATAACCGCTCCGTGAGCGCCGGAGTTATCCGGGAGGGTGAACGAGAGCTGCCCGTGCGCGTTGACTCGCGTTTCGACGAGTTCGCGGAGATCGAGGAGTATCCGGCCGACGAGAAGTTCCGGATCCGGGATTTCGCGTCGGTCAGACGACGTCGAGCAGTGCGCGACCAGCTCTCCCGTGTCAACGGTAAGCACTCTCGCGCGATCGTTGTCTACAAGGAGTCCGGAGCCAATGCGGCCGATGTGTGTCGACGCGTCGAGGCCGAGATCGCCGCCGTCGGCGAGGACCTGAGGCGAACGGTCGCGGGCATCGAGGGCGTCGAGTACCACAACTGGCTCAATCAGGGGGAGGTGATCGGGGCGTCGATCGATGGGCTGCGGTTGAACGCCCTTGTCGGTGGCGGTTTCGCGGTCGTGGTACTCTTTCTCTTCTTCCGGCGTGTGGGGATGACGCTACTGGTGACTCTGGCGATTCCGTTCTCGCTGCTGATAACGGTCATCTGGGTCTACTTCCGTGGCGGCTCGTTCAACTTGCTCTCCATGATGGGGCTGTCGCTGAGCATCGGCATGCTCGTGGACAACTCGATCGTTGTCGTCGAGAGCATCCTGCGCAAGACCGAGTCGGGCGAGAATCGGGTCTCCGCGTCGATCCTGGCGGTTCGCGAGGTCGGCCTCGCGGTGTCGATGGCCACTTTGACGACCGTGATGGTCTTCCTGCCTCTGGTCTTTCTCGCGGATCCGAGGTTCAAGGTGGTCACGTCGGAGATCGCTTTACCGCTCTGCGTCAGCGTGCTCGCATCGTTGGTCGTTGCTCTGGTCTTCATCCCGCAGGGGGCGATCCATGTCGAGAAGCTCGGACACCGTTTCGCTTCAGCACGACTCCTCGGTGCGCTGACGTCGTCGATGGGGCGGCGACCCGGTGAGCGGAGCGGATCCGGCCACGTCGCTCGCGACTCGCTCCTCAATCGGGCCACCGTCGGTGCAGTGCGCTGGGCGCTCGGTCACCGTGGTTTCGCGTTCTTGGCCGGACTCGCTCTGCCCCTGACTCTCTCGTACGCTTTCGAGACGGTTTCGAAGGAGGCGATGGACATGGACGGTCCCTCGCGGCTCCTCCTGACCGTTGACTTGCCGAGCAACTTCACCCTGCGGGAGGCGGACGAGCACTTCACGATCATCGAGGACGCCATCCGCAAGGCAGGTGTGGATTTCGAGATCAAGTCGATCAACTCGCGGTTTGACTCCCGGGGTGGGGAGATCAACGTCTTTTCGGAGCCTGGAGAGCGGGTCGACGAGGACGATTTCTTTGCGACCGTCCGGCCCGCACTGCCCGAGCTGCCGGGGGTCTCCTACCGACTGGGATTCGAGGACTTCGAAGGTGGTTCAGGGGGCCAGCGCCTGATGGTCTTCGTCCAGGGCAACGACTTCGATCTGCTCCAGCAGTCAGCGACGAGGATCGAGGCTGCGCTGCGCGATCGGGACCGCTTTCCGTGCCTTCGTGAGGTTCATCGCTGGCGCGAGGACGAGCTCGAGGAGGTGCGCGTCTCGGTTGATCGCCGCTCGGCGACGCACCAGGGCATCGACACCGCACGTGTGTCCCGGATGGTCGCCTGGGCACTGCGGGGCAGCCAGCTAACCGACTACGTCGAGCCCGACCGTGAGTATCCGTTCTGGGTCCGCTACGCCGACGCAGACAAGGAGAACGTCGAAGAGCTCAACGATATCCTGGTCTTCGGAGAGGGTGGCAGCCCGATTCCACTCGCGAACCTTGCCGGTCTTTCGGTGGTTCCCGGTTCGGGTGACATCCATCGTCGCCGGGGCAAGATGTCGATCGGAGTCTCGGCACGCGTCGAGGGCTCGAGCCTCTACGAGGCACGCAAGAGCGTGGACCACCATCTCTCCCGGCTCGATCTCCCGCGCGGCTGCCACGTGAGTATGCAGCGACCGGGCGGCAGCTTCGAGGAGGACATGGGTAGTGCGGTGATCGCGCTGTCCATGGCCCTCTGCCTGGTCTTCTTCGTCATGGGGCTCCTCTTCGAGTCGTGGATCCTGCCGCTGTCGGTGATCGGATCGATTCCCTTCGCGTTTGTCGGCTCGCTCTGGCTGCTTGTTGCGACGGGGACCAGCCTCGATGCGGTCGGCATGATCGGTATGTTGATGCTCGTCGGTATCGTCGTGAACAACGCGATTGTTCTCGTGGACTCGATCAACCGACGTCGAGCCGGTGGCGCGGCGCGGAAAGCCGCCATCCTCGAGGCCGTTCGTCTGCGTTTCCGTCCGATCTGGATGACCGCGTTGACCACCATCTTCGGCTTGCTGCCACTGATGGTTCTCCCGCAGACTGGCGAAGGCGTCGACTACAAGTCGCTGGCCACCGTGCTTGTCGGCGGGCTCGCGACCTCGACCTTCTTCACACTGTTCGTCGTGCCGCTACTCTACGACACGTTCGACGACGTTCGTCGGGTCGCGAGAAGCCTGGTTCGCGGCGCGTTCACCGGCAAGCGGCCGTGACGCAGGTGAGCGGGTCCGCGGTGCGATCGATGCCGCACTCCGGGAACGGCGGCGGAGGTGTAGCGCCCTGGCGGAAGAGGAAATCGAGGACGTTCACCGCGTCGGTCAACCCGACGGTGCCATCGTCATCCGCGTCTGCGGAATTCTCGCACGGGAGGTCTCCGGCACCCGCGAAGAGGTTGCGTAGCACGCAGACCGCGTCGGAGATCGAGAGACGGCCATTCGCGTCGCAGTCGCCGCGAAGGAAGGCGACGACGTCGTCCGGATCGTAAGTGAACTGGATCGACCCGACCGCCTCGAGTCGAACCGGGCGGCTGTTGTACACGACCACATCCACGACGCCCTCTCCCGGCGGCGTAACTACCCGGAGCACCTGGCCGGAGTCTCCGACGAGCTCGACCGAAGGCGCCGGCACACCGCCAAATTCGACTCCGGCCCCCTCGGTGAAGCCCATGCCGAAGATCTGCACGGTGTCGCCTCCGGACTCCGAGCCGTGGGGGGGAGCGATCAGGTCGACACTGGGCCCCTCGTACGTGACCTCCAGAAGGTCACGCGCCGTGAAACCGAGCCCGTTGGCGTCACGAGTCGAGATCGTCGGAAAGCCGGCGATGTCCACAGTCGCCGGGAGGATGATGTCCACGACCCGGGACGAGACGAAGTCGTCGATGATCGCGGGATGACCTGCGATCTCGATCTCCATCGTGCTGGAGAATCCGAATCCGATCAGTCGCACGCGGTTCGTTTCGAAGAGCGTGACTTGCCGGGGGTCGGTGCGCGAGGTGCGAGGCACGCGTATCCGCGAGGAGTTGAAGATGTGGCCACGGAAGATCTGCGTGCGGCGTTGCGCAAAGGTCTCCACCGCGCGGATATTGTTGCGCCACTGGTTGTAGTTGTTGCTCGTGATGGCGCACTCTTCCGGGACGTCCGGATCGATCAACGCGGCCTGCCGGCGGACGTGCGCGAGCGCATTCTCCGGGGACAGAGGGCCGCGAGTGTACTCGTCGGTTTTCTCGAGGAGGTACTGGCCGTAGCGCGGGTTTGCGAGCAGGTTGGTGACGATCAGCCCCAGGCTTGAGGTGGAGCGGCCAAGCACATGGTTGAGCGTGTCCGAACTGTAGCCGGTCGGCGAGCGTCCGAGCCCGAACTCGGCGTCCCAGCTGAGGAAGATCCACTTACCATCCTCCCGGCGCGGCCGCGCTGCGTACCAGTTGTTGTGCGGCCAGTCGTGGTTCTGCGCCCAGATGTTGAGGAGCATGTACGCGGTGTAGTCCCCCAGGTCGATCAAGTCGACAGCCTGATCGTAGAGCTCGTCGTTTGACAGGTTGTTGTTGCGAAAGAAGGTCAGCATCCGGTTCCACTCGCGGGAGTCTCCGTCCAGGACGTCGTTGCTGGTCTTGATGACGTCCCAGTTCTCGCCGTCCTCCGGAAAGTAGGAGGCCAGGAACTTCCCGTCCATGCGCTCGACGACGTTGTAGACGCCGCGGTAGCGCATGTTGACGTAGAGATTGTTCCAGGAGCCGTGTGAGACCAACGCACCCATGTCTTCATGGAGGTCGCGGATGACCTGGTCCCGGATGAACGCCGCCGCTGCTCCGGTGCGAAACGCGTCGTTGAAGTTGGATCGCAGCACGAGCTTGTCGAAGCTGTCGACCGGCGTGTCGGGGATCATGGCGAGTCGAAGCCGGGTGTCCCCGTACTCGCCGCGAAAGTACGCCTTGTAGGCCTTCTTCGTCGTTATTCCACCGCCCCGACCGGCGCCGCCGTGCAGTCGCAGGCCGAATCCGGTCGCTGTTCCGAGATTCCCGAGAGCGTCGAATACCTCGATGAAGCCCTCGCGTTCCGACGCCCTGCCGCGCGCGTCTCCCGCGTTGTGCAGCTGATTGAAGACTTGCGGATTCATCGAGATCGATATACGGGGCAGTACGAGAGCGTCGGCGCGTGTGAAGTAGCTCCTGGACGCTGCCTTCAGAACCGGCCGGTCGTCGAGGAAGACGTTCGCGCGGATGACCCGGTTGGTGGAGACGCGGATCGGACCGTCGTAGAGAGTGCTCGAGGGCATCGGGTCCGCTCCCGTCGTCGTGTAGCGGATCACCGCGTCCTCGAAGGGCATGTTCGCGGACAGGACCACGTCGACGGGACCGTTGTGAAGGCCGGCCCGAGGCGAGAACTCGACGAACTCCGGGATGGGCTCGCCGGAGGCGTGATCGTCGTTCACCTCTCTCGGCGTCGGGAAGAGGAGGTACGCGAACTCGTCGGGCGTCGTTGGCGGGCGACCGTAGGAGTGATCCTCGACTTGCTCGGGGTACTCGACCGCGTCGACGAAGTCGTTCGCCGTCGTAGAGAACAGCAGGACGAAGTCACCGTCGTTGTCGAGCCGGAAGCTGGTATGGAAAACCGGTGGGACGGTTCCGATCTGGGGCGCGAAGCTGAGGTCGGCGCTGGAGATCGTCCGGTTGAGCACGACGACACCGATCGTGTTCTCGCCGGGTCGCAGGCGTTCGATCCAGTCGTTGATGTCGAAGCGTTGCGGGAAGCGTGCCTCGTGCGACCGAGAGGACCGGCTGGCGAAGGTCGGATCCTCCTCGACGGTGTAGTTGACGTCGAGGACCCGCTGTCCGTTGAGAAAGACGACGAAGCCGTCATCGAAGCTGACGTTGAGGACGAGGTTGTCCAGCTCGGTGGGATCCGTGATCTCGATCTCGGTGCGCAGGAAGACCGCGCCGATGTCCTCGGGGAGCACGGTCGTGTCATCGTCGTCGCCGAAGCCGAATCCCGGCAGGCCGGTCGGCCAGTTCGAGTCGTCGAAGTCCGGGTCCGCCCAGTCGGCAGGGGGACCGAGGTCTTCGGGCTGTCCGACGAGGTAGCGCCAGGGGCGATCGAGATCCAGGATCGTCGGCGTGAACGGGATGGTCGAGTCGCGCGCGGTGAGCTCGCTTCTCGACGGCATGGTGCGGTTCTTGCCGCTGCACCAGACGAGAAGGAACTCGCCGGGGCCTAGCTCGGCCTCGGGAAACCGCCACTTCATCGGCATCTGCGGATCGTCGCTGATGGAGAAGTCTCCGACGTTGATCGCCGTGGCGCTGGTGTTCAAGAGCTCGACCCAGTCGGAGCTCTCCCTGTCGTCGTCGAGCAGGGTTCGCTTGTTGTCTGCGAGGATCTCGTTGATGACGAGCTGTGCGTCGACACGCGCCGAGAAGGTCGCCGTTCCGAGCAGGATGATGATTGCAGTGCGCAACCCCGATGATGGTTGATAGCGACCGGTTCTCAAGGACACCCTCCTTGCTTCCGATGCATCCCGCAGGCGCGGGACAGGATTCTCGCATCCGCCGCGTCGAGCGGCGGGACGCGACCACGCAGCACTCGCCCGTTCGACCCCGCCGATTATAGCGTCGTATCCCCCGCTTGGGATGTCTCTGTGGCAGCTTTCACCAGCCCGGCCTCCATCACCGGGACCGGCGAAAGGGAGCTGACGTAGCGACGAGCGGCAGCGGCCCTGTCCGAAATCCCGTGGTGCGCGTTGGTTCGTGCCGCTTCCCGCGATAGAGTGGAGCTGGGTGCTCATGAACGAGGAGGCGTACCGTGTCCGGATACTCGAGGTTTCTGTGGCCTTTCTTCGCCGCCGTCGCGGTCTCGGCTGCCGGTCCTGTACGGGCCCAGGAGCGGCCGCACGCGTTCCTGGGCGCGCGCATCATTCCGATAGAGGGTGAGCCGATCGGCTCCGGCACTCTGGTCGTGGTCGACGGTGTGATCCGGGCGCTCGGTCCGGTCGAAGGTACGAGCGTCCCGGAGAGTGCGGTGCGTGTCGACGCGGTCGGGAAGACCATCCTTCCGGGCCTCGTCTGCACGCACAGTCACATCGGCGGAGTCGGCGGCGCGGACAGCTCGGAGCCGCTGCAGCCGGATGTTCGCGTGTACGACTCGATCAACGTGCACGACTCGGGCTTCCGTCGTGCGGTCGCCGGGGGTCTGACGACGCTCAATATCATGCCGGGATCGGGCCATCTGCTCAGTGGCCAGACGGTTTATGTCAAGCTTCGCAAGGCGCGCACCATCGAGGACATGTTCATTCGCGCCAGGGATGGCTCGCCGCTCGGTGGAATCAAGATGGCGAACGGCACCAACTCGCGACGCGACCCTCCCTTTCCGGGAACGCGTGGAAAGTCCGCCGCCCTCGTGCGGGCCGAGTACGTGCGCGCCCAGGAGTACCGCGACAAGATCGTGAGAGCCGCCGCGGACCCCGCCAGGGCGCCTCCGCGCGATCTGCGGCTGGAGGCACTCGTCGAGGTGCTCGACGGCAAGCGTGTCGTGCACCATCACACGCATCGTCACGATGACATCGTAACGGTGCTGCGCCTCGCGAAGGAGTTCGGGTTCCGCGTCGTGCTCCATCACGTCAGCGAGGGCTGGAAAGTCGCGGACGAGATCGCCAGGGCGGGTGCACCGTGTTCGATCATTCTCGTCGACAGTCCGGGCGGCAAGCTCGAGGCCGTCAATCTCGTGTTTCAGACCGGCGCCATCCTCGAGAAGGCCGGCGTTGCAACCGCGTTTCATACGGACGACTGGATCACGGACTCGCGGCTCTTTCTGCGGCAGCCGGCGCTTGCGGTTCGAGCCGGAATGTCGCGCAAGGCCGCCCTGGAGTCGGTGACTCTTGCCGGTGCGAGGATGCTCGACCTCGGTGATCGCATCGGCTCGCTGCGCGTCGGCAAGGACGCGGACTTCGTGGTCCTCAGCGGCGATCCGCTCAGCGTCTACACGAAGGTGCTTCAGACGTGGATCGAGGGCGTGAAGGTCTTCGATCGCGATGATCCGAAGGATCGGCTGCACGCGGTCGGCGGCTACGGGGCCGGCAGCGACCAGGAGCCGTACCATTGCTGCTTCGGCGATGAAGGAGGCGCACGATGACGACCAGAGCGTTGCAGGTCTTGCTCGCCGGCGTGGTTTCCGTTCTGAATGTGCCGTGGATCGATGCGCAGGTCGTTGTACGTGCGACGAGGCTCTACACGATGTCGGGTCCTCCCATCACCGACGGGGTCGTCGTGGTGCGTGACGGAAAGGTAGCCGCGGTCGGCAGGGCCGCGGACGTGAAGATTCCGACGGGTTTTCGCGAGCTCCAGGCGGCGGTGGTCACCCCTGGGCTGATCGACGGCCACTCCGTCGTCGGCCTCACCGGACAGTTCAACCAGCGTCACGATCAGGACCAGCTCGAGAGCTCGAGCCCGATGCAGCCGGAGCTGCGTGCCGTCGATGCGTACAATGCGCACGAGCGTCTCGTCGGCTGGGTGAGGAGCTTCGGCGTCACCACCGTGCATACGGGGCACGCTCCGGGAGAGCTGATCTCGGGGCAGACGATCATCGTCAAGACCACCGGCAACACCGTCGAGGATGCGCTCGTTGCTGATACGGCGGCGGTCGCCGTGACACTCGGTCCACGGTCGACGAAGCAGGGAAAGTCTCCGGGCACCCGGGGCAAGCAGGTCGCCATGCTCCGGAAGAAGCTCGACCAGGCACGGGACTACGCGCGAAAGCGATCCAATGGCGGTCCGGCTGGCGAAGAGCGACCCGCGAGGGATATCGGGCTCGAAGTGCTGGCCAGAGTCCTCAACAAGGAAGTGCCGCTGCTGGTCACGGCTCAGCGAACCCAGGACATCGCGACGGCTTTGCGGCTGACGCGTGAACTCGACGTGCGTCTCTGGCTCGACGGTGCCGCCGAGAGCTATCTCCTCATCGATGAGATCAAGGCCGCCGGCGTGCCGGTCATTCTCCACCCGGGAATGGCCAGGGCGAACGGCGAGCTCGAGAACGCGAGCTTCGAGACCGCTGCGCGTCTGCAGCGGGCAGGCATCCGTGTGGCCATGCAGAGCGGCTACGAGGCCTACGTTCCGAAGACGCGCGTCGTCCTCTTCGAGGCGGCGATGGCGGCTGCCAACGGTCTGAGCTTCGAGGAGACGCTCGCGATGATCACCATCGACGCTGCGAGAATCCTGGGCATCGACAGGCGGGTTGGATCGATTGCGGCGGGCAAGGACGGCGACCTTGCGCTCTATGACGGCGATCCGTTCGAGTACACCACGCACTGTTTGGCGACGATCGTGGATGGCGAAGTCGTTCACGACACGTCGAGATAGCTTCGCTTTGCGGGACTCCGCGCGTAGAATCCCGTGGTCACCCAGACCGGCTTTTCCCTCTTCTTGCAGAGCGTTGCCTGCTGATCATCGTGGTATGAGTCGTTTCCGCTCCGGCATAACGGCCGTTCTCGTCGTCGCGTTGTCGGTGCCGCCGGCTGCCGAGGAGCCCGAGAAGCCCGGGGAGCCTGGTGGGCCGGCGTTGCGTCTGGAGGTGCCGCGGCGTGCCGACGGTGGTGAGGGAGCGCTCGACTGGGTGATCGGCAAGGTGTCGAGCGCCGACGACCGCTTCGTTGGTGAGCGGATCAGCGCGCGGGTGGTGGCGCGGCTCGACGAGCTGGCCGAGTGGGTGGTCACTTTGCGGAACCCTTTCGAGGTGAAGAGCCTCGGCCCGCTGCTTGCACCGGAGTTCGGAGGTGCAAGACTCGTTCCGGTTGCCGTGGAGCCCTTTCTCGACCGTGACGGCCGTCGTGCGTGGAGAGACCGCACACGTGACGGCAAGCGTGAACTCGACGCCGCGCGGTGGAGCGCTGAGCTCAGCCGGCTCGGTGCCGTGTGCGGCGAGGTCCGCAAGGCGAAGTTCAAGGTTTTCCGCTTCGAGAGCGGGGACGATGCCGACGTCGGCACACGGGTTCTCCTCGAGATGGACGGGCAGCTCGCGACAGGCGAGTACGCGCAGGTTCGGACCGTCTGGGACGTCGTCTGGACGATGGCCGATGCCGCGTTACGGATCTCCTCGGTGGACCGGGTGTCCTACGAGAGAGCGGTGGTCGCGAAGCGGGTGTTCTCGGATGTCTCCGACGAGGCACTGGGCGCTTCGCGCTCCTATCGCGAGCAGCTCTCGCGTGGCGTTGGCTACTGGCGACACCGTGTCGATTCGGCGAGCGGTATCGATGTGTACGGCCACCAGGGTATCGCGGTGGGCGACTACGACGGAGACGAGCTTGACGACATTTACGTGTCGCAGCCCGCGGGTCTTCCGAATCGTCTTTACCGCAACCTCGGCGACGGTCGCTTCCTCGATGTTTCGCGCAAGGCGGGTGTCGACGTTCTGGACAACACTGGAGGGGTGCTCTTCGTCGACCTCGACAACGACGGCGACAACGATCTCGTGGCCGTCACCTCGCTGGAAGTTCTTCTCTTCGAGAACATCAACGGAAGGAGCTTCCGCCGGAGGCGTGGGAGCGGGCTCGAGACGGTGGATCTGCTTGCCGCCTCGACGCTCGGCTGCGCCGCGGCCGACTACGACAAGGACGGTGACCTCGATCTCTACGTGTTCAGCTACGTCTTCTGGGCCGGGAGCGCGTCGAAGCTCCAGTCGTCGTATCCGTACCCGTACCACGACGCCAACAACGGCGCGCCGAACTTCCTGTTTCGCAACCGCGGTCGGCTGCGGTTCGAGGACGTGACGAAGTCGAGCGGACTGACGGTCGGTAACCGTCGTTTCAGCCTGGCGGCGTCGTGGGCCGACTATGACGACGACGGCGATCCGGATCTCTACGTCGCGAACGACTTCGGCAAGAACAACCTCTATCGTAACGACGGTGGCAGGTTTCGCGATGTCGCCGAGGAGCTCGGGGTCGACGATGTCGGCAACGGCATGAGCGTCACGTGGGAGGACTTCGACAACGACGGCAGGATCGACCTTCTCGTCGGTAACATGTGGTCATCGGCCGGGCGACGCATCGCCGGACAGCCGGAATTCGAGACCGACAAGCTCCGCTCGACGTACCTGCGTATGGCGCGCGGCAACTCGCTCTTTCGTAACCTCGGGGACGGGCGCTTCGAGGACGTCAGCATCCGTTCCGGCGCCTTCTTTGCTCGCTGGTCGTGGTCGGCGCAGTTCCTCGACGTCGAGGGTGACGGACACGAGGATCTCTACGTCGTCAACGGCTTCATCTCGAACGAGAAGAAGGACGACTTGTGAAGCTTCTTCTGGCGGCAGGTCGTGCCGCGTGCGACGGGAGTCGACACCCGGATCTCGCGCTACGAGGATGCGTGGGAGGCGATCAACCGGCTGATTCGCACCGGTGGATCGTGGTCGGGTTTCGAGCGCAACTGCTTCTATCAGGGTGGTGCGGACGGCGGATTCGCGAACCTCTCGGCCGCCTCCGGGCTCGACTTCATCGAGGACGGTCGAGGCGTCGCGGTCTGGGACTACGATCGCGACGGCGACCCCGATCTGGTCCTCAAGAATCGCAACGGACCGCAGGTGCGTGTTCTGAGGAACGACTCGCAGAGCCCGCACGGCAGGATCTCCGTCCGTCTCGACGGTCGTGAGTCGAATCGCCAGGGTATCGGCGCTCGCGTGGTTGTCGAGGTCGGTGGATCCACCCGTGTGAAGGAGGTGCGCGCAGGCTCCGGTTTCCTGTCGCAGAGCTCGCGAGAGCTTTTCTTCGGTGTCGGCGCAGCGAGGACGATCGATCGGCTGACGGTGCGCTGGCCGAACGGGGGGACGCAGCGCTTCGACTCCCTCGCCGTGGGGCATGCGTATCGGGTGACGGAAGGTGTGGCGGAGATCTCGCGTGCGCCGTTTCGCCCTCGCGCCGTCAGCGATGGAGCTCCGGTCCACGGCAGCACACAGAATCGCAGGGAGAAGACCCCGAGGCGCCTCTGGCTGCTCGATCCTGCGCCGCTACCCCGTCTCGACGCGACCGATCTCTCCGGCCGGGAGTGGAACTGGCGTCCTTACACCCGTGCTCCCTTCGTCCTCAACATCTGGTCGCCGGACTGCTCTCGCTGTGTGCGGGAGCTCGTCGAGTGGCAGGAGTCTCGCGCGGGCGACGAGGAGGCGATTCCCGTCGTCGCGGTGATGGCTCGTCCAGCGGACTCCGAGCGGGACCAGCTCGACCGCATCTCGAGACGCGTCAGCACGCCGATCGCTCTGGTGGACCGCTCGTCCTTGCTGGCGCTTTCCCTGCAGATCCAGGATGTCGCTTGGTGGCCGCGCCGGCTGTCGCTTCCGTGCAGCCTTCTCATCGACGGGCGTGGTGCGATCGTGCGACTCTACGAGGGCGTCGTCGGCTGGAGAGACCTCGCAGCGGACGCCACGCGTATCCCCGGTGACCTCGTCGGGCGCCAGCGAGTAGGTCTGCCCTTTCCCGGAATCTATCACGCGTCGGAGGTTCATCGGGGCTACTTCCAGCTCGGCGTCTCGTACATGGAGGCCGGTCTGCCGCGTCACGCGCTCGACAATTTCGGACACGCGATCGCGCGCCGGCCGGGCGATGTCGAGAGCTACTACAACTCCGGCCTGGTGTTCCTCGAGCTCGACGATCTGCCGAACGCGCGCAGGTCCTTCATGTCGGCGCTCCAGGGACATCCCGAGTTTGTCGATGCTGTCGTCAACCTCGGTGTCGTTGCCGCGCGCGAGGGCCGGATCGAAGAGGCCGGAGCCCGGTTCGAAAAGGTGTTGAAGCTACGCCCCGGACACGTCGAGGCTCTGATGAACCTCGGCAACGTCGAGCTGGCCAGGGCTCGTCCGCGGCGAGCTCTGGAACGGTTTCTCCAGGCTGTGAAGAGAGAGCCGGGGATGGCCACGATCCACAAGCGGATGGGCACGGCGCACCGTCAACTTCGGGATTCCCGGGCGGCGCGCGCCGCTTACGAGAAGGCCGTCGAGCTCGACCCCGAGGACGCCGAGGCGTGGAGCAACCTCGGGGTCATCCTCGCCGAGTCCGGCGAGTTCGAGGCGGGTCGGAAGGCGTGCGAGACGGCGGTGACCGTCGAGCCTCGGTACGCGTCGGCGCACAACAACCTCGGTCTTATCCTCGGTGCGCTGGGCAGGACCAGGGAGGCGCTCGCCGCGTTTCGCAAGGCGATCGAGCTCGATCGTCTCGGTCCGCCGTCCTACCTCAACCTGGCGCGAGAGCTCGTCCGGGCGAGAGATGTCGCCGCCGCGAAGGAGGTTCTGGAGGACCTTCTCGAAATCGCTCCGGACCATCCTCGCGCACTGGCGCTGTTGAGGAGCCTCGGCAGCGAGTGATGCCGGGGGGCACGCGTTCCGGCGCGGCTCCCCGGAAGGACGTGCTGCGTGTCGCGGCGGCGCTTCCCGCGCCTACTCGTCGGGATAGACCGGTCTGCCGTCGTCCTTCACGTAGGCGATGAAGCCGATCATCATCTCCTGCCAGGTCTGGTCTCCCCAGCGGACGCTCTTCGTGGCGTCGGGGTTCGCCTCGTTGTTCTTGGAGTTGTCGAAGCGAGCCGAGCAGTAGATCTTGTCACCGAGCTCGACCCGTAGCGGCTTCTCGAACGTGTAGTTGTGCTGCCAGTCGAAGTCGTACCGTGGGACGTCGAGGATCGTGGATCGCGTGCCGTCCCGCTTGACGAGATCGAAGCGGAAGCTCTTGCCGCGCAGGTGCATGTGTGGCATGAGCGCCAGGACGCGCGCCTCTTCCTTGAACGTGTAGCTCGAGTCGACCTTGTGGTTGTCGGCTCCTGCGGGGATCCGCAGCCAGGGATTCATCGCCGCGCGGAGATGGACCTGTCTCAGCGGCGTACGGCCTTCGTCGTCCGAGAGGTAGAGGCCGATCTTGGATCGATCGCTCGTCGCCTTGCCGTTCGCTGTGTAGTGCATCTGGAAGACGAGCTTCGACCCGGCGGGAATCAGCTTGCCACAACCGGGTGCGAAGACGTCCGGCTCCTCGCCGGGTGCGATGCCTCCGAGGTGGTTGCGCCAGAGGCTGTTCGGCCGCAGGCGACCTCTCTCAGGTCCCTGGAGGAAGACGATGATGTGGTGCACCACCGCGGGGTCGCCGGGGCGCACGTCGACCGCGCGGACCCACTTGTCCTCGGTGAAGCCCGTCGAGACGGTGAAGTACTTGTACGGGATCGTGCCTTCCGCCTTGACACGGAAAGCCCTCGGGATCTGGAGGACCACGTCGGGAGGGCCGTGGCGCCAGCCCCTGGTGAACGTCTTCGCGGGCGGCAGGTCGGCGGGGTCTCCCTCCGGGGCGCCCGCATCGATCCAGCGAATGACGCTGTCGATTTCGGTCGCGCTCATGCGACGATCGTTGCGCCAGTGTCCGATCTTGGGGTCGGCGTGCCACGGCGGCATCTGGCCCGATCGGATCTCCTTCTTGATCGAGCGCTTCCAGCGTCGTGCGTCCTCGAAGGTGAGGAGGGACATCGGAGCGACCTCGCCGGGCCGGTGACAGTCCTGGCAGTGCTGCTGGAAAATCGGCGCGATGTTCTTGGAGTAGGTCAGCGCGGCCGGTTCTACGGTGGCCTTCTTGGCAGCCGCGTTCTCGGCAGCGGTGGTCTCGGGGGCCGCACAGAGGGCGGCGATCAGCACGGTCGCGTACATTGAATTCCTCGATACCTCCGGCGAAACTCCTGGTCCTCGGACGATCCGTAATGGTGTATCTTGCACCCGGCCGACCGGCGAGTCCATCGTAGGGTTGTAGATTCTTGTACGGCGGCCAAATCCCACGAGGTTTCCGGATGAGCACCATCTTCCAGCAGATTATCGACCGTCAGATCCCCGCCGACATCGTCCACGAGGACGATCAGTCTCTCGCCTTTCGCGACATCAGCCCACAGGCCCCGCTTCACGTGCTGGTGATTCCCAGGAAGCCACTCGTGGGCGTCGGCGACATGAGCGAGGACGACCGAGGACTCCTCGGTCACCTCTGCTGGGTGGCGACGAAGATCGCCGCCGACGAGGGTTACGAGGATTACCGCCTGGTCATGAACAACGGGGCCGGGGCCGGGCAGTCCGTGTTTCACCTGCACGTGCACCTGCTCGCGGGAAGGCCGTTGAGCTGGCCGCCGGGCTAACCCCTCAGGAGGCCGGGCGGGGCGACGGATCGGAATCCGTGGTCGAGTCCGTTTCGGGCTCGATCCCGGGCCCCGAGTCCTGTGCGGGCCCCGAGTCCTGTGCGGGCCCCGAGTCCTGTGC
>CAYMLL010000163.1:9729-16758 GCA_964390645.1 uncultured Planctomycetia bacterium | reverse complement strand
CAGGTGGACGGAAGGGAAGCTCGGCCGCGCGCTCGAGCTCGACGGCGGCGCCTGCGACGACGACGGCGACGCGCTCGACTTCGAGCGGGACGACTCGTTCTCCTGCGGCGCGTGGATCCACCCCGAAGGGCAGGCGAGCGGCGCCGTGCTGTCGCGCATGAACGACGGCGCGTCGTACCGCGGCTTCGATGTCTTCGCGACCGGCGGCCAGATCGAGGCTCACGTCATCCACCACTGGCCGGACAACGCGCTGCACCGCAAGACGGTCACCAAGCTGCCGCCCGGCAAGTGGGCGCACGTCTTCGTCACCTACGACGGCTCAAGCCGCGCCGAGGGCATCCGGATCTACATCGACGGGATCGAGCAGGAGGCTCCGATCACCCGGAACAGCCTCACCGCGACGATTCGCACCGAGACCCCCGCCCACATCGGACGACGGAACCCCAGCGGGTTCTTCAGGGGTCGCATCGACGAGGTGCGGGCCTACGACCGCGAGCTCTCCGCCGCGATGGTCGCGCGACTCGCCGGGGCGGATCCGGTCGGCTCGATCCTGGCGAAGCCGAGGGAGAAGCGCACGACGGACGAGACGCGTCGCCTCGAAACGTACTACCTGGAGAACCACGACGACGCGTTCGCCGGGTGGACGAAGGAGAGGGCAGCGCTGGAAGCCCGCTCACGCGAGCTCCGCGAGGGTCTCCCCACCACGATGGTGATGGACGAGATGCCGAGACCGCGCGATACCTTCTTTCTCGAACGCGGACTCTACGATCGACGCGGTCACAAGGTCACGCCGGGAACACCCGCCGGCCTGCCGCCGCTTCCGGAAGGCGCGCCGAGAAACCGTCTCGGACTCGCCAGATGGCTCGTTCACCCCTCGCATCCGCTCACCTCGCGCGTGATCGCCAACCAGCTCTGGCAGCTCGTCTTCGGGAGGGGCCTGGTGGAGTCGACCGAGGACTTCGGCTCGCAGGGTGAGCGACCTTCGCACCCGAAGCTGCTCGACTGGCTCGCCGTCGAGATCATCGAGAGTGGCTGGAACGTCAAGGCGATGCTGCGCCGTATGGTCACGTCGAGCACCTACCGTCAGAGCTCGGCGACCACGCCCGCGACCCGCGCCCGCGACCCCGGAAACCACCTGCTCTCACGCGGCACGCGCCGTCGGCTTCCCGCGGAGATGATCCGCGACGGCGCGCTGGCCATCGCGGGGTTGCTCGTCGAGAGGATGGGCGGACCGAGCGTCAAGCCCTACCAGCCTCCCGGGCTCTGGAAGGAGATGCGCAACCAGACCTACGTCCAGGACCACGGCGAAAGTCTCTATCGCAGGAGCGTCTACGTCTTCCGCAGGCGATCCGTGCCGCCGCCGAACCTCGACGCCTTCGACTCTCCGGACCGGGAGACCGCATGCGTCCGCAGGCAGCGGACGAACACGCCACTGATGGCTCTCGTGCTGATGAACGACCCCACCTTCGTCGAGGCGGCGCGAGCTCTCGCCCAGCGGGTGCTCACCGAGCCGAGCCTCGACGGGGCGACGGTGACGGAGCGCATCGAGCACACCTTCCGTCTCGCCACGGCGAGGTCGCCTTCCGGCGCCGAGGCGAAGGTGCTCGACGAGATCTACCGGCAGCAAGCGGCGGTCTACCGCGACGATACGCAGGCCGCGGCGAAGCTGCTCGCTGTCGGCGAGTCGGCGCGTGACGAGACGCTCGAGCCCGCCACGCACGCGGCCCTGACGACGGTCGCGAGCCTGATCCTCAACCTGGACGAGACGCTGACGCGCGAGTAGCCGGTATGCCCTCCCTCGATCGCACCATCGCCGCGAGCAGGAGTCCCCACGAGGAGCCCCGCGGGCTGTCGACACGCCGCCGGCTCTTCTCCAGGACGGCGGCCGGCCTCGGCGCAGCGGCGCTCGCCTCCCTTCTCGATCGCGACCTCCGCGGATCGGACGGCGCTCCGGACGGCGGGACGCTCGGCGGACCGCACTTCGCGCCACGCGCCCGGCGCGTGATCTACCTCTTCCAGTCCGGCGGCCCATCGCAGCTCGAGACGCTCGACCACAAGCCGGGGCTGAAGGAGCTCCACGGCACCGAGCTACCCGAATCGGTCCGCAGGGGGCAGCGGGTGACGTTGATGACGGCGAGTCAGTCGAGCTTCCCGTGCGCCGCTTCGAAGCTCCGGTTTCGGCGCCATGGAAAGTGTGGGCGCCTGGTCAGCGAGGCGCTCCCCCACATCGGATCGATCGCCGACGAGATCGCGGTGATCAAGTCGGTTCACACCGACGCGATCAACCACGACCCGGCGATCACCTTCATCAACACGGGCTCACAGCAGCTCGGCAAGGCGAGCCTCGGGTCGTGGCTCAGCTACGGCATCGGCAGTGACAGCGACGATCTCCCGGCATACCTCGTCCTGCTGTCGCAGGGAACGGGCCGCCCCGACGGTCAGCCGCTCTTCTCTCGCCTCTGGGGCAGCGGCTTCCTGCCCTCGGAGCACCAGGGTGTCAAGCTACGCAACGCGCGCGACGCGGTGCTCTACCTCAACGACCCGCCTGGCTTCGACAGGACCGCCCGCCGGCGCTTCCTCGACGGGCTGAGAAGGATCAACCGGCTGAAGGCCGACGCCTTCGGGGATCCCGAGATCGACACGCGCATCGCACAGTACGAGATGGCGTTCCGTATGCAGACCTCGGTTCCGGAGCTGACCGACATCTCCGACGAGCCGGACTCCACCTTCGAGCTCTACGGCGAGAAGGCGCGGACACCCGGGACCTTCGCCGCCAACTGCCTCCTGGCGCGCCGCATGGCCGAACGGGGCGTACGCTTCATCCAGCTGTTCCACCGCGGCTGGGACCAGCACGGGGACCTCCCGAGGATTCTGCCGCTGCAGTGCAAGGACGTCGACCAGGCCTCCGCAGGGCTCGTCCGGGACCTCCGGCGACGTGGCATGCTTGACGACACGCTGGTCGTCTGGGGCGGCGAGTTCGGCCGCACCGTCTACTGCCAGGGCAAGCTGTCGAAGGACAGGTACGGCAGGGACCACCACGGCCGCTGCTTCTCGATGTGGATGGCCGGCGGCGGCATCCGCGGCGGCATCGAGCACGGCGAGACCGACGACTACTGCTACAATATCGTCCGCGACCCCGTGGCGGTGCACGACCTCAACGCGACGATCCTCCACCTGCTGGGAATCGACCACGAGCGCCTGATCTACAGGCACCGCGGCCTCGACGAGCGTCTGACCGGAGTCGAGGAGGCGAACATCGTGCGAGAGCTGCTCACATGACCCGACTCCCGAGATCGCCGAAGCGTGCCGACGACGGCGCCCCGACACCGCGACGCGACTTTCTGCGCACGACGCTCGCCGGCGCTGGAACCTGTGCACTCGCCGGTACCTCTCTCCTCGGCGAGGACGCTCCGAAGCCGACCGCCGCCGGGATCATCGATGCGCACGTGCACGTGTGGACGCCCGACACGAGCCGCTATCCGCTCGCCGGAAGCTTCCGGAAGGAGCAGATGCAGCCGCAGAGCTTCACGCCCCAGGAGCTCTTCAAGCACTGTCGACCGTCGGGCGTCCGGAGGATCGTGCTGATCCAGATGAGCTTCTACGGCCTGGACAACTCCTACATGCTCGATGTCCTGAAGCGACACGAGGGAGTCTTCTCGGCCGTCGCGGTTATCGACGAGAGCGCGAGCCCACGGCAGAAGATGAAGGAGCTCGCGGAGAACGGCGTGCGAGGCTTTCGCATACGACCCGGCAAAGGCTCCCCCGAAAGCTGGCTCGACAGCGACGGCATGAAGGAGATGTGGGCCCACGCCGCCGAGTCCGGGCAGCAGATCTGTCCGCTGATCAACCCGGTCCACCTGCCGTCCGTCGACCGCATGTGCCGGCGCTATCCGAAGACGCCCGTCGTGATCGATCACTTCGCCCGTATCGGCATCGACGGCAAACTCCCCGTCGAGCAGCTCGACCAGCTCTGCCGGCTCGCCCGACACGAGAACGTCAAGGTCAAGATCTCGGCCTACTACGCTCTCGGAAAGAAGAAGGCGCCCTACCGCGACCTCCTGCCGATGATCCGCCGCGTGCTCGACGCCTTCGGCCCCGAGCGCCTCATGTGGGCAAGCGACTGCCCCTTCCAGGTAGCGGACGGCCACGACTACGTGAGCTCGGTCGACCTCATCCGCACGCACGCGGACTTTCTCGACGCGAGCGACCGTGAGTGGATCCTGCGCAAGACGGCCGAGAAGGCGTACTTCTGAGCCCGCGCCTCCTCACGAGCGACACCACCGCGAAAACGAGTCGAGGCGAGAGTCTGGCGAGGCTCGACCGCGGGCCTCGCGACCGTTCTTTCAAGCGCGCCAGAACTGCGACTCTCGCGGCGCCTCGTACCGCACGTCGAGATGCGGCGTCCCGAGTCGCGCGCCCCCCTTGGCCAGCGACTTCATGCCCGTTTCGACGAGCCCCGACGTCAGGAGTGTCCTCTCGACCGGATACGGAGGCTTGCCCGTCGCGATCATCTCCTCGACCTTCGACATCAGCGCCGCGGAGTAGACGACATTCGGGTTCGGCGGCAGATAGAACAACGTCGAGATCGGATCGGGGCGCCCCTTCAAACGCGCCGCGAAGGTGAAATCGCTGACGAGGCCGTTCATCAGCAGCATCGTCGCCCCGACCCCGTCGGTATACTGAAACCGGTAGATCACCGGGTCCTTCACCCACTCGCGAATCTGCCTCGCCTCAGGGTAGCGATGGCTGGCCGTCTTCGACTGCGCCAGCGTCTGGCTCCGGCAGAGGCAAGCCTGCAAGAGCCCGGGGTCCCACCCACCCCGCTCCCAGGAGCCCTTCTCCATGCGCTTCCAGACCTCGTCGCCACGCAGGGCCTCGAGCCACTCGACACCCGTCTCCCCCCCGCGTCGGCGCTCCGCCATGCACTGGATGGTCTCCAGAGCGTGAAAGTCGTAGCTGTCGACGCCGCCGATGGCGACGCACATGACCTCGTCGACCTGCGCTCCGAAGGGAAGATCGAGAGCGGGCATGCGCCAGGTTACCGGCAGCGACGAGCCCGCGAGGAAGGGAAACTCCAGCCTGCGAGCCGACTCGGCCATCTCCCTGGCCCACTCCCACTTCCACGACAGATGCTTGTCGTTGAAGACCGGGACCGCACGTCCGTCCTTCTCGAAGACCGCCGTGACCTGCTTGAAGAGCTCGTAGCGCGGGTACAGCTTCTGACCGATCTCGTTGTGCGGGTAGTTGCCGTGTTCGCCGATGAGGAGAACCGCATCGACCGCCAGCTCGTCCCCTCCACGGCGCAGCGCCTCCGCGACCGTGGGGTAGATCGAGAACCCGAACTCCCTCGACCGGTCCTGGCTCAGGTCGTTCGCAGGCTTCTGGTCGACGTAAGCCGCGACAACGTCGACCGACGGACGATGCCAGCGGCTGCGCTTCGGATAGCCGGCGAGAAAGCGCTCCGCCATGTGCCAGGCGTGAGAATGATAGCGCCACTCCGTGGTGACGACGGCCATGCGCTTGCGGGGCTCGCCTCGAGGCCACGCGATGGACGGCGCGACCATGGCGCTGCCGAACGCTCCGAGAAACTCCCGTCGAGTGATCATGGTCTTCTCCCTGCTGATCGTCGTGATAGCCCGGCCGTCATCTCTACACGCTTCAGCGTCCGCCGATCAAGCCCACGACCGCGCTCTGGCCGGATTCCCGCGCGTTCCGCTCTTCTCCTGGCCCGTCTTTTCGATACCATCAAGAGTGCTCACCGGACCGTAGAGCCGTGATGTCCCGCGTCAGAACCCCGAGAGCCGCCATGCGAACGATCCTCCTCGCCTTTCTCGCCCTCGTCGCCCTCCCGCTGCTCGTCTGCGGTCCCGTGTCGGCCGGACCGGCGGCGAAGCCCGGGTACAACGTCCTCTTCATCATCTCCGACGACCTGACCGCCACGGCCCTGTCCTGCTACGGCAACGAGGTCTCGAAGACTCCGAACATCGATCGTCTCGCCGCGCGCGGCACTCGCTTCACGCGCGCGTACTGCCAGGCGACGTACTGCGGACCTTCACGGGCCTCGTTCATGTCGGGCTACTATCCCCACGCGACCGGCGTGCTCGGGTACGTCAGCGGCCGCAAGGCAATCGGCGATCGTGCGACGTGGGCACAACATTTCAAGAACAGCGGCTACCACACCGCACGCGTCAGCAAGATCTTCCACATGGGCGTTCCGGGAGGCATCGAGAAGGGCACTGACGGTGCCGACGATCCACGGTCGTGGACCGAGAGGTTCAACAGCCGCGGGCCGGAGTGGAAGGCACCGGGAATCGGCGAAACGCTCGAGAGGAACCCTCGGGGAAAGAAGCCCGTCGTGGGCGGCAACACGTTCGTCATCGTCGCTGCCGACGGGGACGACCTCGTTCACTCCGACGGCAAGACGGCCAGGAAGGCCTGCGAGCTCATCGACGAGTACAGGAACAGGGAGAAGCGCTTCTTTCTGGCGGTCGGCTTCGTGCGGCCGCACGTTCCCTTCGTCGCGCCGATGCCGTACTTCTCGCCGTTCCCTCACCAGAAGATGACGCTGCCCGAGAAGGTACCTGGAGACTGGAACGACATCCCGAAAGCCGGCATCAACTACAAGACCAGCAAGAACATGCAGATGAACCCGTTGCGACAGCGCAAGGCCATCTCCGGGTACTACGCATCGGTCGCCTACATGGACCGGCAGGTCGGCAAGGTGATCGCCGCTCTCGAACGAGCCGACCTCGGCAAGAAGACGATCGTCATCTTCACCAGCGACCACGGCTACCACCTCGGCGAGCACGACTTCTGGGCCAAGGTCAGCCTCCACGAGGAGTCCGCGAAGGTGCCGCTGATCATCTGCGTCCCCGGCAAGAAGCCCGCGGTCTGCGACTCCTTCACCGAGCTGATCGATCTCTTCCCGACCGTCTCCAGGCTCTGCGGGCTCGGGGTGCCGGCGCGTATCCAGGGCAAGGACATCTCGCCGATGCTCGACGACCCGAGCCACGTGGTGCGCGACGCGGC
>CAYMLL010000163.1:0-9685 GCA_964390645.1 uncultured Planctomycetia bacterium | reverse complement strand
GGTGGGCCTTCATCCAGTACGCGGAAGACGCCTCGAAGGGCGTAGAGCTCTTCGACATGACGAAGGACCCGCTGCAGTACACGAACCTCTCGTCGTCGCAGGAGCACCGCCCGGTCGTCGATCGCTTCCAGAGGCAGCTGGCGGCGAAGCTGAGGAAGGTCCGCGACAACGATCTCGGCCGCAAATGAGAGGGGCCGGCGGGCTGTGGCGCCGAGCCGTTCGTCACGAAGCACTCGATCAACGAGGCCGCCTGTGTGACGGCATCGGTGATCACCCCGCTCGATCGAGCGATGCCGCCGCGACGCTCGTCGACCCGGCAAACGACGCCGGCCTCGTGGAGAGATTCGTCACTTCGAGCGTGCAGCGGGTGCCGACGTGTCTCGATCGCCTTGACGTCGTCCCCGTATCTCGCAGTCTGCTGTGAACGCACGGCCCCGGGGAGACCGGACCCGGGCGAATCACGATCCACGTGCCGCGAACGAGTTTTCACCTCGCCCGCACGCGTGGCGACAGGAGCTCGGGTCGGCGGCGAGAGAAGCACCCGCCAGGCCCCCGAGACCGTCGGCGGGTCGCATGTCGGTACTCACGACCGCGGGATCTCGTTGACCGTGTAGTACGCCTTGTCATGTACCAGGGCGCGGCCGTCGGCCGATCGCATCCCCGGGAGACCAAACTCGTGAACGTGCCCCTCGACGAGCGCGGCGAGCTTCAAGCGGACAGACTTGCCGTCCGGCGACACGACCGCTTCGAGCACCTTCGACGTACCCAGGTCCACCTCCGGGCTGCCGTAGAACTTCTGGTAGACGTGCGTGTAGTGGAGGATCTCGTAGGTCTCGACGCGCGACGCCAGCTCCCTGTCCACCCCGGTCGTGAACTCCATCGTGAAGCCGTCGGCACGGATGCCGATCCGCTCGATCTCGAAGGGCATCTTACCCGTCCATTCGAGACGCTCGAGGGCGTACCGGCGACTCCCACGGACGGGCCATCCCCGGTTCGTTCCGCCCGTTACGAGGTAGCCCTCCGGCGAGAACTGCAGCGCCAGGATGCCGGTGCCGAGCCCCTCGCGAAAGGGATAGCAGGCGCCTTGCCAGACGCCGTTGATCTTCTCCGTGGTGGCCCGCATGACGCAGCTGAGGCTGTAGTCCCCGAGGAAGATCTGGTTCTCGAAGGGGCCGAACTTGCCGCCGCTGCGATCGACGCGAAAGCCGGAGATCGACTGTCCCATCTTGCGATACGGGAAGACCACTGCGTACGGAACCAGCTCCCTGACGCGCTTCTTCTCGACATGGAGACGCGAGCCGCTGCGAGGCTCGATCGGCCTCGGCCCCATGCTCGGAGCGAGATCGTAGGCCGCGAAGCTGATCGGATGACCCATGAATCCGCCGGGATCGAGATGCTTGAGCGAGCACGAGCCGTTCCACGGTCCCTGGCTCTCGACGTAGAACATCTCACCGTGCTCGTTCGGCGCCACACCGCCGGCGCTGCGAATGCCGCTGGCGATCGGAATCGTCTCGCCGGACGGTGTCACCTTCATAGCCCAGCCCCGAAAGCGCGAACGGTAGTAGTACGAGCTCGAGAGTCCGAGCACGACCCAGATGTTGCCGTCAGGGTCGGGTCGCGAACCCCACGAGAACTCGTGGTAGTCCGTGAAGCCCCACTCGTCGCTGAGCGTCTCGAAGCGATCGGCCCGGTCGTCACCGTCGAGGTCGGTGATGCGAGTGACCTCCGTCTGCTGCGTGACGAAGAACGCGCCGTCGCGATGGCCGACCCCGAAGACCTCGTCGAGACCGCTCGCGAAGCGATGGAAACGGAGCCGCGGACGCTTGTCGAAGGCTCCCCCGACGAGGTAGATGTCACCACGACGCGTTCCGATGACGAGTCGACCGTCGGGCAGGACATCGAAGCTCCCGGTCTCGATGGGCAGGTTGTCCGGAATCGGCAGGTCGACGATGCGATAGTACTCCTCCTCGGCCTCGGCCGTGCCCCAGCGGCCGCCGAGCGGCTGTGCGAGGATGGACGTCGCCGCACCGGGAAGAAGCAGCATGACGAAGAGAGCTCGGATCATCTCGGAGCCTCCGACCAGCGGTACTCGAGGACCAGCCTGGAGACACGCCCGCCGACGCGCACGGGAACGATCGCTTCGCGGCCCGCTGCGGACGGTCGAACCTGCAGCGTCACGGGCTCGATGGATCCGGAGGCCCCGGAGGCGAAGCCCGCACGGATCGTCATCCTGCCGGCGTACCCGAGCGATCCATCAGCTCGCGCCTCGAGCTCCGCGTGCACCGCGGCGCGAAACCAGAGCGTCCGGTCCACCGCACTCCGCAATGTCAGCGTACGTCGGAAGAAGGGCCCACCGGGCCCTTCCCCCGGCATGTCCACGAGCCGGTCGGTGATCGCGACGTCCCTGTAGACGTAGCGAAAGGTCGGACGCCGCACCTCGTCGAGATCGTAGCCCCGGAACCGGAGCCCGAGATCCCGGCTCGTGCGCGTCGGCCACGGCGCCAGGGCATCGGCAAGCTCGCAGAAGGCGGGCCCCTTCGAGAGCTGGATACGCTCGCGAGACAGCGCTCGCACGGCTCCGCTGCCCTGGCCGGTCCACACGCCCGCCGGGTCGATGAACTTCCCACGCCAGATCTGATCGAGATTGACACCCTCCGCGTCGAACACCAGGCTCACCTTCAGCGGATAGCCGACACTGATCGCTCGCTTGCCGCTGCCCCGAGCGCTGCGGCGCAGCAGGATGGCCTCCTCGCCGACGACGATCTCCATCGAAGGGCGCGTCAATCCGCGGGGCGCTCCGGTATTTCGTCCGTCCGCGAGGTAGCTCCAGATCGCGTTGAGCTGTCGCTTCGGGTCCCCGCCCTCGACGTCGCCGATCACCGACTCACCCCCTGCGAAATACTGCGGCATGATCGTGCTGGCACGGAAACGCGCCGGCTCGAGCATGTAGTGGTAGAACCAGTCCTTTCTCAGGCGCTTCGTCGTGGACTCGATGATGTCGACCGCCGCCATGCTCGAGGTACCACGACCCCGGAAGGTGTGACAGGCGATGCAGTTCATGCCCCTGTTCCCGACGAGACGACGGCCGATGTCCCGGAAGGCGCGTGCCTTCTTCTTGTCCTCCGGCAGCGGCTCGAAGGAGACGGACGGCAGACGATCGGTCGAGACGAGAAGATCGGCGAGCCCCACGGCCGCATCGTCACCGAATCCCGGCATTCGCAGGTTCATGTAGGGACGGATCCGTCGGCCGTCCGAGATCGTCTTGCGCAGCCAGTCGAGCCGCAGCTTGGCGCCGACCCCGGTGAGCGGAGGCGGTAGGCGGCCCGGCTCTCCAAGGCTCTCGTCGACGCTGCGGTAGTAGCCGTTGCGACCGGGGGGAACGCCGCCGAGCTCGCCACGCTGGTGACAGGCGATGCAGTTGAGCCGGGCGAGTGTCGTGCGGATCCTCTGCTCGGCGGTCGGAGTGAAGGATGCGTCCGCCAGCGCGGCGCGAAGATCCGCGACCTGCTCCGCGCTCAACGAGAACCGAGGCCAGTCGCCTTCCGTCTTCACCGAGAGGCAGCCCCTCGCGACGTCGATGTCCTCGAGGGCGGGCGGCCGCCGCGGCGCACGCCCCGTCGGCGGCGCCGCGGCCGCCCCTGCGGAGACAGGATGCCAGCGTGCGCAGCCCAGCTCCGAGAAGAGGCGCCTGCCGCGTGCCGCCTTGCGATCGTCGACGACCAGCGGGGTGAACCGCGCCCCCGGCACCCGCTCGGAACGCAGCATCGAGAACGGAATCGGCGCCTTCGGAATCCCGGGTCCGGACATCTGCAGCTCCAGCCTCGGCTCCCCGAGGACATGAAGGTAGAGGAGCTCGATGGCGTGAAGGCCGGCGTCGAGCTCGATCGCCCCCTGTCGTCGCCCCGCCGTCGCCAGCGAGATCAGCGGACGTCCATCGATCGTCAGCCGTGCGAAGTGATCGGCGACGAGGTCGAAGTCGTGCTCGCCCGCGTTCTCGACCTCGAGCCAGCCCTCGAAACGCAGCGCGAAGTCGACGCGGTGGTCGGCGAAGGCGCCGAGGTCGAAGCCACTCGCGAGCCCTGCCCGGAGCTCCTTGCCCGCAAGCTGCTCCGGTCCCTCCTGCATCGAGTCGACAAAGAGCGTGAAGCGCAGCGGCCCGGGGACCCGCGTTTCTCTCGTCAGGTAGCTGGCCAGCTGATACGCCTCGACGCGACCGAGGCCCAGGTCGGGCATGCGGCCCGACGGACGCACCTCGTGCGGCGCCTCGAGGAAGGCGGTCAGCGACCCGACGCTGTACTTGCGCTCCAGCCGTCCGAGAGGCACGGAGCCCTCCAGGGACAGAGGCCGGTCGTCCGCGTCCCGCGGCGCGTGGCACGCAACGCAGCCGATGTCGTGGAAGAGCTCCCGTCCGCGATCCGCGGCGACGCGATCCGGGGCGTCCACCGTGAAGCGGCCGTCGCTCAGGGACACGAGGTAGTGGGTCAGGGCGTCAGCGGCCTGCCACCGGGCCGTGGCGTCGCCAGCGAGGACCGAGGGCATGGTCGTCCCTGGCTTGACGCCGTGCGGGTCGGCGACGAAGGCACGCAGATGGCCGGGGTAGACTCTCGAGCCCACCTCCGAGAGGTCCGGGGCCTTCCTGACACGAATGAGCCCGGTGCGCGGCCCGGCGTCGTGACAGCCGACGCATCCGAGCTCGCCCAGTAGAACCAGTCCCCGCAGTCGAGAGTCCAGCCCCTCCCGGACGAGCCCGGGAACCACCGGGTGCTCGACCGCCTCCACGAGCGGTGCGACCGCTGCCACGAGCACGCCGAGCACCGGCGACAGTCGAGCCTGGACGATCATCAAGAAAACCGTGCGAGGTACATTCATGGACGGAGGAATAAAGGTAATACACCCGGACCGAAGAGGCGAGAAACAGTCCCTGTCGTCGCCCTGAAGTCTCGGGTCGGCCGCCGCGCCGTGTTACAGTCTCCTGTGCCGAACGCTGTCGCCCACGGTGCCCGGGTCATGAAACCGACACTGCTGATCTCGATCGTCCTCGCGTCCCTCGTGACGACACCGCCGCTGGCCGCACGAGGGCCGAACATCGTCTTCGTCCTCGCCGACGACCTCGGCCACGGTGATGTTCGCTGCTACAACCCGCAGTCAAAGGTGCCGACGCCGAACATCGACAGGCTCGCCTCCGAAGGCATGCGCTTCACCGATGCACACAGCGCGTCGACCGTCTGCACGCCGACTCGCTACAGCGTGCTAACGGGACGCATGGCGTTCCGCACCGGCATACGCGGCGTGTTCACCGGCGCCGGCGGTCCCTGCATGATCGAGAAGGGTCGCCTGACGCTGCCGCAGATGCTCCGCGACAAGGGCTACGCGACCGCGTGCTTCGGCAAGTGGCACGTCGGCATGACCTTCTTCGACAGGCAGGGAAAGCCGCTCAACCGGAACGGGCTCGATGCCGTGAAGCGCATCGACTACTCACGGTCCATCCCGGACGCGCCCATCCACCGCGGCTTCGATCGGTTCTTCGGGACGGTGTGCTGCCCGACGACGGACTGGCTCTACGCCTACGTCGACGGCGACCGAATCCCCGTCCCACCGACGAAAATCGTCGATCGCGGGCCTCTCCCGAAGCACCCGTACTCGCGAGACAATCGACCGGGGATGATCGCGCCCGGCTTCGACCTGGAGCGGGTCGATCTCGTGTTCCTCGAGAAGAGTCGGCGCTTCATCGAGGAGCACGTCAACAGGAGCCCGCAGAAGCCGTTCTTCCTCTTTCACTCGACCCAGGCGGTGCACCTGCCATCCTTTCCCGCGGACGAGTTCAAGGGCAAGACGAAGTCCGGACCGCACGGCGACTTCATCTTCGAGCTCGACTTCATCGTCGGCGAGCTGATGAAGACGCTCGACCGCCTCGGCGTCGCCGACGACACGCTCGTGATGTTCTCGAGCGACAACGGCCCGGAGACCACGACCACGATTCATATGCGCGCCGACCACGGTCACGACGGCGCTCGTCCCTGGCGCGGCATGAAGCGCGATCAGTGGGAAGGCGGTCACCGCGTGCCGTTCATCGCACGCTGGCCGGGTCGAATCGCGACGAACACGACGAGCGCCCAGACGCTGAGCCTGACCGACGTGATGGCCACCTGCGCCGCGGTCGTCGGGGCGAAGCTGCCGGACGCCGCGGCCGAGGACAGCTACGACATGCTGCCGGTCCTCCTCGGCAAGCAGGGAGACGAGCCCGTCCGTCGCTACACGCTGCAGCAGACGATCTCGCTGGCTCTGGCGATCCGGCGCGGCCCGTGGAAGTACCTCGACCATCTCGGGTCTGGCGGCAACAACTACGAGCGGGGGCGCTTGAGGCGCTTCGCGCTCCCGGAGAAGGCGCCGGGCGCGAGCGGCCAGCTCTACAACCTCGAGAAGGACCCGGGCGAGACGAATAACCTCTTCTTCGCACGTCCGGAGATCGTCAAGGAGCTGAAGACGAAGCTCGAGGAGCTCCGCGAGAGCGGCCGCAGCCGGGGCGTCGGAGACGAATGACGAGCCGGGCCGCCGTAGCCGGCCGAAGCCCGGATGGGGTCTCGAAACAGCCTCTCAGTCCTTCGCCGCCCCCCCGGGCGACTCGAGCAGTCGCTTGAGCGTCGCGAAGTCCTTCTGGAGGGCCTTGCGTCCCATGCACTTTACCAGCCAGCCGAGAAGGAAGAACATCACCCGAGTGAGCCCCTTGCCGCGCACGCTGGACATCTGTGTCACACGCGTCCGCCCGGACAGGTCCTCGAAGGTGTACTCGGCCTCGATGTCGAAGTGAGGGCCTCGCAAGATCATCGCGGAGACCGTCGGCGGGTCGTGGCGAGTGACCACACCGTCGAACTGCATGCGGCGGCCGCACTCCTGCGTAACGACGCGAAAGGTGGTCCCGACGCCGCCGTTGTTCCGGTTCTCGACGACCTCGTCCTCGACGACGATCTCGCTCCACTCGACCGTGTTGTTGATCGTGAACTCGAAGACCTCGCCCACGGGACGGGCGATCTCGACGCTCAGCTCGTTGCGCATGGGACTCTCCGTGGGAGCCGCGACTCCCCTCGACGGCGACCGGTTCAGGGACAGGGTATCCCTGTTCGAGCCCGGGTTCAACGAGACGATGCTCCACGAGCCCGCGCCGGGCTCACCTACGGCGCACCGACAGACGCGTCCATACGAGGAAGACGAGAATCCCGGCAGCGATGCCCGGATAGACCTCCTGCAGGCTGACGACGCCTGTCTCTCGCAGGACGAAGACGCCGATGACACAGACGGAGCCGACGACCATCGTCGCGACGGCCGCAGCTGCGACGCGGCGGCGGACAAAGAGCCCCGCGACGAGAGCCGGCAGGAAGCAGGCTCCGTAGAGAGAGCCCGAGAACTTTGTCATGCGGATGATGTCGCGCGACAACGGCAGCAGGGCAGCAGCCGCAGCGGTCAGCGAGACGACGACGATCCAGACGCGGGTGCGGCGAACCTCGTCCCGGGTGTCCTCGTCCGGCCGACGCGTCTGCGCCAGCCGAAACAAGTCGCGACTGATCGTCGACGCGGCGACCAGAAGAACGGAGTCGATCGAGCTCATCGCAGCCGAGAGGAGAACCAGCAGGAACAGCGTGCCGACGACGGGACCGAGCACGTCTCCGGGCCCCAGAAGGTACGGCACGACCTGGTCGGTGCCCGCGATCGCGTCCGGCTCCAGGACAGAGCGAGCCATGACGCCCAGCGGCAGCAGACAGCAGTACGAGACGAGAATCGCGAGCGGCGCGATCCAGGCAGCCGTCTTCAGAGCGGCGCGGTCCCTGAGACCGTAGAAACGCGACAGCTGACGTGGCTCGACGAGGTACTTCACCCCGACGGCGACCGAGTAGGCCAGCGCCGCGCCGAGGCCGTCCGCGTTCGAGAGAGTAGTAAGGGCCGGATCCGCGTCTTCGAGCCGCCCGAGAACACCACCGACACCGCCTCCCGCGGTCAGCAGTGCGACGAACAGCGCAACCGCCCCGATCAACATGAGCACGCCCTGGACAGCATCGGTCATCACCACCGACTGGAAGCCACCGATGAGCGTGTACGCCGTCACGACGCCGGCCGCCACGATCACGCACCCGACGTACGGCAAGTCGAGGAACACCTCGATGGCCAGCGATGCGCCACGGTAGATCGCGATCAGGTAGAGGACCGAGGAGAATGCGACGATGCCTCCCGCGAGCCGACGAACGACCGTTGACCGGTAGTGGGTGCCGAGAAAGTCCGCGACGGTCAGCGAGCCGTACTCCCGGGTGAGAGGAACGAACCGCGGTGCAACCACGAGCCACGAGCCGCAAGCGAGGCCGGTCAGGACGACGCCGCCGACGCACCAAGAAATCCCGTGGTCCCAGCTCTTGCCGGCCGCCCCGATGAACGTGTTCGTGCTCATGAAGGTCGCGTAGAAGGACAGCGCGATCACGACACCACCGAGGTTGCGGCCCGCGACAAGGTACCCGTCGACGGAGCCCGACTGCCGACGACCGGCGCGAGCGTGATGGGCCAACATCACGAAGTAGACCCCGATCAGCGCCAGCTGCAACCAGTGGTCGACGATCCAGGTCATGCCCTGCCGCCAGTGCTCCTTCCGGTCCCGCTAGTCGAAGAGCCGCCGCACCCGGTGCTTCTGAACCTTCCCCATCGCATTGCGTGGCAGCTCGTCGCTGATCCGCAGCATTGAGGGCAGCTTGTAGGACGCGAGGCGCTCCTTGCCCCACAGCCTGAGCGCCGCCAGCTCCAGGGTATCGTCACAGACCGCGCAGACCGCCACGCGCTCCCCCCACTCGGCGTCCGGAACACCGACGACGGCGCAGTCCCGGATCGCCGGGTGGGTTCGCAGCACGTCCTCGATCTCGAGCGCGGAGACCTTGTAGCCGCCTGTCTTGATGATGTCGACGCTGCTGCGACCGAGGATCCGGTGATCGCCGTCATCGACGACGGCGATGTCACCCGTGCGGAACCAGCCGTCGCGGAAGGCAGCGGCGGTCTCCCGGGGGCGATTCCAGTACTCGAGGAAGACGTTCGGCCCTCGCACCTCGATCTCGCCCGGCTCGTGGTCCGCAACGATGCCCCCCGATCCGTCGGCTCGACGCACCTCGACTCCCGGCAAGGGCCGTCCGACGAAGCCGGCCCGGCGCTCTCCGTGGCAGGGATTCGACAGCGCCATGCCGATCTCGGTCATGCCGTAGCGCTCCAGCAGCCGCTGCCCCGTCACGGCTTCCCACCTCTTCAGCACCGGCACGGGCAAGGCAGCGGAGCCACTGACGTGAAGCCGCATCGCTCGAGCCGCACCGGACCAGGCTTCGCGAGTTTTCGGCCCGGCTCCGTCGAACGCGCTGATGAGCTTCGCGTAGATCGTCGGCACCGCCATGAACAGCGTCAGCTCTCCGCTGCCCATCCGGTCCCAGACCAGCTCCGCGCGAAAGGGATGCGCGAACTCACAGACGGCGCCGACCCGCAGAGCGCACAGCAGCACGTTGACGATCCCGTGCACGTGATGCAACGGAAGGACGTGCAGGATGCGATCATCCGGGATCCACTCCCAGGCGTCCACCAGCGCGTCGATCTGGGCCGCTATGTTGGCGTGTGTCGTCACGACGCCCTTCGGCCGCCCGGTGCTGCCACTGGTGTAGAGGATCATCGC
>CAYMLL010000162.1:0-16780 GCA_964390645.1 uncultured Planctomycetia bacterium | reverse complement strand
TCAGTCCGTGGGGGCTGGTCAGTCCGTGGGGGCTAGAGAGTGTGGGTGGAAGCACGTCGATCAGGAGTAGCTGTGGCGCACTAGGAACCCGGCGTTGAGCGTTCATGTTCCTTTCGAAACTCCTGGACTCGTTCTTTGGTGACGCGGTCGGCGGCTGCCTTTCTTGCAAGATGGACATCGGCGAACCACTTGTACAATCCGTAGAAACCGATGACCGAACCGACGATCACAAGCACCCCACCTGGGTCCTGCTTGACGACAACACCGGCGCCAACAAGAACGCTCCCGGCAATCGCAACCAGAGCATCTGAAATAGCAATCCGCTCGTGCATGGGCTCTCCTGAATCTGAACGGCTGCGTGGGTCGGTCTGACATCCTGGCGGTCACCTGCGCGCGAAGCGCGTCGGCAGACCCGCCTGTCAGGCGGTAGGCTACAGCACTGCAGCCAGCATCGCCAGCCACTCCACGCGGGCGTCGAAAACCGTGGAATTCGCGCTCCGTGAGTCGGTTCGGTGTCGCGCCCCTGCCACTGGACCGCGCTGTCCATCACGGCCAATCAGACAGGACGGCGCGAGTTCCCGCCACCACCACTCCACGGAATTCAGAGCTTTCAGCTCGCCGATCCGGCGCCGACGATGGCCGCATGCCAGCAGCGACACGACTGCAGGGAATCTACGACCACCAGCTCGAGGAGCTGGTGAACGAGACCGGCGACATCCAGCTGGCGGTCGAACACGGCGTCAGCCTCTCGACCGCTCGTGGCTGGGTCGGTCACTCCCGCAACAACGTCGTCACACTCGATCGTTCCAGAAAGCCAGGCGCTTGTCCGCGCAAGACCCCTGCTCCGCGTCATCACTTTCGGGACTCCAGCGCCCGGAACACGTTCATCCTACCGCAGCGGCGGACCTGGGGATGCGAACCGTCGACGGTTCGCCTTCGAACAGTTCGCGAAGCACTTCGTCTTGAACGACCGGTCCGGATCATCGGAGCATGGAATCCCGAAGAAACAGCACGGCCGCTACATCACCCGCCAGGGACTCGCGGGCGTTCGAGTCGTGATCGCACCCGGTCGGCCCCACGAACCGGAGTCGGGATCGAACACGACGGCGATCCCGTATGGTGGACGACGGTGTTCCGTGCCGCAGAGTCCCGAAAGTGATGGCGCGGAGCACGGCGAATTACGGTGCCGGGAAGGCTCAGTCCATCATCGCGGTGAGTTCCGGAGCTCGTGCTCGGCCGGTATCGTGAAGTCCCGGGCAAGGCATCGGCGCTGCCGTGAAGGTCGACGTTCTCGGGACGATCAAGATCGTCGGGTCGAATCGGTCGGACGGTTACCAAGATGTGCCGTCCCGAACACAATGGACGGAATGGCCGACACCGAAACACACTCGGAACACCAGCCCACCCGACTGGCTCCCGCCGTCATCTTCGCGACCTTGGCCATCGCCGTCCTCCTGGCGGTGCTTCTCTACATGCTGGCGCGTCGATCGGGCTCGACGCCAGGACGGATCTACCTGGTCCTTCTCGCAGCAGGTGTCTTGGCCAACACAGTCTGCCTGTCGATTTGGAACCCTGTAGTTCTCGCGCGGCGCGTGGTCTTCCATGCGGGAACGAAGGCTTGGGACCACGTCTTGATGACGGTGTTCATGACAATCTTCGTGACCCTCGTCGTCGTCACGGTGCAGGACCTCAACGCCCGCACCGTGGACCCACCGCCGGGGACGGGTTGGCTGATCGGCCTCACGATATTCGAGCTTGGATGGGTGCTGGTCACCTGGGCGATGGTTGCGAATCCTTTTTTCGAGAAGACGGTGCGCATACAGACGGAGCACGGACATCACGTGATCGACCGAGGGCCGTACGCGTACATTCGCCATCCCGGCTACGTCGGCTTCAGTGTCGTTTTTCTTTCGACGCCGCTCCTGCTGGCGTCAGCCCGGATTCTCGTTCTGACGCTCGTCGTGGTGGCCGTACTTGTGATACGTACGGCACTCGAGGATCGCACTCTCCGAGCCGAACTTCCGGGCTACCGCGAGTATGCGGCGCGAGTTCGCTACCGCCTGATTCCCTCCCTATGGTAGTCAGAACCCGGCAGAGCGGCGAGCAAGCACGATCGATCAACGCAAGAGACTTTGTTTCCTCGCCTCCTGTTCGCGCCTGGCGATGCTGGCGGCGATCACTCCCGATGCGGGGATGGTCATCCTCGGACGCTTGCCATCGAGCCGGGGAGCCCATGGGAGAACGGCTACATCGAGTCGTTCGACGGCAAGCTCCGTGACGAACTGCTGAATCGCGAGATCTTCGAGACGCTGCTCCAGGCAAGGGTGCTGATCGAGTGCTGGAGAAGGGAGTACAACACGGTGCGTCCACACAGCTCACTGGGCTACCGTCCTCCGGCGCCGGAGACGATTCTGAGCCGCCCACCAGTCACCGCTCCGCGCCGACTGGCGAGCACCTCGGGGCTGGAATTCGACCAGCGACTGAATCAGAACGTGGTATCGTTCCGGCGGGGCGGTCAGCCGAGAACGACGCGCAACCCGGCCCTGTTGCGAGCGTTCGAACACTCTGACCCTACGGGCTTGCGCGACCACGGGAGTCCTTCTGCATTTTTCTGTTGAGACGATGGATCTGTGGCACAGATTACAGAGTCGAAAAGAAGGTGAGAGAGACCGCATGGCGCGAGCCGTTACCGCAGGTGAACACGAACGCAGGCTCCTGCCGACTTGGCGGCGCAACGGGATGCTGCTCCTCGTCTGTGGCCTCCTCGTCGCTCTCGCGGATTGGCTCTTCTACGGACAGCCCGTGGGGTGGACCGTCGGGTGCTCCGCTGCGCTGTTGACCACTTTGATGGTGCTTCGCTATCCGGAGCTGAGAGAGACGGCCCCGACGAGTTACCTCACGTTCGCCGTCCTCGGCCTGGCACTGGCTGCCGTCGAGCAGCCTGGCGCACTGAACATCGCTCTGTTGACGACCGCGGTGGTGTCGCTCGCGATCACCGGTCGTCAGGGTCGGAGCCAGGGCGTTGCTTCCTGGCTGACTCGATGGTGGAGCTTCCTGCTGCGGGCGACCATCCAGTGGCTGCGCGATCTCCGCCTCCATCGGCGCTGGATCGCCCGCTCGAGATCGGAAGCCTCCACGGGCAGACCGAGAGCTCTCGCGGCTCTCGCGAGATGGACCATCCCCCTGCTGCTCGGTCTGGTGTTCGTGGGTCTCTTCACGATCGCCAACCCCATCATAGAGGGCTGGTGGGAAGCGCTCGCCGATCGGATCGCTGTTATTGCGGAGTGGCTTGGCGGAATCCTGGAGGCCGAGCGGTTCGGGTTCTGGCTCGTGCTGGCGGTCGCTCTCTGGGCACTCTTCCGCACCCGAGCGACGATGGGCAGCGCGAGATGGTTCAAACCGAGGGCGCACGGACCTGCACGGAGAGCGAGAGAAAGCGCCGGAACCGCGACGGTGGCCGAAATCGCCGGCAGAGAATCCGGGGTTCTCCACACACCCGGGACCGTCTCGGCCCCCGCGGTGCTGCGTTGCCTTGCGGTGTTCAACGTCGTGTTCGCGGTCCAGACGATTCTCGACGGCTATCATCTTCTTGGCGGAGCGAGCCTACCGGCCAGCATGACACACGCGACCTACGCTCATCGCGGAGCCTACCCTCTGGTGGCGACCGCGATCCTGGCAGCGGTCTTCGTGCTCGCCACATTCGGCGCCGGCGGAGAGGCCGAGAGGAGCCGCTGGGCACGACGTCTGGTCTATCTCTGGATCGCCCAGAACATATTCCTGACCTTCACGGCGGCGTGGCGCCTTGCCCTCTACGTTGACGCCTTCAGCCTCACCCGCTGGCGATTCGCCGCGGCGACCTGGATGTGCCTCGTCGCGCTCGGGCTCTTCTTGATCTGCTGGCGCATCGTGCGTGGACGCTCGAACGCCTGGCTGGTGCAGGTGAACCTCTGTAGCTCGCTCGCAGTTCTCTTCGTCTGCGCCTTCGTCAACGCCGATGGCATCATCTCCGACTACAACTCATCGTCGTGCCGGGAGGTCCGTGGCGTCGGGCCCGCGATTGACCTGAGCTACCTCGACAGTCTCGGTGAGGAAGCTCTCCCCGCGCTCGAGACACTCGCCGAGCTCCTGAGCGGCATACGAAAGGGCGAGAGAGCGCGGGTGCTGGCCGATCGGTTGCAGGCAGAGCTGCGTCAGAGCCTCGCGAGCTGGAGGGGCTGGACGTGGCGACGCCAGCGCATCCTCGGTAGCCTTCCCGAGTGATGGAAGGAGCATCGCCCGCGCGATGGCCGTGGAGCGTGGGCCATGTTTCGACGCGCCGTCCATGGCCGATCCCGTGTGGTCAAGAAACTCATGCGGCCTCCTGATGGTAGAAACTCAGGAGTCCACCGGGCCCGTGGTGTCCAAGAACCTGAACGGATCGTGAGCGTGTTGATCTGGCCGGTTTGCGATCTCGGCGTCCGGTCGATTACCACCTCCTGCCATGAGCACGCTCCACCCTTGGCGGCTCCTGCTGATCACTCTCGCAGGCTGGGTCGAGCGCCATCAGCAGGACATCATCGAGTACCTGGTCGAGAGAAACCGTGTCCTCGAGGGGCAGCTGCGTGGCCGGCGGCTCCGCCTCACCGATGACGAACGTCGCCGACTCGCCGCAAAGGGCAAGGCCCTCGGCCGACAAGTTCTCGAGAAAGTCGCCACCATCATCACTCCGAATACCATTCTCGCCTGGTACCGGAGGCTCCTCGCTCGCAAGTGAGGCTGCTCGAACCGCAGGAAGCCTGGTCGGCCACGAGCCAAGACCGACAGCGCAAATTTCGTCGTCCGCATGCCCAGGGAGAGTCCGACATCGGGCTACACGGAAATCCAGGGAGCTCTCGCCCACGTCGGCCACGAGGGGTCGCGTGGCACCATCGCCAGTATTCTCAACGAGCACGGCGTCGAGCCGGCCTTCGAGAGAGCGACGAGAACACCGTGGCGCACGTTCCTGCGAGCGCACCGGGAGACGCTGGCTGCCGCCGACCTCTTCACCGTCGAGGTCGCCAGACCTACGGGGCCGGTCACGGTCAAGCCCGGAAAACGGGTCGCAAGAGATGAAAAAGAGAGCCGATAAAGTTGTCAGGCCCGCGTCGAGAACCCGTGCCTTTCGATTCGAGGAACTGCTCGGAGGCTGACTCCGGTCACACGGCCGAGGCAATCAAAAAATTGAACGCGACTCGGCTGCAACATTCTGGACCGTATGTTCCAATTGGGGGCGACAAGATCCGAGCCGGGACGACCGTGAAGACGGGCGACCCCGAGAAAGTTCGTGCCGATTCCAGTTCGTACGACAACGTCCGACGAAGCCTGTTCCTGCCATGCTCGAAACAAAGAAAATCACCAAGCGATTCAACGGCCAGGCCGCGGTCAACAAGCTGAGCCTGAAGATCGAAGCTGGAGAAATCTTCGCTCTGCTCGGCCCCAACGGGGCCGGTAAGACGACCACCATCAACCTGCTCCTGGGCTTCCTGTCCCCGGATGAAGGCGAGGCGCGAGTCGACGGATCGAGCGTCGCCGCCGACACGATCTCTGCGAGAAGAAAGCTCGCCTATATCCCGGAGCAGGTCATGCTCTACCCCCGCTTCACCGGGGTTGAGAACCTCGACTATTTCAGCGCCCTTGGCGGCCGCAGAAGAAACCGTACGGAGATCCTCGAGCTCCTGGCCCGCGCTGGTCTCCCCGAAGAGCCCGCCCTTCGCCGCGTCTCGACCTACTCCAAGGGAATGCGTCAGAAGGTCGGCATAGCCCTGGCGCTCGCCACCGAGGCCAAGGCGCTCCTGCTGGACGAGCCGACTTCCGGGCTCGACCCCGCCGCATCCCACGAGTTCTCACAGCTGTTGAGAAAGCTCGCCGGCGATGGAGTGGCCGTGCTCATGGCGACTCACGACCTCTTTCGAGCCCGTGAAGACGCCAACCGTATCGGGATTCTTCGAGCAGGCCAGCTCTCCGGCAACTACACGGCGAAGGAGCTCGAGGACGTCGATCTCGAACAACTCTACCTGAAACATCTCAAGAAATGATTCTAGCCATCGCACGCAAGGAGTTTCGAGATGCCTGGCGCGACGGTCGCTTTCGCTGGGCCGCGGGCATCATCCTGATCCTGCTGGGAGTCGCTGTTCTGATGGCGCGCCAACAGGCCGAACTCGGCCGCGCAGAGAGAGCTGCCACGGCCAAGATGGAACGAGACAACTGGCTCAATCAGGGCCAGAAAAACTCCCACTCCGCCGGTCACTACGGCGTCTACGTGTTCAAACCGGTGGCCCCGCTGGCGGTTTTTGACCGGGGTCTGCAGCCCTTCGTGGGTAACACCGTTTTCCTCGAGGCGCACAGGCAGAACCAGGCCGCATTCCTGCCCGCCCAGGACGCGACCGCCATGCGGCGCTTTGGCGACCTGACCGCAGCCGCGTGCCTCCAGCTCCTCGTCCCCCTGCTTATCATTCTCCTGACCTTCGGAACCCTGGCCGGCGAGCGCGAGAGTGGAACCTTGCGACAGGTCCTGAGCCTGGGGGTAGACCCACGCTCCCTGGTAATCGGCAAGGCGGTGGGTCTCGGCGGAGCCCTCGGCACTCTCCTCCTTCCCATGGCCGGTCTCGGAATCTACGCCCTTTCCAGGATTCCCGGGAGCGACGCCGGCGGAGACGACAGCTGGCTCCGGCTCTCTCTGATGGCCTGCGCCTACCTGCTCTATCTCGGCGTGATTCTCGCCATCTGCCTCGCTGTCTCAGCCCTGGCCCCCACCTCACGCTCCGCCCTCGCCATCCTGCTTGTCTTCTGGGCCGGCAACGCCGTTCTCGCACCACGCCTCGCCTCGGATTTCTCACAGTGGATGCTCCCCACGCCCAAGCTGGCCGACTTCGATGCGAAAGTACACGAGGCCATCAGTCAGGGCCTTGACGGCCACAATCCGCGCGACGAACGCCTGCAGGAATTCCGTCGGAAGACCCTCGAGAAGTACGGCAAGACGAACGTCCACGAGCTGCCCTTCAATTTCCAGGGACTGGTCATGCTGGAGGCCGAGCGCATGGCCAACGAGGTCTACGATCATCATTTCGGCGAGCTCTGGAACCGGCTGGAGGCTCAGGACCGGGTCGTAACGTGGGCCGGCGTGGCGGCGCCACTGCTTGGCCTGCGTTCGGCATCCACAGCCCTTGCTGGAACCGACTTCACCCATCACAGGCACTTCTCGGTCGCCGCCGAGGAACATCGACGCGAATTCGTCAGGGTGCTCAACGAGGACATGATGAACAACACCAAGCCGGGGGCCCACGGGGGAGTCGCTGGTCGCGAGCTCTGGGAGAAGCTGCCGCCCTTTCGCTACCAGCCGCCGACCTTCGCCCACGCGATCTCGGTCGCCACGCCCGGTCTCGCGGTGCTGTGCCTCTGGGCCGTCGGAGGATGTGCGGCCCTTTTCTTCGCCGCCAGGAGACTGAGGCCAAGCTGAAAGGAGCAGGCCCGCGCTCTCGCCCGACCTTTCGAAGACACTACGCGGAAGACGGATCTTGATATGAGCCTCCACATATTTCTTCTCGAAATCAGGATGATGGCGCGCGAGCGCGCCGCATGGCTGCTCGTTGCCCTTTTTGCCGGAGCCCTGGGCTACGGGATCTGGAGTGGAGCCCAGCTTGCGATACGGAACAGCGAGGCGACCCTGGCCGCCTCGAAGAGCTCCAAGGAGTTCCTGGTCAAGGTTCGGGAGCACCTCGGCCGTCCGGGCCAGTCCCTGCCGGTGAGAAACATCGCCGGGTTCGGGTCCCTCGCACTGCTTCCGCCGGCCCCGCTGCCCGGTCTCGCCACGGGCCAGTCCGACCTGGTGCCGGGACACGAGAACGTGGTGTTGTGGAGGCTGGCGGCGCCTGCCGACACCCGCTCGGAGCTCGAGAACCCGTCCCACCTGCTCGCCGGACGTTTTGACCTGGCCTTCGTCCTCATCTGGCTCTACCCGCTCTTCCTCCTGGCCTTTCTCTACGATCTCATGGCCGGTGATCGGGAGACGGGAACCCTGCGCCTGGCGCTATCGCAGGGAATCTCCCCTACTGGATGGCTTTGCCGCCGCGCCCTGGCTCGAGCGCTTCCGGTACTGGGCCTTGCCCTCGCCGCGACTCTCATCGCGGGCCTGCAGGGCGATTCTGGTAGCTACGGGCTGCGCCTGGCGGTGGCCCTCACCGTGGTTCTCGTCTACGGTCTCTTCTGGGTCACGCTCGCCGTGGCTATCAATGCTGTCTCGGGCAGCGCTGCCGGCGCCGCCACGACCCTCGGCGCGGCCTGGGTCGCCCTCGTACTCGTCGCGCCGACCCTGCTCAACCTGACCGCGGAGAGCCTCTACCCGACGCCGTCGAGACCGGAGCTGGTCGCCGTTGGCCGCCAGGCATCTCGCGAAGCCGAAAAGCGCGGCAACGAGCTACTCGACACCTTCTACAGGGACCATCCGGAGCTCGCTCCTCCGGGCAAGAGAGCCGATTTCATGGCGCAGCGATTGACTGTTCAGGAGGAGGTCGGAGACGCTGTAGCCCCCGTCCTGGAGAAGTTTGACACTCAGCTCGCCCTGCAACAGCAGACCGTTGGCAACTGGCGCTTCGTCTCTCCGGCGATCGTCGCGCACGAGGCCCTCACCGATCTGGCCGGCACCGGCTACTGGCGGCATCGCGCCTTCCGCAACCAGGTGAAGGATTTCAAGCAGGCCATCTCGGACTTCTACACGCCAAAGGTCCATCGTCGCCAGCCGCTGGTCCTCGCAGACATCGACCGGATGCCCGAGTTCATATTTCAGGAGGAGCACGACGCCGACTGGTTATCCAGGGTCGGCACGGGCCTGGCCGGAATGCTTGCCTTCTCCGCCGTGATCGGCGCCTGGGCTCTGCTCAGCTTGCAGCCCCGACGACTCGGTCTTATCACAGGCTGAAACTGTCTCTGCGTACCCGTCGTGCGCAAGAACTCCAACGAACCGCAAGCTGCGCGTCTCGCGAGGTTCGCTGCCGGCCGACTCGCCTGATCACCATCGACCGGCATGAACACGTTGAACCCCTGGCGGTTCCGAGGGAACCCGCGGACCGATTCGGTGTCGGGAGAGACTCGGAGGAATGCTCCGTTACTGGCACCGCCAAGCTGCCTGCCGCAGCGACCCGCCGCCGAGGTGCCCCACCGTTCAGGCTTGCTCGAACGTCGTGCGAGACGGGATCGAGCCCGGTCGTTCACACCGCCCGGCGCGGAATCTCGATCCTGATTCGCCCCGACGGTCGACGGCGAAACGTATGTCAACGCTCGAGATGCTGGCCGTTCCTGTTCTTGGACAGGACGCGCATCGAGTGGAGACGAGACCGGTGGGCTATCGATCAGCACTGCCTCGATCGACACGGCCGACCCACGCACGGACGCTCGAGCCGTCCTCGAGGAGCAGCACGCGACCGACTCGCGCCAAGCTACCGTCCCGACGATGTCGAGCCGGATCCTGCAGCGGAGCTACCGTACAGTCGAAAAAGGGATCGCTCAGTCGACCGGTGCTCAGATCGAGGCGCACGATCGCGTTCCCTTCCCGCCCGCCCGGGACAACGCGGAGCAGGTGGTCCGGTCCCTGGCGGAGCAGAAAGCCGCCGCTTGCGCCGGCTGACGGTGGACCACTCGGCCGGAGGATCATCCGCCTTTCCTTCAGGTCCGCGATGACGAGGTCAGCTCCGATTCCCACGAGACGGTCGGCGATCACGTGAGTCCGCTTGGCGTCGAACAGCCGCGGTGCCCCGAGCTCGAATCGATACGTGGGATCGTCGAAGCGTCGCGCCGTCAAGACATCCTCGTTCCGGTCGTTCTTGACGACGAGAAACAAATACGGCCCCTTCGCGAAGGCAAACCGTGCACCGTCCTCCAGCGGATTCGCCGGCGCACCGTCCAGCGCGTAAACAAAGAAGGCGAACGGGCCACCGCGCCGGAAGCTCGCCTCCACGACGACGCCGCTTCCCGTCACGTGTAGCTGCTTCACCCGCATGGGGCCGACGAGGACTCCCTTCGCCAGCGGCGTGCTCCAGCTCTCGCCGTCGTCGCTCGTGTACAGCTCGTAGTCCCGGATCGTTCCGTTGTTGCTCGGGATGTTGCCCGGCAAGTAGCGAATGCCGGCGACGCTCGTCGACTCGCCAAGATCGATCTGAATCTCGTGCGGATGACCCGGCACACCGCCCTTCCACTTCGTGTGCCACCAGGTGGTGGGGTCTCCGTCGATCGCGCTCTGCGGCGACTCGTCGATACTCGAGTCCGGCTCCCAGCTGTCGACGTGGCGCACTCGCCAGAGATCGCGCGGGAGATTCATGCCATCCCTTCCGATGACCTCCAGCTCGGTGATCGACGTCCAGCCTCGACCGTGGATCTCGGACAATGCGACGAGCCGCACGAAGCGACCGCGGACCGATCGCGTCCTCACCTCGTAGAAGCCGTCCTTGCGAAGCCGTCCGTCGACGATGTCCTTCGATGCCGCCGGCGTGATCAGGCTCTCACCGACGGTTCGACCGCTCCTGGCGTCGAGCGACAGATGGCGAAGTCGGAGCACGGACGACCAGCAGACGACGTGCAGAATCTCCCCGGCCCAGACGATTCGCGTCAGGTGAGCCGGGCCGAGATTCCGTGCCCACTCCCAGCGGCCCGTGGCGGAGTCCAGGGCGCGGAGCCAGCGAGCGCCGTCGTGGAAGACCAGAACACGCCCGCAACGGACGTGCTCCTTGACGCCCTCCGGCAACGCCGTCTCCCAGCGTACACGACCGTCCCGACCGTCGTAGGCGACGACGCGTCCGCCGGAGCCGCGACTGACGACGAGAAGCACGTCGTCCGCGAAGTGAAAGCTCGGGTTGTCACTGTCGCAAAACCGCTTCCAGAGAACGCCCCCCCGGGCGGACAGCTCGACGCACTCGAGGACTCCGCCCGAGAGGACGTACGCCAGACCGTCGAGCCTCGTGCCAACGGGAGCCGCGCTGATTCGCGGCGAGTCCCGTCGCAAAGACCACGCCGGTGCCAGCGGCAGCTCGAGTGCCGGAGTCTCCTTCGACGCCGACGGATTCAGCGGTTGACCGACGGGGGCAGAGGGATCCGGAGACGGCTCGTTCGTGACGACGAACACGGCACGCTCTTCGATCGCTACCGCCTGCGGCTCTTCCCTGCCGAGTCGCCAGGGGCGACCCTCGACAACGTCACCCGTCGCCGCGCTCAGACGCAGCAAGCCCTCGCGTCGCGGCACGTAGACGGTTGAACCCATCACCCGAGCGGGGCCCAGCACTGGACCGTCCAGCAGCCGGTACCAGCTGACCTTGCCCGTCGCGGGATCCAGGCCCGCAACGCTCGTCGGCTCGCTCACGATCAGTCGGCCGTCGGCGATCCCGTCGATCTGGACCGCCGAGATCAGCGAGTTCTCCCACACGAGGCGCCCGCTCCGCTGATCCAGGGCAAAGACGCGGTTGCTGTCCCTCGGCAGGAAAACGACCTTGTCCCCCGCGATGACCGGAGGCGAGCCGCGATTCGCCGGGTCGACCGGTCCCGGGCTGTCGCGGTAGCAGTGGACCCAGTCCGTACGTCCGTCACGCACATCCGATCGCGCAACGAGTCCGCAACTCGAGCTGCTGTAGATCGCTCCGCGGTGGATGGTCACACGGTTGCCGGCGATCGCGGTCTCGGGACGCGCCCGAAAAAGGCTCGCGGTGAGATCGGTCGAGTGCCCGGCGAGCGCGATGGCACGTTCCCACTCGACGACCCGGCGCCCGAGATCGAAGCAAGCCACGCTCAGTCGACGATCGGGGCGGTGCTTCAAATCTCCCCGACTGCTCCACAGCAAGTAGTACAGACGCCCGTCGGACAGAGCCGGATCGCCGAGCGGCACGCGGGTCCTGTATCCGGGCGAGCGGCTCGTCGCGCAATCTTCGAACCACAGCGTCCGGCCTGTCGAGCGATCGAACACCGCGACGCCGTCAGGAAGCTCGCCGTAGCCGAAGCGAGTGTAGACCGCCTCAGCATCGAGCGACGGTCGAAAGAAGCCGCGGTGAAACTTGCGCAAACGACTCTCGCGCACTTGAGGCGACCCACGAATCGTCCAGATCGGCGATCCCGGTGCCTCGGCGCTGTACATCGCGAGCAGCTCGGGAGCGCTCACGAGGACCTGTCCTCCATCCACGACCAGGTCGACCTCGTGCGGAAATCCGGTGCATCTCGCCGGCAGGTGGACGACACGTACCGCGAGGTCGTCAAGAGACGGCTCGACGAGAGTTCGCTGTCGCGGCTCACCGTTCTCGATCAGCTGACGGCAGATCTCGCCGGCCTCCGTCAGCGTACCGAACCACGCGAAGCGACGAGACGGATCGACGTCGCCCAGGAGGTCTGCGACGCGCAGCGAACGATCGGCCTGCGCGAGCGCCGTCCAGTAACCGACCTGCGCCTTGGCGCGAAGACGCTCGTCAAGGCCGTGGTCCAGAATCTCCTCGAAGCTTCGCAGAGCCGACTGGACGCGCCCTTCCCAGAGCGAGCGCCCCGCCAGCACGAGCAGGCGCTCCTGCGCGGGGAGCCCCCACGGAAAGCGACGCGCAAGCAGAAGCACCTCCGCGTCCGCGAATTGTGCAAAGGACGCCTCCGGAATGATCAGCTCCGCCTGCGCTCGTCCCAGAGGCCGGAGAGCAGCACGAGGGAGGCTCGACAGGTGCAAGTCGAGCGCCCGGACGGGATCGATCCAGCCGCTCCCGTCGCGCCATTCCACGACATCCTCGGCGTGGGCGAGCTCGGCCGCGAGGCGATCCACCTCGACGGGCCTGTCCGCGACGGCTCGGGCGCCCAGTGGCGGCAGCTGGATGTCGAGGGCGTCCAGCGCGAGGAGCGGCAACGGACTGCTGGCCGGCAGAGGCTGGATTCCCGGCGGAAGCCGATCGCGAGCGCTCTCGTAGGATTTCGACAGCTGCGTCCACTGACGACGGACGGCGGCGTTCGGGTGATCGAGATCGATTTCCGCGAGGAGCTGGTCGAAGAGCGCTCGAGCCTCGAACGACCCGAACTCCCGGTAGAGCTGCGCCCGACGAATCCGCCAGGAGAGGTCGGAGGCGTTCTCCTCCACGAGACGATCGATCAGCTCCGCCGCCTCGAGACGTCGGCGCTGCTGGACGAGATCGTCGATTCGGATCTCGACCGCATCGTGAACCGCGACGCTGTGCGAGGACAGAGCTCCCGAACGCTCGAGCGCGCAGATCCGTCGCGCCGCGTAGACGGCCCAGCGGTTGTCGGCTCGCGAGACGCGGTCCTGAACACGCTGACGCTCGGTCTCGTCGAGCATTCGCTCGAGGCACCTCGTCGTCAGCCGGACATCGCCCGGTCGCGAGTCGATCAGTGTCTTCAGGTGGAGGTGACCGGTGTCGAACTGCCCGTCGCGGTAGGAGTCGGTGGCGAGGGTCCAGAGCGGATCGAGGGGAGTGGAGTCGTGCGCGTCGGTAGCCGGAAGAAGCCCCACCGTCGTCAGCAGGAAGACGCATGCCCGCGCGGACGCCCACCACGGCGCGGCCGTCGGAGCACGCGCCGAACCGCGTTGACTGCCGGCGAGCTCGCCTCGATCTGATCGCCGCATGTCTCCGCGCTTCCGAATGTTCTCGTCAATCGAGCCCGGTGTCGAGCGCCGAAGAACCCTCGACTCTGCGCTCAGATTAGCCGGAACCTTTCGCCCAGGCCAGAGGACCGAGCCAGTCGACGAGCCCTGTCCAACCGTACAGACAAGAACTCCCGCCCAGGCTCCAGCCCGAATCCGACCGCCGAACGACGGTCCCTGCCGCGCCTCAGCGCTCGAGCCCCTCGAACGCCGCACGACCAGAGAACCCGAGCACCCTCAGCGTGCGCCGCTGTGTAGACGAAGTCAACATCTCGAGCCCCCCTGACGGCAACAGCCTGGGAACGAGCGGCAGAGTCTGCGATGACGTCCGATGTTGTAGATGATCGGCAGACGAAGCGCAGGGCGATCATGAACTCCACGCTCCGCTCTCTCCATCGCGGCAACCTCTCGCCACATCACGACTCGATCGGGACGTCCGGCCCCGAGTTCGCAGCCAGCATCGTTCACTACTCCGAGCGGGAATCGAATCCTGTAGAATCCGGCTTCCCTGACTCGTTGCGATGTCGCGTCCCCTGCATCGGGGGAGCTCGGGACTCGCCCCGAGCTCCCGGAGAAGCAAGCCGGCAACCATCGACAAGCGCGAGTCGAAAACGCCTTCTACGAGTACAAGCAACTCACCGGCGGCAAGCCGAGAGGTCGAAACCAAGCGGTGCAGGCAACGAAGGTCGGACTCGCCATCAAAGTACTCGACCGAATGTCAGAGCCGGGAGCCCCACGCTCAGAACCCATCCACAACTGACCGAACATCGGATAGGCGCGTTGCATCCCCAGGAATCACGTAACAACCCCCGGAAAATCGTGAACTCGGGGGAAGTCCGGACTAACGCTCTGGCATCTCCGAGCTGGTGATCGTGCGCAGCGTCTGCTTGCCGAGCAGGTCGCCTACTTCCTGCTCCTCGTCAACGACAGCACTCGCGCCGGCGGGCTCGAGAACATGGATGTGCCGGTGGTACCGCGCACGGACGACGACAGGCACGTCGGCGGACTGGCACCTGACGGCTTGTACCACCTTCTCTGCAGTGCGCGGATCGGGAAGGGCCACGACAACCGCCGCAGCCGAGCGCACGTGCAGATGGTCAAGGAGATCGGAATGGGTTGCATCGCCGACGTGCGCCTCGAAACCGTCGCCCTCGGCTCGCTCGGCGAGGCTCGGATTCAGGTCTAGAACGGACACCAGAATCGAACTGTCACGAAGCGCCGCTCCGCACTTCTGGCCGGCAGGACCATAGCCGATGAGGACAACGTGACCGGAACGGGGTTCGCGGTCAGCCTCGGTGTTGGAGAGATGACCCGTGACGAAACCGAGTTTCGCGAGCGGCTGCAGGATGCTCCCGGCCAACCGCGGAGCCCATGCCACGAGGGAAGGCGTGACGCAGAGCGTGACCATCATGGTCGAGACGACGACCATGAAGAGCTCGTCGTCGACGAGCCCCCCGCGCGTTGTCTCAGCGATGACGAAGGCGAACTCTCCTACCTGCGACAGGCATAACGCCGTTGCAAGCGACGAGTGCGACGTCTGACGCATCGCACGCAGAGCCACCATGCAGACGGCCGTCTTGACCACGATCACGGTTGCAGCCACTGCAACGGTCAGTCCGGCGTTCTCCACGATCCATGCCGGGTTCGCAAGCATTCCGATCGAACTGAAAAACACGGTTACGAGAAGCGTCCGGAGCACGGAAAGATCGGCTCGAACTTGCGTAGCGAACGGCGATCCGCCGAGGAGCATCCCGGCTATGAAAGCCCCGACGGCGGGAGACAGATCGATCTCGTGAGCCGCGTACATCGAGCCCAGCGCCCCGACGACCGCGAAGAGCACCGGCAACTCACGGTTGCGGAGCACAGAGGTCGCGAGCAGGACACGAGGAACTACGTGGTTGAAGGCGACGTAGAAGACCGCGACCACGAGAACAAGCATGACTCCCGTGCGGCCGAGGTTCCACAGCGCCGCAGAATCCGAGCCCGATTCTCCAAGAAAGCTCGTCAGGAGCACCAAGGGGATCACCGCGAGGTCCTGAAACAGCAGGATCCCGAGCGCATGCCGTCCGTGCACGCTATCGATCTCCGAGCGTGCCGTGAGCACGCGCAGCACGCCCGCTGTGCTGCTCAAGGCGAATGCGGCCCCGATAACGATCGCCGTATGGAGCGAGAGCCCGGCCACGGCGCCTAGCGCGCTGACGACGATGAGCGTCAATCCGACCTGAAGGGCGCCGCCTCCGAGCGCGGTCGCACCGAGACCGCGCAAACGAGGCCACGAGAACTCCAGCCCGAGGGAGAACAGAAGGAGGCACACTCCGACCTCGGCCAGCCCCTCGACCTCCTTGCTCGTCGACACGACGTGAAGAGCATTCGGGCCGAGCAGCATGCCGGCAAGCAGGTAGCCCAGAAGTGCGCTCTGACGAAGACGCTCGCACAGGGCCCCGAGCACGAAGGCAGCACCGAGAAGCGCGCCAATATCAAACAGAAGCGGCCAGAAGTCCATTGGTGCGGCGATCCCTCATCCGATGAAGCATGACGCGTAACGACGATCACGGCGGCCTCGCCACGATCAGGGGATGCGCTGGACAAGAGCAGCGATCACCCTCGCCTTCATGATACTCCTCGTGGGCCTCCTGTCCCGCCGTCATCGTCGAGTCCGCTTTCTCCGGCGGCGCAACTCGTTGCCGAGTCACACATGGATCGGGACGGCCTCGACGAAGTTCGCGGCCAGCATCGCCCGCTACTCCGAGCGGAAATCGAGCCCTGTGGGATTCGACCTCCCTGACTCGTTGCGGTGTCGCGCCCGCTGCATCGGGGATGCTCGGGACTCGTCCCGAGCTCCAAGAGAAAGAGACGCGAATCAGCCGATCGTAACGTGCAGAACCGCCCACGACGTCCCGGGCGATCCGTACCCGCGACTATGCAACGCGTGGGCCACACACGTCAAAGGGCAGCCGTGTGGCGCCCTTCAACATCCACATCGACTTCGTCGCGGACAGCGTTCCGCCGGCGGGGTGATGGTGGAGCGGTCGTTACTGGCTTCGAAATCACCTCTGTTCTCCGCCGGGGCCGGAGGCGGACATCACCCGCCGTACTTCGTCATCATCGACGACGGCTCGGCCGGCGGACCGCACCCCCGCGGCGGACGCACTCGGCAGG
>CAYMLL010000161.1:10271-16904 GCA_964390645.1 uncultured Planctomycetia bacterium | reverse complement strand
GCCGCAGCCCCGCGCCATCACCTGGCGGCTCGCGCGGGTGCACCCCGCGCCCCCCGTCGCGTAAATCGCCCTCGGGGCCACACCCATCCACCGTGAGTGGACGGACATCGACATCATCTGGGCCTCGACGACGCCACGCACGTGACCCGGCGCGTCCTTCTCCCCGAGGGCGTAGCGGCGTACGCCGGCGTCGACGACGTTCGGCGTGATCTCCGGCTCAAACCACGGCAAGAAGATGGCCCCGTTGTTACCCACGGGCGTATCGCGCAGGTGCGCCGAGAACCCATCCCAGCCGAGATCGAAGGCCTCGCAGATCTTCTCGCGCGCGAGGGAGCCGTTCTTGAAGCAGATCAGGCTCATGTAGTCGCCGGTCGGGGCGCCGAACGCGTGCCCCTCCGCGGCCGGGTCGACGCGTGCCTCGGGCAGATAGCCGAAGAGCGTGTCGCTCGTCCCGAGCGAAATCGCGATGCGTCCCGGCGAGACCAGGCCGACCCCGACGAGGCTGCAGGGATTGTCGCCGGACCACGCGACGACGCGGGTGTTCCCGGGCAGCCCGTGTCGCTCCGCCCAGTACGGCGCGATCGTACCGACGATGGAGGACGACTCGTGCAGCTCCGGCAGCTTCGCAGCGAGACCGGGGGCGGTCGCGTCGAGGGCCGCCGGAGCCCAGCTCTTTTTCGCGAGGTCCATGAGGTTCATACCCGCGCCGTCGCCAGGATCGATCGGCGCGTGCTTGCCGGCCAGAAGAGTCGCCATGAAGGAACTCACCAGGTGAATTCGGTCGGTCGACGCGTAGGCAAGCTCCTCGTCCTTGCAGAACTTGCGGATCTGCGGACCGGTGAAGCGCTCGAAGGCCTTCGAGCCGGTGAGCTCGGCGCGCGATCGCGGGCCGCCGACAGCAGCCTCGATCTCCTGACAGTGCGCGCCGGTGCTCGAGTCCATCCAGATCGGCGAGGTCGCACGCGTGAAGATCCCATCGAGCTGGTCGACGAGTGCACGCGACGAGTCGAGCGACCGCAAGACCGACGTGGCCGAGCTGCCGAGGTAGACGCTGCCGTGCTGCTGCCCGGAGCCGGCGATGGCCGCGAGGTCCGCGATATCGAACCCGCCTTCCCTGGCCACGAGCCCGAGCACCCTGTCGAGCGCATCGGCCCAGACGAGAGGAGAGGAGTGGGCCGTCAGCGGATCGTCATTCGGCAGCACGCCGTTGACCGTACCGTACGCGGGGAAGTCCTCGTCGAAGCGCAGCGCGCCCTGGTAGACGACGCGCCGTATCGACGCGTCGACCTGGATCGCGATCGCGGTAAGGCTCTGCGTGCTCGAGTCGAGCCCCAGATAGATCGGCATCCCGGCTGTCTCCTGGTTCGGCTCCTCTCGGATCGGACGAGCACGCAATTGTCCGAGCGTGGAGCGCCGCGTCCGCTCTCTGAGCTCCCCCGAGATCCTCTCTCCCGAGATCCGTCAGCTCAGCGACAGCCCGAAGGTCGACCGGAGATCAGTTCCGCGACGGCCCGCCGGCCTCGGTCTCGCCGGCCTCGGTCTCGCCGGCCTCGTCGCTGGTGGCACTCTTCGGCTTCTTCGAGGTTCGCTTGGTGGATCTCTTCGTGGATTGGGTCGCCAGGCCATCACCGCCGGGCTCATCGTCGCTCCCGGGGAGTGCGGGAATCTGACTGTCGATCCAGCGCTCGATGGTCGAGCGACGAAACCGCCATTCCTTGCCGAACTTGCCGCCCGGTACCTTGCCGGTCTGGGCCCACTTGTAGATGGTCTGGGGCTTGAGCTTGAGATACGCAGCGAGTTCCTCGATGGTCAGCATCTCATCGTCAAACACAGTGCTACCCACAATCTTTCGCCAAGGCCCGCAAGAACGACGGGTGAGAGGGTTCAGCGTAAACGATTTGCCGGCCGGCTTCAACGGCAGAGGTTCAAGTTGTCGGCTCCCGCAGGACGGAATCTCGCGGGCCGAGCCTCGCCAGCACCTCGCTATTTCGCTCCAGGAACACCCCCCTCCAGACGTACGACCGGAGAAAATCGGCCCGTGGCTCCCCGAAAATCACGCTCACCGCGAAGATCGCCTCGACCGTCGCCAGCCCACTCCCCGGGTCCTCGTAGAGCTTGGACCTGCGGGGATATGCCGTGACCAGGCCGGGCGGGAGCGAGCGGCGTACGTGACGCTGCGGATCGAGCACCAGGCGGCGCCGCAGACTCGGGACTCGCGCCCAGGTCGCGTCGAGCACGAGACACCGGGCCTCCGTCGCCGGCTCGCGCAGGTCGTCGGCCCTCAGCTCCGGCGCCTCGGAGTCGACCTCGAGCAGGACCCCGGGCGGCACATCGGTGGGCCGCTCGCGGGGTCGCGGCTGACGGAGACGCCGCAGCTCGACGCCCTGCACGGCCCGGAGCGGCTCGACGGTGCACTTGCGCCGGTTCTCCTTGTGGTCCTGCAGGACGAGAAACCGCAGCGTCGACGTGCTCTCGCCACCCGTGTCCTCACGAACCGGCCAGGCAGTGTTCGTCGTCTGGTTCATGTCATGACTGCGGTCAAGCTCCGGAGCGACCGACCGCCTCACGGCTCAGGAAGCCGGCTCGCGCGCGGTGATCAACCGGTCGAGTTCCGCCTTGAGATGCTCGAGGACGGTATCGTATCCGTAGGTGCCGACCGTCTCCGCCTTCTTCTTGAGGTTGACGGTACGCGGTCCGCACCACAGCCCGAGGTCGGCGTCGTCCGTCTCCCCCGGACCGTTGACGCGACAGCCCATGACGGCGATCGTCAGGTCGTGCTCCTTCGCGAAGACAGTCAGACGGCGCACGTCCTCCGCGAGGTCGATGAAGGCCTCGTTCTCGACGCGTGAGCAGCTCGGGCACGAGATGATGTTGAGCCCCTGTCCCCAGTGCTTCGGCACCGAGCGGATGCGACCGTTGCGAATGTCGTCGAGGATCTCGAAGCCGGCCGTGACCTCCTCGTGCTTGCGGTCGTTGGGCAGCGTCAAGGAGACGCGGATCGTATCGCCGATTCCCTGGGTGATGAGCTGGTCGAAGGCGATGCGCGTCTTGATCACGCCGTCGGGCGGTAGCCCGGCTTCGGTGACGCCGAGGTGCAGCGGCACGTCAGGGCGCTCCTTCGCGAAGCGCGTGTTGGCCTCGACGACCTTCATCGGGTCGGAGTCCTTCAGCGAGACGACGTAGCGCGTGAACCCGATGTCGTCGAGGATCCGGCAGTGGTCGATCGCGCAGCGCACCATCGCCTCGATCTCGTCGTCAGCGTGTCGCTCCTTGTATTCGGGATCCACCGAGCCACAGTTGACGCCGACACGCAACGCGCAGTCGTTCTCCCCCGCCGTCTCGGCGATGAACCGCACCTTGTCGGGGACGGACTTCTGCTTCTCGGCGTGGTAGAGGTGGCCGGGGTTGTACCGCACCTTGTCGACGTTCGGAGCGACCTCGGTGACGAGGCGATAGTTCTCCTGCAGATCGACGACGAGCTCGGCGTCGGTCCGGGCGCGGATCTCCGCCAGGGCGATCGCGTCCTTGTGGTTGTCGCACGCGATGCGGATCAGGTCCGCGCCCTTCTCACGGAGGCCGGCGATCTGTCCGAGGGTCTGGTCGACATCCTGCGTGTGCGTCGCCGTCATGCTCTGCACCGGGATCGGATGCCCCTTGCCGATGAACTTTGAGCCGACCTTTACGGTACGCGTCGGGTTTCTCTCGGTAGAGTTCGACATGAGCCCTTCTCCGGGTGCTCGAGAGCTCTGGAAGTCGTCGCAGGACACCGCGAGCGGCCACTGCGACGCGCAAAAGTCCGCCATTGTAGTGACCGCCCGGGCGCCGGTCAACTTCGGCGTAATTCCCTTCCCTTGGCGAGGCTCGCGACGGATTCTGTCACGATTCCGACGCCCCATCCCGCCGGATACGCGCCACTTGAGCCGAAGCCCCAGCCTCCGATCTCTGGCCTCCCTGCCGCTCCTCGCCGGACTGCTCGCGGGCGGGCCCACGCTCGCCCAGGAGACGCCCGCGGTCGGGATGCCGACGCCCATCGTCGAGGACGTCCGCTTCGAGGGGCGCGAGTGGCTTCCGCTGGAGACTCTGCTCGACGCGAGCGGTGTCCGCAAGGGCGACACGTGGACCGAAGATCTCGCCGTGCGCGCGGTGGGCCGGCTCCTGCAGAGAACCTTCGTCGCCGAGGTCGCACCGCCGCGACTCGAGCCCGTGGGCGACGGTCGAGTGCGCGTCGTCTTCCGCATCCGCGAGCACCCGGTGATCAGCAAGGTCGAGATCCTCGGCAACTCCGCGATCCTCACCGAGACGATCCTCGAGGCGATCCGCTCCAAGGAGGGTCGTCCCCTGCGTGACGCGGACATCGACGAGGACGTCGCGCTGATCGAGCGCATCTGCCAGGACGACGGGTTCCTCCTCGCCGTCGTCGCGGCGCGCACGACGAGCCTCGGCCCGGGACGCGTGTCCGTGACCTTCGAGGTCCGCGAGGGAGCGCGTATCGGCATCTCCGGGATCTCGATCGTCGGTAACCACTCGATCACCGACTCCGAGATCCGCGTCGCCGGCGGACTGCGCGCGCGACGGCTCTTCGGCGTGCTGGACCGCGGCGACTTCCGTCCTCACGAGATCGGCGCCGTCCTGCACGAGATCCGCGACCTCTATCGCTCACGCGGCTTCCTCGACGTGCGTGTCGACCTCGACGATGTCTCGATCTTCGCGGATCGGCGCAGCGTCACGATTTCCTTGCGCGTCGAGGAGGGACCGTGCTACTCGCTCGCAGGCGTCGTGGTCGAGGGCAACCATGTCTTCGGCGACGACCTTCTCCTGCCCGAGCTCGACCTCGACATCGGCGGCCCGGTCTCGAGAGACGCGATCGAGAAGGCGAGCCGGAAGCTGCTGGCGGTCTACCAGGAGCGCTCTGATCGCGTTCCGTCGATCTCGACCCGTCTGCGTCACGAGGCCGACGGCCAGGGTGTCACGGCGGTCTTCCTCATCAACGAGCGCGAGCACCTCTTCGTCGGCGATATCGGGATCGTCGGCAACTGGCGAACACGCGACCGCGTCGTGCTCGCTCGCTCCGCGCTCGTACCCGGCGAGCCGCTGACGCTCTTCGGGGTCGAGGACACCGAGAAGGCGCTCCGGCGCACGGGATTCTTCGACTCGGTCCGTGTCGAGACCCGACCGGCGGAGAGTCCCGATGTGCGGGACGTCGTCATCAAAGTGGACGAGGCCGAGAGGGTCGGACGCTGGGATGTCGGCGGCGGTGCGTCAAGCGGCGAGGGCGGTGTCGGCTACGCGAAGGTCGAGCACACGAACTTCGATCTCTTCCGTCTGCCGCAGGACTGGACCGACTGGTCCAGCGCCTTCTCCGGAGGTGGGCAGAGACTGACCCTCGAGGTCATCCCGGGCAGCATCGAGAGCGAGTTCCGCGCCACGCTCCTGGAGCCGTATCTCCTCTCGACGAAGCGCTCGCTGACCGTCGAGGGCGTCGGCTTCATCTTCGACCGAGGGCCCTACGACGAGAGCCGCGTCGTCGGCAACCTCGAGGTGCGGCAGATCCTCGGGCTCGACGATCGCCTCTCGGCGGCCGCGGCCTTGCGCGTCGAGGAGGTCACCATCGACGACCTGGACGGCGATGCGCCCTCGGTCGCGTTTCGCGATCGAGGCAGCAGCTTCCTGTCCTATCCACGGCTGTCGCTACGCTACGCCGACCTCACCAACAATGCCTACAGCGGACCGAGCGGTCTGCTGGCGGAGATCCGTGGCGACATCGCCGACGACTGGACCGGCTCCGAGGTCGGGTTCGCCCGGGCCAGGGTCTCGGCCGACTGGTTCGGGAGCTTCCTCGATGGCGAGGCGGACCTGCGACACACGCTTCACGTCGGCGTCGAGAGCGGCTGGGCGGACGGCCTGCACGGCGAGCGGCTGCCGTTCTACCAGGGCTTCTTCCGAGGCGGCCCGCGGTCCTTCCGCGGCTTCGAGTATCGCGAGCTCGGCCCTCACCAGGCGAACGAGCCGATCGGCGGCGGCGCCATGGTCCACGGCACGGTCGAGTACTCGGTGCCACTCTTCCTGCGCGAGATCCGGATCGTCTCTCTCTTCGACTGGGGGCTCGTCGAGGAGGACTTCGGCGATGTGTCGACGGGCCGGGTGCGCACGTCAGCCGGGGGCGGGTTCCAGCTGCGCGTACCGGTGCTCGGGCAGATCGTCCCCCTGAACATCTACCTGGTCCAGGCGCTCTCGAGCCAGGCCGGTGACGACGAGCAGCTTTTCTCCTTCACGTTCGGATACGGCCTCTGACGCCTGCGGGGCTCTCCGACGCGCCAGCTCTCGCCGCCCGCCGGGCGACGGCACCCGCGAGAGCGAGTCGGCATGGTCCACCGGGCTGCTTGCGGAGTCGAGGGACACGCGATCGTTCGCGGGGCGCGAACATCGTGTAGACTGCCGCTGCTGACAACGTCACAGGATCTGCGCTGGCCAGGCCAGCGTGGCCTCGAGACGAAAGGAGACCGACATGGGATGGGGACGCACGTTTCTGCTCGGCGACATCGGCAACCGGCTCGACATCGCGGACACCGAACGGGATGTCGCCAGCCATAGCAGAACGCGCGCGGCCCAGACCAAGATGGCCCGGGGGGAGGC
>CAYMLL010000161.1:4762-10261 GCA_964390645.1 uncultured Planctomycetia bacterium | reverse complement strand
GGCCCCTACTGCGCCCCCCCCCCCGGGTTTGGGGCTCCCGTTCGCTTAGGGCCCGCGTCCAAGTCCAGGATCGACCGGGGGCAGGACGAGCGCCTGGAAGAGCTGGAGAACGAGAACGACCAGCTGAAGCTGTATCTCGCCTCCCTGATCAGGCTCCTCGTCAGCAAGGGGACCCTCTCCAAGGACGAGATCACGACCTTCGTCGAGATCATCGATGCGGACGGATAGGCCGCCGCGGGTGGCCAAGGAGGCGCTCTCCACGATACCGAGCAGCCGCGCGCCACGGTGCGGCATGGCGTCGACCATGGGGAGCCGACGGTACGGAGCGAGCCGTGAGAATCGTCCTGGTCCCGGTCTTTCTTGCAGTGGCGGCTTTCTGCGCCTTCGGCTTCGCCGCGACCTTCGAGCCCGTCGAACGGGGTCAGCAGATCGCGTGGCGGATCGTCCACGGAGCCGGTGTCCTGCTGTCGCTCATCGGCGCGGTGTGGACACTGACCAGGGCCCGGGGACGAGAGGACCCTGACCGCGGCGAACGCTAGCGTGCGGCGCCGTCCGACACTGCGGGGTGTCGACGTGTCGACGCCTCGAACGGCCGGCTGCGGATCGACCGTGAGCTCGACGCTCGACGTCCACGCACGCCGGAGTCCATCCACAAGTCTCGACGAAGCTACCTTCGTGCCGCCGTGCCGCGCAGGTAGACAGCGAAGAGCTCGGCGGCCTCCAGGTGGATCCGCAGGCGATACTTGCCGGGCGCCAGCTCCGAGAGACCGCGCTCTCGCCAGCGCACCCTGTGGCGCACCGCGTCCCCGCGGACCGGATCGGCGTCGTCCTTCGCAAAGCCACGCACACGGTGGCCCTCGTCGTCGAGAAGCTCGACGCGCACCGCGCCCTTCGACGCGTCGGCGTTGACCTCGATGCCTCCGACCCGCGAGAGGTCGCGGGCCCGCAGCGTCACCTGCCCGACCTTGCCGATCGGGCGCACACCCGCGTAGCGGTCTCTCGGCATCGTCGCGACACCCACGCCGGAGATCTGCCGGGCGTCGCTCGAGTTCCACGGCTTGCCGTAGGCTCCGTAGTAGAACAGCACCTCGTCGTCGATGACGACCGGCGTCGCGTTGCTCCAGATGAGGCTCGCGTCGAAGCGGGTCTTGTCCGCCAGCGGCGGCAGGAACCAGTCGCGACGAAAGGGCCGCGACCAGCGCAGCCCGTCATCGCTGAGCGCCAGCTCGATCGGCATCTCGCCGCTGCCGTCGGGTTCGAGCACCTGCAGCAGCGAGAACCAGCGCCCCCGGTCGGCGAAGGCCGGCCCGCTGTGCAGCTGCACGCCGCCGCTGCCGCCGCCGCCTGCCGTGCGCGCCAGCTCGTCGTCGCCTCCGCCACCGTCGATGTCGTCCGGCCAGAAGATGAGCCGCGGCTTCGTCCACTCGACGAAGTCCCGGCTCTCGGTGCGCACGACGGCCCGCTTCCAGTGCATCGTGCCGTCCGGTCCGTCGAGCCACGTCTTCGAGTAGATCGCGTAGACGCCGCGCAGCGGATCCCAGGTCGGATCGATGACGTCACTCGTCGACAGCGGCGGGCCGTTGCGCCCCGTGTCCGGATCGTCCGCGAAGCGTGGCGGCTCGTACTCGCCGTACGAGCCACGGATCACCGGGTTGCCCGCGTGCTTCTTCCAGTGGACGCCGTCGGCTGAGAACGCGACACAGGTGCCCTTCTCGTCCCAGTACGCGAGCTTGTAGCGTCGCGCCGGATCGGGGTCGCGGGGATCGTGGAGAACGCCCGCGCCGTAGCCGATCTCGAGGACGATGTTGTTGTCCTTGGAGCCCTCGAAGTCGACGAGTCCGAGCGACGGCTTCTCCCAGCGCCGGCCGAAGTCCGACGTCGCGTAGCAGAGATGGCACCCGTGCCGCGGCGTCCACGCCTGGTACCAGAGCTGCCAGCGGCCGCTCGACTCGTCGCGATGCACGCTCGTGTACCCGATGGTGCCGCTCTCCCACGGCCTGTCCGGCGCGATGACCGGCTTCTCGGCGCGGCGGCGCAGGGGACGGATCGCGCGCCGCGTGCCGCTGCGGTAGAGCACGTCGCGGTCGTCGACGAGGAGGATCGCCTCCGTGTCACCGTCGTCGGCGCCTCCCTCCCAGTCGAGGAGCTCGATCTTGCCGCGCAGCACGAGCTCCGGCGCGTGACCGAAGTACTCGCCCCGCCACCAGAAGCCCCCGGTCTCGCCGGGGAAGAGCCAGGCGGTGTCACCGACGACGTGCGTCGCGGGTCCGTGATCGTCGAAGGGCAGCGGCGTGGCGGTGCCGTAGAGGTCGGTGCGCGTGTCGTAGACCCAGACGTGATTCTCGTAGGTCGTCCCCTCGAGCCCCGGATGCTGCTTCCAGGCGGAGCGATCGATGCGCGACGGCCGTCCGTAGCGTGGTCGTACGCCGCCGTCGGGGTCGAGCACCGTGGCGTGCGGGTAGCCCGTCGGCAACAGCAGATAGCGGTCCCGGTAGACGATGGAGCCCGACCCGAAGCCGGAGACGGCGACCGGCAGATCTCGCAGTCGCTCCCAGCTCCGCGCGGCCGGGTCGTAGCGCCAGCTGTCGACGACGCAGCGCGCGGCGCCCTCGCGATCGACACCGTAGCCGCCGACGACCCAGAGCTTGCCGTCGACCGCCGCGAGCCCCGACATCATGCGTGGAGTGCCCGGGCACGGCTCGAGCTCGCTCCATCCCGTCGCCGCATCCCGGGTGTCGAAGACGTACAGACGCGAGCCGAGGCGATCGGTGCCGCCGGCACGATCCGTCCACACGTGGTACCGCTTCGCGTCGTAGTCCATGCCGCCGAGGAGGTAGATCTTCGCGCCGATGGCGACGGCGTTGCCGGCGCCGCCGGGCCTCGGCAGGTCGGGAAGACGCGTCCACCTCCACTCGCCGTCCACGCGCGAGAGCTTGTACCCGTCGCGGTACGTGAAGGGAGCAGTGTAGTTGAAGCCGCCCCAGTAGTGGATCTCGTCGTCGACCGTCGCGGCGTACATCTCCTGTCGCCCGCCGGCGGGAAAGTCGGGGATGCGCCGCCAGCCGCTCGCCTCGTCGCGCAGATCGAGCGCGTACGCATCCCGCAGGAAGGCGCGCTCGTACTTGCCCGGCTTCCAGTCGTCGTCGACGCCGTGACAGAAGCCTCCGACCATGACCAGGAAGCGATCGATGATCCCGCCGTCGTTGTCCTGCATGCCGCGAGGAAGAGGCGGCGCCGTGGACCAGTCGATCGACAGCATGCGCGGCAGCTCGCGCTGCGCCTGCGGACGCGGCGACGGCGGCGCGCCGAGGTCGAGCTTCTTGCTCCAGCGCTCCTTCCACTCCCCGGCGTCCCGGTGCGCCACCTGCAGCTCGTCTCCCCGAAGACGGATGACGACGAATCCCTTCGGCCGGCTGGCCGTGTCGGGGCGCTTCGGATCCCGGTCACGCTGCGGCGCCGGCGCCATCAGCACGTCGTGCCCGGCCCAGCGGTACTTGCGGTAGGCGTGCTCGTGGCCGTGAAGAAGCAGCGCGATGTTGTACGGCGCCAGCACCCGCCGGAGCTCGAGCAGGTCCTCGCTCTTCCACCACATCTCGAGTCCCCAGCCCTCGAGACCGTAGTGCCACATGAGGATCACGGGACGACCGCTCGCCCCGACGCGCTCGCGCAGGTCACGCTCGAGAAACTCGAGGCTGCGCCTCGGATCATTCCACGAGCTGTCCCGGCCGTAGACAGGACGCGGCACGTTGCCCGGAAAGACGTTGAGGTTGACGAGGTGTAGCGGCCCCCAGTCCCACGAGTAGTGGAAGCCCCGCTCGCAGAGATGAAGCTCCGCGGGCCGGGCGCGGTTGCGACGCACGAGCTCGGCCTCGATGACACTGAGGCTCCCGTCGGTGCCGCGCGAGTCGAGGTCGTGGTTGCCGACGCCCTCGTAGACCGGGAAGCGCAGGCGGGCCTTGCCGAGCGGATCGAAGAAGGTCCGGTAGAGCTTCCAGTTCTCGGAGTTGCGGAGGTCGTCGACGAGGTCGCCCGCGATCAGCACGCCCCGCGGCACGCCGACCTTGCCGCCGAAGGGGAACTCCTCCGCAGGCGCGAGGTTCATGGCGTCGATCGTCGCCTCGGTGCCCGCGGTGCCCCAGCGAGGGATGTTGATCTGCGGGTCGCCGATGGCGAAGAAGGTGACATCTCCGTCCGCGGCGCGGAGGCTCGCCGCCAGCAGCAGCACGGCAAGAGCCCGCGCCGGCGTCCGTGAACGCAGGAGCGGCCGTGGATGAGGTGGCGGCCGTGGTCGCACGCTTCGTGGTCCTCGTCTCGATCGAACGTCGTCGTGGTTGACTTCGGGCGGCCCCGAATCGATGCTGAAGGCCGCGCGAAGAGTCTCGGTCACCCCGACGAGGATACTCCGCATGCTGCGCGTGGTCGATCCACTCGCCGACGTCGATCCGGGAGAGCCGCTGTCGAGGCGAGAGTGCCTGCGTGCCGGCGGTGTCGGTCTCGGCGGCCTGACGCTCCCGGCGCTGCTGGCCTCGCGCGCGGTCGGGGCGCCGCAGGGGGAGCCGACGAGCTCGTCCTTCGGTCGCGCCAGGTCGGTGATCCTCTTCGTGCTCAACGGCGGCCCCCCGCAGCACGAGACGTGGGACCCGAAGCCGGACGCGCCCAGGGAGATCCGCGGGGAGTTCGGGACCATCCCGTCACGCACGCCCGGCTACCGCGTCGGCGAGCTGATGCCGCGCACCGCGCAGCTCACGGACAGGATCGCCGTGCTGCGCGCGGTGACGACGGACGGCGACAACGCGCACTCCACGAGCGGCTACCAGATGTTGACGGGCGTGCCTCACGCACCCCTCAACCGCGAGAACGCGCTACCGGGCCCGCCGAATGACTGGCCGGTGATCGGCTCGCTGGTGCGTGCGGCCCACTCGGGCCCCGAGCCGATCCCGGCGGCGGTGACGATCCCCGAGCACATCTGGAACGACGGCAACAAGCCGTGGCCCGGCCAGGACGCGGGTATCCTCGGCAAGCGCCACGACCCGTGGTTGATACACTGCGATCCGTCCTCGCCCGACTTCCGCATCCCGGGGCTGGTGCTGCCGGCGGACGTCTCGCGGTCACGCGCCGTCACACGTCGCGGGCTGCTGGAGTCGATCAACCGTCGCGTCGGTGCCTTCGCTGACGACGCGAGCGTGCGCTCCTACGGTGTCCACGCGCGCAAGGCGCTCGAGATGCTGACGACCCCCGCCCCCCCCCCCGCCGGGGGGCCCGGCGCGCCCCCCCGCCCCCCCGAGAGGGCCCGCGCCGGTTCGGGGCGCGGCCGCTACGCCCAGAGCTGTCTGCTGGCGCGGCGCCTGGTCGAGGCGGGCGTCTCCCTGGTGCAGATCAACTGGACCCGCATCAAGGGTCTGCCGAACCAGGGCGGCTGGGACACGCACCAGCAGCACTCGAGCTCGGGCAAGTCGATCCTCATGCAGACGGCCCTGACATGCATCGCCACCGGCCGCC
>CAYMLL010000161.1:1838-4752 GCA_964390645.1 uncultured Planctomycetia bacterium | reverse complement strand
GGTCTGGAGCGGCGAGTTCGGCCGCACTCCGAAGTTCAACAAGAACGCGGGCCGCGATCACTGGGGCCACTGCTTCTCGATCGCGATGGTCGGCGGCGGCGTCCAGGGTGGGGCGGTCCACGGCGCTTCCGACAAGCACGCGGCCTTCCCCGCGAGCGGCATCGTGCGTCCGCGAGACGTCATCGCGACCGTCTTCCACTGCCTCGGCCACGGTCCGGGGACGGAGGTCGACGACCTGCTCGGACGCCCGGTTCCGCTGACGAGGGGGAAGCCGATCGACGCGGTGCTGTGAGCCGCGGATCGTGGCGCGAGGGCGAGGTTACAGAATCGAGTTCTGCCACGCGTTGAGCGCGACCTTCGCGTTGCTCGCCACGTTCACCCAGACGTGCACGTGCGGCTTGCCGCGGAAGTACCAGACGAACGACGGACCCTCGATGCGCCAGTTGTCCCAGACCCGGTCGCGGCCGAGGTCGCCCTCCTTGTAGAACGCCAGGTGGCAGCTGTCGAGCCCGCCCTGCACCTCGAGGCACTGGAGCGCCTCGTCGCGATCCGCCTTGCGGAACGGCTCCAGGAGAATCTTCAGAATCCGCTGCAGCTCGCCCTTCTGGTCGGGCGACATCTCGGCCACGGCGAGGCCCTGAAACTCCCCCTTCGATCCGCGGAAGCCGACCTTCTCCTCGCTCACCATGCCGTCGAGGATGAGGGCCTTCTGCTGCTGCTTGCCGTCGAGCGCCGTGTAGAGCTTGTTCGCCTCGAGGGCCTGGTACCAGAAGATGTTGCCGGGGTGGTCCGGCTTCTCGTAGTGCCGCTCGCCGGAGTGGGCGTAGAGGATCGGACCTCCGAACGCGACATGCTCGGAGCTGTCACCGTCGCAACGAAGCGTCATGTGACGGCTGGCGAGAACGAACTCGAACTTGCCGGAGCCCGGCTCGCCGAAGAGCGCGATGCTCTGACGTCGACCGAAGCCGCCGACGTCGTCCTTCAGCTGACGGTCCCAGCGCCCGTGCCAGTCCGGATTGGTGATGCCCTCGAAGATCGACCGGATCATCGCCTGCTGGTCGGACGTGTAGAAGGCGCTGCGGATATCCGGCTCGGTGATCTTCCAGTTGTTCTCCAGCCGCGTCCGCAGGAGGCCGCGCTTCTTGTCGACGTGGTCCCAAGGAAAGGCGATCTTCTTCTTCTGCCTGTCGTCCAGCGACTCGAAGAGGAGCTTGACGACCGACTCGGGCTTCGCCGGCGCCCCGCTCCTCGACTTCCCTGTCTCTTCGATCGCGTGGGCCCAGAGAGGCGCCCCTGTCAAGGCCAGGGCGGTCGTGGCGCTGCGTCGCAAGAACTCGCGACGGCCGCCGCGCGTCGCCGGAACCGTTGAGCCTCGGGTTTCGCGGCGCGAACTCGACATCGTTGGACCTCCTGGCAAGGCGTGACGGCTCTCGTGGCGTTCTCTGGACTGTGCCGGATATCGTACCACACTTGAAACGCCGCGACGTTTCGGCCACCATCGTCGCATCCTCGGAACCAGGAAGAGCCGAGACGTGTCGCGCACCGACGAGCCACTCTCTCTCACGGTCAGCGCCGCGACGCCCCACGGGCGGTCGACGGCGGCTCTTCACCGTCGTGACGTGCTGAGCACGGGCGCCCTCGGAGCGCTCGGACTCTCGCTGCCGCGGCTGCTGGCAGCCGAGAGCGCCGCGGGGAGCACGGGCCCGGAGGCACGGGCCGACGCCTGCATCGTGATCTATCTCAACGGCGGGCCGAGCCACCTCGACATGTGGGACATGAAGCCCGACGCGCCGAAGGAGATCCGCGGCGAGTTCCGCTCGATTTCCAGCTCGCTGCCGGGAGTCCAGCTCTCGGAGCATCTGCCGAAGCTCGCGCGACTCGTCCATCACACGACGCTCGTGCGCTCGATGCACCACAGCGTCAACAACTCGCACGCGGCGGCGGTCTACGTCGCGCTCACCGGGCACGACCGCGGCGAGCAGGGCGGCGGAGCGAAGCCGACCGACCACCCGCCGCCGGGCGCGGTCCTCGCGAAGCTCCGACCTTCGAGCGGCTCGCTGCCCTACGTCGCTCTGCCTTACAAGACGCGGGAGGGCAGCACCGGCCCGCTGCAGCCCGGCTTCCTCGCCGGCTTCATCGGCGCCAGCTACGACCCCTTCTGGGTGCTCGACGACCCCAACGCCAGGGGCTTTCGCGTCCGCGACCTGACACTGCCGCACGGCGTGTCGCGCCGGCGCATGGCGCTGCGCGGCGAGCTGCTCACGCGGCTCGATCAGCGCTTTCAGCACACCGGGCTCGAGCGCCAGTTCGACTCTCTCGACGACTTCCAGAAGCGCGCCTTCGAGCTTGTCACCTCGCCGTCGGCGCGACGCGCGTTCAACGTCGACGAGGAGCCGACGGCGATGCGCGACGCGTACGGCCGCAACATCTACGGGCAGAGCGTGCTTCTGGCGCGGCGGCTGATCGAGGCGGGCACGCGTCTGGTGACCGTGTCCTGGGCGCCCGACGCGAACGCCACGTGGGACACGCACGGGAAGAACTTCGAGAAGCTGCGCAGCCCGCTGCTGCCGCAGCTCGACGCCGCGCTCAGCAGCCTGCTCGGCGACCTCATGGCGCGCGGACGGCTCGATCGCACCCTGGTCGCCGTGCTCGGCGACTTCGGACGCACACCGAAGATCAACGGCAACGCCGGCCGTGACCACTGGAACTCGTGCTACACCGTTCTCCTCGCCGGGGGGGGCGTCAAGGCAGGCCACGTGCACGGCGCGAGCGACCGCACCGGAGCGACCCCGATCGAGGCGCCGACGACGCCGGGAGACATCGTCGCGACGATGTACCGGCTCCTCGGCGTCGACAGTCACACGCTGATCCACGACGCGCTGGATCGGCCGATTCCCGTCATCCCCGAGGGTCG
>CAYMLL010000161.1:0-1738 GCA_964390645.1 uncultured Planctomycetia bacterium | reverse complement strand
CGCGTAGATCGATCGCCACTCGACCGGCCGCCGGAGCCCACCATGTACAGGACCTCGTACCGTCTCGTTCTCGCTGCACTGTTTCTCCACGTCTCTCCGTGCTCCCTCGGCGTCGCGGAGGCCCGCCATCCCAACGTCATCGTCATCTACACCGATGATCAGGGCTCGGTGGACATGAACGCCTACGGCGCCAAGGACCTGGAAACTCCGCACATGGACTCGCTGGCGAGACGCGGTGTGCGCTTCACGCAGCTCTACGCGCCGGCACCGGTGTGCTCGCCATCGCGTGCGGGCCTTCTCACCGGCCGCTACCCGCTTCGAGCCGGAATGCCGGGAAACGCCGGCTCGATCAAGGGCCGCGCCGGGATGCCGGCCACCGAGGTGACGATCGCGGAGACGCTGAGGCACTCCGGCTACGCGACCGCCCACATCGGCAAGTGGCATCTCGGCTACACGCCCGAGACGATGCCGAACGGGCAGGGCTTCGACCACTCCTTCGGCCACATGGGTGGCTGCATCGACAACTGGTCGCACTTCTTCTACTGGCAGGGCCCGAACCGCCACGATCTCTGGCGCCAGGGCGAGGAGGTGTGGGAGGACGGCCGCTACTTCCCCGCGCTGATGGTCGAGGAGGCTGGACGGTTCATCGAGAGGAGCCGGGAGAAGCCGTTCTTCATCTACTTCGCGCTCAACGTCCCGCACTACCCGTACCAGGGCCACGCGAGGTGGCTGAAGCGGTACGAGAAGCTTCCCTATCCGCGCCGGCTCTACGCCGCGTTCCTGTCGACGATGGACGAGCACATCGGCAAGCTGGTCGCGAAGGTCGACGGGCTGGGACTGCGCGAGGACACGATCATCATCCTGCAGTCCGACCACGGACACTCCACCGAGGTGCGGGCGCATCTCGGCGGCGGCAGCGCCGGTCCCTACCGCGGCGCCAAGTTCAGCCTCTTCGAGGGCGGCATCCGTGTGCCCGCGGTGATCAGCTGGCCGGGGACGCTGCCCGAGGGCGAGGTGATCGACGAGGTCGCGCACGGCTGCGACTGGCTGCCGACGATCGTCGATCTCTGCGCGGTGGAGCTGGTCCGCAAGGACATCGACGGCCGCAGCCTGGCGCCGCTGCTGCGCGGCGAGTCCACGAGATCGCCGCACGACGTCCTGCACTGGACCATCGGCGGGAGCTGGGCAGTGCGTCAGGGCGCCTGGAAGCTGCTCGGCAACCCGAACGACACGAGCAAGAAGCTGCCGGTGCCGAAGGGCGAGACACGCTTCCTCTCGAATCTCGAGAGGGACGTCACCGAGATGAAGAACCTCGCCTCCGAGCATCCCGACATCGTCGAGCGGCTCGAGAAGCTCCACCGGCAGTGGCGACGCGAGATCGGCCGGTGATCCGGAGGCGACAATTGTCGCCGGACCTCCGGACCCGGTGCCGACACGTCCCGGTCCCGGCGTCGAGCCCTGCACGGACGCCCCCGACCTGCGGCCCCCACGGAAAGAACTCGTGACTCGGGTTGCCGTTTCCGTGACGATGCCGCCATAACACCCCCAGGAGGACGCCCATGACCCGGCACGGCAGACGGGAGTTTCTTGCAGACGTCGGCCGCGGCATGCTTGCCGCGAGCGTCGGTGTGTCAGTCGCGACGGAGCTCGGGCTCGGCTCCGTGTTCGCGGAGGACGGAGCGGACTTTCCGACCTTCGGCGAGCTCGAGCCGCTCGTCGCCCTGCTGCCCGCGGCGCC
>CAYMLL010000160.1:0-16974 GCA_964390645.1 uncultured Planctomycetia bacterium | reverse complement strand
CACGCTGACGCTCACGCTCACGCTCACGCTCACGCTCACCCTCACCCTCACGCGCACGCGCACGCTTCGCGCGGGCCTTCTCGATAAGCTCCCTCGAGATCTTTGGCAGGTTGCGCGCGCCGGGCGTCGGGTCCTTCCAGTCGCGAAAGCTCCTCGTCCCGTCCTGCCTGCGTCCCCAGGAGTGCCCGAGCGGCACGCCGCGGAACGCCACCGCGTCGATGCGCAGGCTGCCCTCCTGCGCTCGGCCGTACAGCCCGACGAACTCGCCGGAGTTGGCGAGCTTGAAGCTCGCGTGCCGACCGCGGTTGAGGCCGTCCGCGAAGAACACGACGTAGCCCTTGGGCTTCAGCACGATCTCCTCGGTGATACGCCACTTGGTCGGACGACGGCGGTCGTCGCTGAGGTGGAGCCCCTCGAGGGAGACCGGCTCGTCCGTCGGGTTGTGAATCTCGACGAACTCTCCGGGCGCCTCCGCCGAGGTGCCCGGTCGTGGGCAGATCTCGTTGATCTTCAGGCCCGGCAAGACGGGCAACGCCAGCGTGACCGCCGGCGCCCCGAGCGGATAGGCGCGCTCGACACCGGACTCGCTCGTGGCGACGAAGTAGTACTCCGTCCGCGGGCGACCTTCCGTCTTCTCGAGCGTCACGATGTGCTCGAAGCGCTTGTCGTCCCATCCCATCGGCACGGTCTGGAAGAGCTCGACCCCCGCGGCGCGATAGCGCAGCTTCACCGAAGCGATCCTCTCGGGGCCTTCGGCACGCCCCCCGCGCGACTGGAAGACGATCGTCTGGTCGCCGCTGGAGGCCTCGCGGATCGAAGATCGGTAGTACGGCGTCGGGGCCTCGAGCGCCGCCGGGCCGACGACATCCGGCGAGCCGTCGAGCGCCTTCCCGGAGACGAAGCTCCAGCCGCTGGCAGAGCGGTCATCGCGGCCGTAGGCGAGGCCCGTCGTCTGATGCCCGTAGTATGCGAAGTCGGCGACGTCGAAGAGGCCCGGGCGGCGCTGACGCCAGAGTACGAAGACGCCGCCAGCACCCCGGCCGGCGCCCCGACCATCGAGCGGCAGCCCGACGCGAAAGATCCGACCGGGGGCGACGTCCGTCCTCGTCGCGATGACGCGACCTGCCGCGGCGAAGGCCTCCGAGAGCCTGTACCGCGCCAGCTGCACCGGCCGTCGCGACCGGTTCCGCAGCTCGATCCACGGCTCGCCGGAATCCGGCTGCAGCAGAAAACGCGAGATGACGAGTGGCTCCTCCTCCCGGGCGAGAGCGCTCTTGACGGCCCGTTCGAGGGCCGCAGCGCGAAGCCGGTGCGCCGCCTTGATCTTCGCCGGCCCCCCGAGAAAGGACGCGCCGCGATCGAAAGGCCAGAGCGCCTCCTCATCGAGCACGGGCTCCAGGATCCGCGCGAAGGCGCTGTCGATGATCTCGTCGAGCCGCTGCGGCGGAAGATCCTTCGTGAGCATCTCCTCGACTCGCTTCAGATACCTCGTCCGCAGGAGTTCCGACTGAAAGAACCGCGTGTAGAGCACCATCCACTGCGCGCGCCTCGCAGCGCCGACGCGCTGACTCGACGGAAAGAGAACGCGGTCGACCTCGTCGCCACGCGGCACGTGCACCGTCCGACGCCAGTCCTCGATCCCCCAGTCGCCGCTGCGATGGTGCTGCCGGAACGGCTCCCACCTGCCGTTGCGCGAGTCTCTGAGCAGGTAGGTCGATGACGCCGGAAGATCCAGCTCGCCGCGCAGTGCAGCGAAGGCCATGCGGTCGATGAAGCGATCGAGGTACATGTGGGTGGTGAAGAAACTCTCGATCTCGCCGGGATGCAGACGGTTCAGCTGACCGACGAGCTCGCTGAGCGCGACGACGTTCCCGCTCTTGCCGATCCGCACTCCCCGCGGCGCCCAGTCGGGACGCCAGTGATCGTCACCGAGGAGCCGGCAGAGAAGCCCGACTCGATCGAGCCGCACACGCTTGCGGAACTTGCTGTCGAGATCCTCGATATCGTGGCGAAGGCCGAGCCGGCGACCGTTCAGGAACACGACGACAGGCTCGACGAGCGGCGACGCGAGCCCGAGCGCCGCCGCGGCGTCGGACGAGAGTCTCTCACGCAGCTGCGTCCAGTCGCCGGACTCCGCGCTCAGGGACAGCTCCGCACGCTTGCGAAAGACGCGGTAGCGATCAAAGGACATGTCGACGTTCAGCGACTTGCGCAGCTGCCAGCGGTGATCGGCGACCTGGTATCCGAGCTCGACCGGCAGCTGACGGTCCCCGAGAACGATGTGAGCGGGGCCGCGCGTCATCGGATCGCGACGAACGCAGATGCGCGACAGGCTCGCCGCAGCGGTCACGAGCTCATGGGTCCGCAAGCCGTGGAGGTTGCCGTCTTCGGTGCGGACAGAGACGGTGTCGGACATCGCGCTCCGACCGCCCTCCACACCCCTGGCACGCACCCGGTAGTGGTAGGTGACGCCGCTCCGGACCTGCGTGTCGACGAACCGACGCACGCGAATGGACTCCGCCTCCGTCGTCAAGCTCTCGAACGGCCCGTCGAGCGACTCCGAGCGAAAGAGGCCGTAGCCGGCGATCGCCCCGATGAGGTCGCCGTCCTCACCGATCGCGGGTCGGGTCCACTCGAGCAGGTTCCGCAGGGGCGCGGCGCGGCCGCTGAGATCCGGAGCCACGGGTGTCGGGGCCGAGCCCTGACGGGGCGCCTGCAGGCTGACGACAATGCGCGAGACGCGCGGCTCCCGATCGCCGGTCACCGGCACGAAGCGGATGTCGAGCCAGCCGTCGTAGACATCGATCAGGAAGGCGCGCTCGAGCCACGAGAAGTCGCCGGCCTCGTCGTAGATGTCGACACGCTCGAGCACGGACTCGTCTTCCGCCTGGACATCGAACACCCGCAAGCCTGCCCGCGCGACGTCGGTCTCGACGAAGCCGAGCTCGACGAGGTAGCGCCCGCGTGGGAGGCGGAACGCGTACTTGAACGCTCCCTGACGCCAGGTCACCGGCCAGCCTTCCTGCGCGTCGCGCACGGCGCCTTCGGCGAGCCGCCCCGCGCGCCCGTCGATGAACCCGTAGCCACGACGAACGCTGAACGGGTGGTCCGGCCACAGGCCACCCGCCGGATCGACAGCGCCGGCGGGCGGCGCGCCGAGACCGCAGCGAAGGACGACCGGGAGCTCCTGCGAGCGTACCTGAAGGCCGCCACCGAACGCGAGAAGCGTCCCCAGAACTACGCGACAGGCAGTCGACATGGGTGAGAATCCGCTGGGTGCTCCCACGAGTCGCGGTCCGACCGACGACCCGGTTCCAGGGAAGGCTCGTCGGGCACTCCGCCGTCGCCGGCGATTCCCTCCTGGCACGAACCTCGCAAGGCACGACGCCACCGCTGCTGCTGTCGCGTCTCGATCCCCGACGAAATCACCGGCTCTGGCATCCGAGGCACCTTCTCGACTTTCGGTCAGAATCCACCGGAGCCCTCGCCCTCCGGGGCGGCATCGTCGGCCCGGGACCTCTTGAACTCCGGATCGAGCGCGGCGAGCTCCTTCTCCGCGACTGCCCGTACCCGGGTTCCGGACCACTCGGGATCGAGCTGGCCGAAGACCTCGAGCGACGAGAGGTAGATGCTGTTGCCGTTCGTGAAGAACGAAATCGAGCCGCTGTGAGGCCCGTTCTCCGACAGTCGATCGAGCTCCCCGCTGGAGTGAATGTTCACCAGCCGGTTGTTGAGCTTCCAGGCGAGGGTGTTCGTGGACATCTCCACGGAAAACCTCACCACTCCTCCGCGGATCAGCGACTCCGAAGGGCTGTCCCAGATCCGTTCGCTCGGGACGCGATGGAGGCTGCTTCCGCGCTCACCGGCGAGGAGCACGAGCGTCGGATCGCGCATGTACTTCGGCAGGAAGTTCTCCACCAGCGCTCGGGCGCCACTGGGAATGCTCAGGCTGCGGGCGATCTGACCGACATCCACGTCCCAGAGGTAGCCCATGCCGACGACGAAGAAGTCCGCTGGAGCGGGAGCCGCGGCTGCCGGATCGGGCCGCCAGCGGCGATAGTCGATGCGATTGCCGTCGCTCTGAGCCGTGACGCGGTCAGTCTCCCGCGTCCACAGGGCGACGTTGATGTTCGGGCTCGACACCGTGTAGCCGCCCTTCGGCACGCTGGCGACAACGCCGATCTTGCGGGTGAAGGGATCGCCACCGAGGAAGCGGACCTCGTCGGAGATCTTCGCCAGCTTCCGGCTCTCGATCCACTCGATGCGGCCACGCCCCGTGCGCAGCGGCACGAAGTCGAGGATCTGCTCGGCCGTGGAGAAGTCGTAGGCGAGCCGCAGCACGCCGCCGGACTCTCGAGTCACCTCGGCCGCGTTGAACAGCGAATCGGGCGGCAGGAGATCGAGCGCCCCCTGGCGCGCGGCGAGGTAGAGCTCGCGGACGGTATCGGCCACCGCTTCCCAGCCGTCCACCCCTCTCCACACGCCGATCAAGGTGGCCGCCTCGTCCGCGATGTAGCTCCAGAGATCGCCCGTGGCCTTCTTCCCCCTGTCGAGAAGGGCGGTCTCGAGCCGACGCGCGGTGTCGAGACGATGCCGCATCCACGAGGTCGCGACGGCCGTGATCAGGATCTCGTTGGCCTCGAGGGTCTCCTCGTCGATCGTATCCGCCCGCAGGAACGGGGCGGCGCGATCCTCCCCGTGGCGGGTGAGGAGCAGAAGCCCGAGGCCGCGACGCAGAACGTCCACCCCGACGCCCGGACCCGCGCCGTCGATCGCGAACGCCTGCAGATCTCCATCCGCGAGCGACAGCACCGGCCTGGCGAAGACCTCGCCGCTGGCCCTCGATCCGACCGTCACCAGTCGCACCGCCGGGCTCTCGACGCCGACCACGCGGAGCCGTCGAGGCTCCGGCTCGTCGACGTCGACGTCCCCGTCCGACGGCAGCACCGTCACCCGCGTGATCGCACGCGACTTGGCCAGGGCCGCCAGACGACTGGTGAGCCCCTCCCACGCACCGCGCGCCGCGGCGACGTCCGCCTTCAACCCCATCACCTGCGCGGCCGCCTTCGTATGCACCTCGGGATCGATCTGCGCGAGGGCCGCGGCGATCGCCGCCTGCGCCGCGTCAAAGTCGAGAAGCCCGAGATGGCGTCGTACCTCGCCGCCGATGGCGCCGAGCGTCCGAGCCCGCTGCTCGGCGAAGGTCCGGGCCTTCTCGATCGCATCGAAAAGAGGCCGCGTCAAGGGGGAGTGAGTGATCGGCAGGCTCGCGAGCGCCACGTCAGCTTCACGCCGTGCGGTGTCCAGATCGCCGACGCCGATCGCCGACTCGACCTTCTCGCGCGCCGCGCCCACCAGTCGCTCGCAAGCCGCGACGACCCCGTCCTCGAGCCGTTTGAGACGGGCATCGTCAAAGCTCGGATGCTCGCCGCGGAAGTCGCGAATCGCGCTCCACGCGTCTCGCACCCGGCCCTTCTCGAGATGGCCCTCGACCTCGGTCTGCAGCGCCTCGTTGGCCGCGAGGCCCACCGCCGCGGCCGCCTTGCGCACCTCGGCCAGAAGCTCCTGCACCTTGCCGATCGACGCGACGCGAGAATGGTCCGCGACGAGAGTCTCGAGCCGCTGGCGCGCCTGAGCGGCGGTGAGATCCCCCGCCGCGTAGTCCTTCTCGATACGTCTGAAATCCCGCATGGCGACCCGGCTCGGATCGCGCACCGGACCCCGGTCGCCGTCGTCGTCCTGGTCGACGGTCTTCGCGGTCCCGTCACCCGTCTTCGCCGTGATCTCGACCCTGGGCGCGCCGGAGCTGTCGTCCTCGCTCCTGTTGCCCGACATCTTCGACACGACCACCAGGACAGCGACGAGAAGCGCCACGGCGACCATCCCCGTGACGAGCATCGAGACGAGTGACTGCTCCTGCGCCGCTCTCTTGCCGCGGGACGACGACGAGCGGCTCCCGCCGCCGCGAGCCGCCGCAGCGGAGCGCACCGCGGCCCGGGGCTTCGACTTGCGACGAGGCGCCGGGACGCGCCTCAGAGCTGCAGGATCGAGGGCGTCGTACACCTCGTCGGCGTTCTCGTAGCGTTCACCCAGGTCGCGAGCCATCATGCGCTGAACGACGGCCGAGAGACCGGCGGGGACGTTCGGGTCCCGGCGTCTCAGCGGCACGGGGTCCGAGTTCAGCTTGGCCTGCACGATCTCGCTGATGCTGGCACCATCAAACGGCGGCACGCCCGAGACCATGCGGTAGAGCGTCGCACCGAGCGCGTAGATGTCCGCACGGTGGTCGACGATCTCGCCGCGCGCCTGCTCCGGGGCCATGTAGCGTGGCGAGCCCGCGACCGGCTGCTGCGTACCCTCGGAGTAAGCGCTCAGATCCGTCGCGATACCGAGATCCCCGACCTTGACGGTCCCGTCGCTGGCGATCATCAGATTCGCCGGCTTGATGTCGCGATGGACGATGTGATTCTGCCGCGCGAAGCCGAGCGCCAGGGCGGCATCGCGAGCCGCCCGCACGGATCGATCGATGTCGATACACCCCCGATCCTCGAGCAGCTCCTCGAGACTCCCACCCTCGAGGTACTCCATCGACATGAAGTGGCAGTCGCCCTCGTTGCCGGCGTCGTAGACCTGCACGACGTTCGGGTGGTTGAGCCGGGCGGCCGCACGCGCCTCCTCGACGAATCGCCGGATGAACTCCTCATCCTTGGCGAAACGGGGCGCGAGAATCTTCAGCGCGATCGGACGGTCGAGCGACAGCTGCTGCGCCAGGTAGACCGTACCCATCGCCCCGCGTCCGAGGCGCTCCTTGACCCGGTAGCCGCCGATCGTGCGACCGACGAGCGGATCCTCCTCGGTCTCGGCGAACGACAGCAAGGTGTCGCCGACTTGCACCGAGTCCCCCAGGGCCAGCGAGTGCTTGGAGACCGGCTCACCGTTGACACGCGTGCCGTTGAGGCTCTTGCCGTCCTCGAGCACCCATGTCCTGGCGTCGACACAGCGGACGAGACAGTGGACCCGCGACGCCATGTTGTCGTCGATCTGCAGACCGCACTTCTCGTCACGGCCGATCCCGAAGACGCCGCTCGTGGGCAGCGTGAAGCTCCTGCCCCGCTCGGGTCCGGACTCGATGATCAGCTGGGCCATGAAACGCTCCGCCTCGGCAGCTCCTCGATCGACCGGCCTGGGCCGTCGTAAGCGGTTCTCATCAACAGATTTGGAATGTCCGATCCAGCGCGCGCGTCCAGGAGTCCCGGCGTCTGCATCCTACCCGCTGAAAACGCCAGGTCAAAGACCCCGCTGACGCCGGGCGAGCCGATCACACAAGAGGCGACAACAGAAAGTGGAACGTACCGTGCGCCTGTCACCGGCCGGTCATCCCGTGGGGCCGATCACCCCGGAAACGACAGAACCCAGCCGGCGACGGCCCCGCCCAGCACGAGCCAGGCCGCGTTGATCTTCAACCGGAACACCAGGGGCACGACGATAACGGCGAGCAGAACCGGACGCCAGCCGGTCATCGTCTTCGCACCGAGCTGAATCATCGCGTGGACCATCAGGGCGACGGCACAGATGTTGACCGCGTCGAGAAAGGCGCCCATCCACACCGACCTCCGCAGCCTGTGGAGCACGGCGCCGAGCAGCCACACGAAGACGAAGGACGGCAGAAACATGCCGCAGGTCGCCACCGCCGCCCCGGCCGGGCCGAGCTCCAGGTAGCCGATGAAGGACGCTGTCGAGAGCAGCGGACCGGGGGTGAACTGGCCGATGGGGTTCGCGTCGATGAGCTCGTCCGAGGTCAGCCAGCGGTGCTTCTCGACCAGCTCACCGTTGATAAACGCGACGAGGACATAGCCGCTGCCGTAGAGTACCGCGCCGACCTTGAGGAAGACGAGCCCGAGCCCCCAGAGCGTGACGCCTCCCGCTGCCGCACCGCCGGCGACCGCACCGCCGGCGGCCGCAGCGCCACCACTGGCGAGCGCGACCTTCGCCTTGCCGGACAACCCGGCCCCACCGACCGCACCCAGCGTGAGCAGCTTCGCTGCCGGCCCGGCGTCACCCCTGCCCGCGATCCGCAGCCAGATCATGCCGCCGACGCTGCCCGCGAGCAGCGCGGGCACCTCGGTGAGGAGATCCAGCTGACAGACTGCGAGCACCGCGATCCCGGGCACGGCGAGGTGTCGGCTCTTCAGGGCGCCCTTTCCCATCTTCCAGAGCGCCGACAGGATGACGACCAGCACAACCGGTGGGATGCCGTCGAAGAACGGCCTCACCTGAGGGACGGCCCCCCAGCGGACGTAGACCCAGCCGAAGAGAGCGCTGATCAGACAGGCGGGGAGCACGAAGCAGCTACCCGCGACGATGAGCCCCCTGAATCCGGCACGCAGGAGCCCGACGTGCATCACCATCTCGGTCGAGTTGGGACCGGGGATGAGGTTCGTCGCGCCCACCAGGTCGAGGAACCGGTCCTCGTCGAGCCACCGGCGGCGCTCGACGACCTCGTCGCGCAGCATCGAGATGTGGGCCGCGGGCCCGCCGTAGCCGACGGTGCCGAGCTTCAGGCACAGAAGCGCCAGCTCTCGAAGTCGACCGGGCACGGGTCTCTCACCAGGGGGTCATGCCGCCGTTGACGCAGAGCGTCTGTCCGGTGACGAAGCCGGCCTCCTCGCTGGCGTAATAGGCGACCGCACCGGCGATGTCCCGCGGCACACCCCAGCGGCCCATCGGGATCAGCGCCCGGTAGCCGTCCTTCATCTCCTGCGGATCGTCCTCGTGGCGCTCGACCGGGATCCAGCCGGGAGCGACGACGTTCACCGTGATGCTGAACGGCGCGAGCTCCGTCGCCATGCTGCGCGTGAATCCGATCTGCCCGCCCTTGGCCGACACGTACGCGCTGAAGCTCCCGACTCCGCGCTGATAAACCTCACTGGAGATGTTGATGATGCGACCGTGCTTCTGCTCCTTCATGTGTGGCAGCACCGCACGCGTCAGCAGATACGGACTCTTGATGAAGAAGTCGATCATCGTCTGGAAGTGCTGCCACGTGTACTCCTCGATCGGCATCTGCGGCTGATCGGGCGTCGCGTTGACGACGAGGATATCGATGCCGCCCAGCTCCGAGGCGACCTGCTCGCAGAGCGCGTTCACCTCGCTCTCCTCGGAGACGTCGGCCCGCACCATGGCCCCCTCGTGGCCGGCCTCCCGGAACTCGGCAAAGGCCCGGTCGGCGCGCTCCTGGTTGCGCGCGTAGTTGAGGCCGACCCTGGCGCCCGCGCGAGCCAGCTCGAACGCGATCGACTTTCCGAGCCCGGTCGAGCTCCCGGTGACCAGAGCGACACGATTCGTGAGATCGAACGGCATGACCTTCCTCGAGCGTACCGGTTCGTGACGGGAAGAGAAGCTCGCACTATACGCCCGGTACGAAGCCGCGCACAAGACCCTGGCGGCGACGACGCGCGGCCCGTCCGCCCGGCGCAACGGATCCGTGACTCACCGGCCGCGAACGAGAGGCCTCCCCGTTCTCACGGCGCAGTCGACTCGACCACCGCGGCTCAGGGTTTGAGCTCGGTGTTCCAGTACGCCTCGCTGACGAACTGCTCCCAGCTCGACTTGCGACTGCGGGCGTGGAGGGTGAACGCCATCTGCGGCGGCGGCTGGATCGGCTTGCGCAGGAGCTTCATCCCGGCGTCCTCGAGGGAGCGACAACCCTTGCGGGCATTGCAGCGCAGGCACGCGACGACGCAGTTCTCCCACGTCGCGAGCCCGCCCCTGGAGCGCGGCACGACGTGATCGAGAGAGAGGTTCTCGGTCGAGCGCTTGCGACCGCAATACTGGCAGGTGTTGCGATCGCGTCGAAAGAGATTGCGTCGAGTGAACGCGACGCTCGGACGACGAAAGCGATCGCAAGCGCGCAGCACGATGACCTCGGGAATTCGGATGCGCAACGAGACACCTTGCACGCACGGTTCGCCGACGGGGATGCCGAGATCGGACCAGGACTCGAAATCGTACAGCGAGTAGTTCAGCGGCTCGACGATGCGAGCGAGGTCCTTGAAGACCATCGTCAAGGCTCGGCGCACCGAGCAGACGTGAATCGGCAGCCAGTTCTTGTTCAGGACCAGCGTGGGATGAGCAAGCGCCGTCGAGACCATGAAGCAAGTCTATAGGCGACACCACGACGCCTCAACGTCGATCGACGATGAAACCGAGAGCATGTTCGGGCATCATTAGGAATTGCTGGACGGTATTCTCCGTTTCACCGATACTCTCGTCATTCGCAAACCTCGAAAAGCCTCACCGGGACCGTCGGATGATCCTCCAACGCCTCCGTCGACATTGATGCCACGCGCCATCTTCCTCGGAGGGCTGCTGTCGGCGATCCTCGTCGCGATCGGGTTCCGGCCGTCCGGTGAAGGCGTTTTCGAGCGAGTTCTTCCGTGGTTCGCGCTGACGCCGCTGATCATCAGCCTGCACCGCAATCGCCACCGCGGTCGCCGCCGCTGGCTTCACGGACTGACCTTCGGCTGGATTCTCTGCGCCTGCGCGCTGCATCCGCTCGTGCAGAACGACCTCTCTCTTGCCGGTGGCCGGGATGCCGGACTCCGGGAGCTCGGCATCGTCCTGGGACGCAACGGGCTCCTGTGGACGGCGCTGGCGTTGACCTGGGGGACCTTCTCATGGGCCGGCGGACTGCTGCTGCGCAGCCGCATGGTCACGGTACCGCTTCTCGGTCTGCCGGTTCTGTGGGCGGGGCTCGAGTACTTCCGTGCCTCGATCTCGCCGATTCCGATCTCCTGGCTTCTGCTCGGAGAGTCCCTCGACCCGGGCAGCCCGGAGTCGTTCGCCTCGTCGACGATCGGAGTCCTCGGACTCGGAGCGCTGCTGGTTCTGACGAGCACCGCCTTCGCGCTCCTGGTCAGCGAAGCGCGCATCTCGCGCCAGGTCCTGCTGCCGGCCCTCGCCTGCATGGTCGTCGTCGCATGCTACTTCCACGGCTTGCGCCCCGAGGACGAGACGGGGACGAAGACCCTGCGTGCCGGCATCGTTCAGATCGAGTCGGTGCACACCGAAGAGACGCTGGAGCTCGCCTCTCGCATCGTCAGCTCGGATCCGCAGCTCGTCGTCTTTCCCGAGACGATGTTCCTGACCAGCGACGCGAGACGCAACGCGCTGGAAGAGCGCCTGGTCGACTTCGCGCGCGTCGCCCGGTCCGAGATCCTCACCGGCATCGGAAGCAGGTCTGACGACGAAGCGGCGGCGCAGGCGAACGGAGATCCCGCGGCTCACGGCCGCTCCTCGGGGCTCGCGTCAGAGATCGTCTTCGTCACCAGAGAAGGCGGCGTCCGGGCGCGCATCGGCAGCCCCGAAGCCGGGCCGGAGCGCGAGGGCGAGACGCCGCTCGGCGCCGCTGTCCTCGAGACGGAGATGGGTCGGCTCGGCGTCGGTTTCGGCGATGTCTTCGATGGTCCCGACCTCGCACGACGGCTGGCGATCGACGGTGCGCAGATCTTCTTCGCGCTCGATCGGGACGGCGGACAATCCGGCGAGAGCTTCGCGACGATGCGGGCGCGCATGCACGCCTTTCGCGCGCTCGAGAACGGCACCTCGCTGGCTCGCGCGACGCTCGCAGGGGTGTCGGGGGTCTTCGATGCGCACGGACGACCGAGTGACCGCTCCCGTCCCGGCAGCAGCTGGGCGAACGTCGGTCCCGTCACGCTGCGCTCCGACAGCCACCCGCTCACCGCCTACACGCGATGGGGTTGGAAGCTGGGCGTGGTCTCGCTCGGTCTGGCGGCCGGCTTCATCGTCGCGGCCGCTCTCGAGCCGCTCGCCCGCAGGGCGCCGGCAGGAAAGACCGCCTGAGGAGCGGTGAGAACGCCAACGCCGACCCCTTCGCCGGCCGGCGGTCAGCGCAGCGTCAACCCGTCGTACGCCAGGCTCATCGACTCCGGCAGCTTCCCATCGAGATCCGCGTGCCGGATATCGTGCGTCATGTGCGTGAACCACGACGCCGACGCGCCGATCCGACGTGCCGCCTCGATCGCCTCGTCGACGCTGAAGTGCGTCGGATGGGGATCGTAGCGCAGCATGTCGAGCACGACGTTTCGCAGGCCCGTGAGCATCGGCCAGGTCTCCCCGGGGATCGTCGACACATCGGTGCAGTAGGCGAGAGGCAGAGGGCCCGGCTGCTCGCTCGCGACCTCGTCACCGTCGTCGAGAGCCTCGACGCGGAAGCCGAGAACCGGCAGATTACCGTGATGCAGCCGCACCGGCGTGAAGCGCAGGCCGAAGAGGTCGAAGGCTCGATTCACCCGGATCTCCCTCTGCACGAGCCTGGCCACAAAGGAGACGTTGACGTTGGTCTCGGGCGAGAAGATGTGGCGGTAGACGCGACGCAAGAAGCCGAGCGTCGTCTCCTCGGCCCAGACGTCGATGGGCGACCTCATCACCGCATTGAAGCGACGGACGTCATCGAGCCCGAAGGTGTGATCGAAGTGATCGTGCGTGAAGAGGATCGAGTCGCAGCGCACGAGCCCCTCTCGGAGCGCCTGCTCCCTGAGGTCCGGTGACGCATCGATGAGCACCAGACGCGAGCCGCCGCCCGCGTCCGTGAAGCGCAGACACACGCTGGGACGCGTGCGGCGATCCCGTCCGTCCTCGGACCTGCAGACCTCGCAGCTGCAGCCGATGATCGGGACGCCGGCCGAGGTGCCCGAGCCGAGGAAGACGAGCTCGACATCACTGACGACAGCCGCGCTCATTCTCTCGCGCTCCCGCTCGCGCGCAGGACCGTCTGCGCATCCTCTCCCTCCCGAAAGAGCAGCGTGCCCCGCAGCACGGCCTCCTCGCCGGGCTCGAGGTCGGGGAAGACCGGGTCCGCGTGCATGCACGGCACGTCCGTGTTGCCCCAGGGACGGGCTCGATCCCAGCTCGTGACGATCCAGCGCTTGCCGTCCGCGGAGCGCGTCGCGATGCCCTCCGCCTCGATGACCTTGTTGTCGAGGGTCTGCGCGTTGAATCCGGGCGCCCCCTTGAGCATGACGCAGATCTGCGTCCTCAGACCGGTGATGATGTCGCCGGACCCGTTCTTCAATCCGAGCTCCATGCGCACGACCTCGCCGTCGATCCCGGCGCGTGCGAGGAACTCGATGCCGTTCGGGAAGCGACGCCGCGAGGAGTAGCCGCCGTCGGCCTCCCGCTTCCAGTCGAGCCGCTCCAGCTCGACGCCACGATCATCCCAGTGGGTGGGGATATGCGTGTGGGCGAGATAGAGGAGCTTCCTCTGCCCACCCGGACGGAACCAGATCGCCTCGGGGAGGTCGACGACGACGTAGCCGCTGTCGGCCCAGGGAAGGAAGACGCTGAGCTTGGTGTCGCGATGGGGGTCGATCGCTCCGTCGAGAAAGCCGATGCGAGGATGCCGGCCGCCGGGATACGGCAGCATCAACAGGTCACCGGTCCCCGGCTCCACGGGGCGCGCATCGCCGGAGATGCCGTGCTCCGCGAGCAGTCTCTCGACCTCGTCGCGGTCCGCTCCCGTCGCCGCCATGACCTCGTCCACCGAGAATCCGTGGTGCAGGACCATGTTCTCGAGCCACGAGCGCACCTCGCGCTGCATCTCTCTCTGACCGTCTCGACCGCGACATCCAACGACGTGGAGCATGGACAGCGAGACGACTCCGGCGAGCAGCCGGCGCGAAGTTCTCACGGCGATGATCCTCCGCAGGTGCCTCCAGGCCCGGCGACGATGTTCGCAGACCGTCGACGCTCGGGGAGACGGTGTCACCCGCCGGCCTTCCCGGGCGCACTCGAAGACGGGCTCCGCGAGGTCGCCTCCGCCGCCCTTCGCACCGGCGAGCCGGGCCGCCGGCTCGAGCACTCGGGACCTCGGCGATGGAACCCCTCCCGGGACGCGTCGACGAGAATCGAACACCAACACTAAGAGATCGTGGGCGAGTGTCAATCGCTTGACCGCCTCACGCCCGTCACCTACGATCACCGGGCTCCCGCCGCGGAGAGTCTCGGAGAGTCGCGGAGAGTCACGGAAAGTCGGAGGGGAAGCGCATGAAGAGCCGTCCTTCCTGGGTGCTGCTCGCGGTGGCCTGTTTGACGAGCCCCGTGCCGGCGCAGGACGACCCGAGCATCCCCGTGGCCGAGGAGCCGGGCGGTGGCGACCTGCGCCGCAGCGACTACTCGGGGCTGTGGCCGTTCTACAGCCGCGAGAGCTACGAGGACGGGAGCACGCGCACCTCCTCGCTCTTCGGCGCGATCCGCAGCGAGGAGCTGGCGAACGGGGACCGACACCACCGCGTGCTGCCGTTCTACAGCCGCAGCATCGAGGACGGCGGCGAGGATCGCCGGCTGGCGATCTATCCGCTCCTCTACCTGCGCCGGCGCAGCCCGATCGCGAGCCACGACATCGCGCTGCCCTTCTTCGCCTGGTGGAGGAACGAGACGGAGAACGAGACGCTCCTCTGGCCGCTCTTGCATATCGCCCGGCGTGCGCAGGACGAGCCGTTCCGGTTCATCCCGACGCTCTTCTCGAGCGGCGGCTGGGAAGGCGGCTCGCAGCAGCGTCTGGGGCTGCCGTACATCCTCGACCTCTTCGAGCGCTCGGCCGATGCGCAACGGAGCGCCTGGACCGCGGGAGCGCTGCTACCGTGGGGGCCGCCGACGCGGTTCGGCTGGGCGCTGGCGAAGTCGTACGAGGACAGGGTCGACGGCGACTGGCACCTGCACGTCGCTCCGCTGTTCCTCGCCGGGGAAGGCAAGCACGTCGTCGCGGCAGCAGGCTCGAGCGAGGAGCGCACGTACTACCTCCAGACGCCGCTCTACGGCTCGTGGAGAACCGCGGAGCGACACGAGGGCACGTCGATTCCCGCGCTGCTCACCTGGTGGGAGGCGGGACCGCAGCACGACGAGGTCAACGTCCTGTGGCCGCTCCTGAGCAGCGTGGAGTCGTCGACGCGCGAGCACCTCCGCATCCTCCCGTTCTACGCCGGAGACGAGGAGAAGGACGGCTCGCGAAGCGACCTCTACCTCCCCTTCGCGCTGTCACGGTTTCGCTCCGGCACGCGGGAGAGCGCGACGGATCTCCTCTGGCCGCTGTTTCACGTGTCCGAGAGCACGGACGGCGTCGAGAAGGCGATCCGCGTGCTGCCGTTCTACGATCACTCGGTCGACGCGGACGCGGAGTGGCGCGGCATCGGCGGCGTCCTCTACCGGCGTCACGAGTACCCCGCCGAGGAGCGGATCGCACGCTGGTACCTCTTCCCCCTCGGGCTCCACGAGCGGTCCCCGCAGGAGTCCAGCGACTGGGCTCTGCCCTTCTGGCTCGACCTCGAGAGCCGCCTCGAGACGGAGAGGGGCCGCACGACGATGCTCGCCCCGTTCTACCTCCGGCACGAGGTCGAGGAGAAGACCGGGGAGAGCTGGCACACGCGGCGCAGGTGGCTCCACGTCTGGCCGTTCTACGGACGGCACCTGTACCGGCGGCCGGACTCCGACATCGAGGTCGACACGCGCTACACGCTGGCGCCGCTGCTGAGCATCGAGCGCACGCGCAACGTCGCCTCGGGCGAGGTCGAGAAGTCGCGCATCGACGCGCCGTGGCCGCTTCTGAGCCACCAGTGGACAGCGCAGAGCTGGGACTTCTCCCTCGTGGAGATTCTTCTGCGCAGCGGCGACAGCCCGGTCCGCTCGTACTTCTCGCTCTGGCGGACGATCTCCATCGAGAGCGGATCCGAGGCGGAAGCGGGGGGGGACCTCGGGACCCTGAGCCTCGTGGAGTGGTTCGACGACGGAGACGAGACCTCGTTGCGCGTCTTTCCGGGGCTCTTCGAGTGGCTCGAGAACGAGGAGGAGACCCGCGTCACCGGCCCGCTCTGGCTGACACGCTACCGCAACTCGAAGACGGACGGCTGGTTCCACCTCTTCCCCGTCGGCTTCGGAGAGTGGGACGAGACGAGGTCCGAGTTCGGGATCTTTCCGCTGCACTACCGCAGCGACTCCGGCAGCGCCGAGATCGAGCGCTGGTCGCTCGGGCGCTTCTTCTTCTTCTGGAACGCGCACGAGAACGAGCACGAGTCCCACGACTCGCTGCTGTGGAAGGCGGTGGAGTACGACCGGTCCGACGACGGCGACTACGACTTCCGCATCCTCCATCGCCTCTTCGTCAACCGCGAGGTCGACGGGCAGCGCGAGCTGGTCGTCAATCCGTTCTTCAGCCGGCGCAGCGACGCGCGCAGCGGCGACAGCTCGTTCCGCCTGCTCGGCTGGGTCTACAGCTCGGTCGTCGAGGACGGCGTCCAGACGCGACGGATCTTCGGCATCCCGATCTCGCAGTCGGACGCCCCGGCAGGCTAGCCGGGCTTCGCGGCGGGCTTCGCGGCGGGCTTTGCGGCGGGCTTCGGCTGCATGACGCTGATGCGCAGGTGGCGGTCGTGGTGCGCCGTCGCCACGCGCAGGCCGTCCGGGTGCGCCGACAGATCGCGCGCGGTGTTGGGCAGCTTGAGCTGGAAGAACTCCTCGTCGCTGTCCTCCTTCCAGAACAGCAGGAAGCCGCCACCTCCGCCGCCGGACGCCGCGATGAGAAAGCCCTGCGGGTGGAAGGCGACGCCCCACGCGACACCACGCGGCTTCGCCTTCTGGCCGTGCTTGCGCAGCACCTTGCCGGTCTTCCAGTCGATCCGCACGACCATCGGGTTGCCGACGCCGGCGAAGGCGTTCGTGACGTTCGAGATGCCCGCGCAGGCGAGATGCCCGCCGTCGGCGCGGAAGGCCATGCCGCGAACGCCGCCACAGTCGGCGCGGAAGCCGCCGTCGTACTTGTGGATCGCGCTCGCGTCGAGCTTGCGCACCAGCTTGCCGGAGTCGATCTCCCAGTGGCGAATGACTCCCTTGAGGTCCGCCGAGACGAGCGACTCGCCGTCCGGATGGAAGAGCACGCAGTAGATATGGCTCTCGTGTCCCTCG
>CAYMLL010000159.1:10328-17203 GCA_964390645.1 uncultured Planctomycetia bacterium | reverse complement strand
AACGCATGCCGTTCTGATCATCTCCGTATCCTCCGTTGAGCCCAGTCCACAGTACCAGTCCTGCGTGGCACGACCCCGAAAGGCCCACCCGCCATTTCCCGATAAGTCCGGTTCATTCTCAATGGAGGGTTAAGTGGTGTCAAGCGGATCCGGGCCTCGCTTCCCCGGCGTCGTGACCTCATCGATCGGGCCCTGGGATCTTGTCGGATCATGTCCGATCCGGTGCGGTCCGTGCGAGCGTTCAGGTGCCGTTCGACGCGCTGGAACGGACCCGATACCTGTTCTGTTGTGGGGTGACGAGATCGCTGTTGTTCGGTGTGGACCGTCGGCCCTTCGATTCGCTTCCCTCGCATCGCTCGGCGTCGGAGTGGTCGAGGCATGGCAGGTCGACAGCGGCCGGAACACGAGAGGATTCCGTGGCATCCCCTCCGGACGTTCCTGCACGACGGCGACGCACCGGGTGTGTCCGTCAGGTCGCCCGGCGATTGCTACTTCGGTGGTGGGTTGTTACCATCTTCCGCAGCACCCGAGAGCACAATGCGAGCCTGGAGCCAGGCTTGCCGTGGCCTGGCGTGCTGGTTCAATCCGTAAGGGACGTGAGAACGGATAGAAGACGTCTTGGTCGAGGGTCTGGCGGCCAACGGCCGCTGTGTCGAGATCAGGGGCTCTCGAGCAAGAACGTGATCGCCGATGGTGAACCGCAGAGTCGCAGGGGTGGCGCTCACGATTTCCCCTCGCCGTCTCGACTGCCTGCGGGTGCCGCGATCGGTGAGAGAACGGACGCAGACGTATCGGACTCGAGCTTTTCACGGTCCACCAGTGACGAACGAGAATCGACTTCCGCCGGGCGAAGTGGTGACAGGGGGAGCGTTTCGCGAGGAGTGAAGCGATCGCCTGCGGGCGAAGATGTCGTCGCTGCTCGCCAGGCCAGTGCCGGCTCTGGCTCGCGACGGTGTACTCGTGAACAGTTCGTTCGGGCCTGAGTGCTTTCGGCCCCCGCTAGCGGGGCGCATGTCCCCTGGTGACCGAGAATGATCTCGATGCGTTGCACGTGTGGACAGCGGGTGATCTTGGCAACGAGTGATCTTCCATGACTTTCGACCGATTCCGAGGAACCGACACGTATCTTGTGACGCCGGAGCTGCGCGATGCGGTGAACGTGGCGATCGCGCTGGAAAAGCCTCTCCTGATCCGGGGCGAGCCGGGGACCGGCAAGACCGTACTCGCCGAAGCGGTCGCGGAGAGCTTGAAGCTGGAGTTGATAAGCTGGAACATCAAGTCCACTTCCAAGGCTCAGGACGGGCTCTACGTCTACGACACCGTTCAGCGGCTCAACGATGCCCGGTTCGGCGACAGCGATATCAGCGACATCCGGAAGTACATCAAGCAGGGGCCACTCGGCCGGTCCTTGACGAGCCCCCAGCGGGTGGTGTTGCTCATCGACGAGATCGACAAGGCCGACATGGAGTTCCCCAACGATCTTCTCCATGAGCTCGACCGCATGAGCTTCTCCGTCGCCGAGACCGGTGAACGGTTCACGGCGAGGGAACGGCCGACCGTCATCATCACGTCCAACAACGAGAAGGAGCTACCGGACGCTTTTCTGAGGCGCTGCGTTTTTCACTACATCGCATTCCCCGACACCAGCACGATGGCGGACATCGTTCGTGTTCATCATCCGCGCGTCGAGGAAGAGCTCCTGAAGCAGGTCTTGCTCCGGTTCTACTGGCTACGAGATCTGCCGACATTGCGCAAACGTCCGTCCACGAGCGAGCTGGTCGATTGGATCTCCGCTTTGCAGCGTGGAGGTGTGAGGGTCGAGACGATCGCCAATGAGCTGCCGTTTCTGGGGGTCCTGCTGAAACGCGAGAACGATGTGGAGACTGCACGGTCGGCGAGGAATTAGGACAGACTCGACAGTCCGGACGTCGGGAAAGTGATATCGGGAATGTGCTGTCCGGACGCGCGGATGCCTGTTTCGGCTCTGTTGGACCCTTCATGTTCATCGACTTCTTTTACCATCTGCGGCGGTCCGGGCTGAAGGTGACCATCACCGAATGGCTGGCGCTCGTGAGGGCCCTGGCCATGGGACACGGGCGCGCCGACCTGAGCACGTTCTATCATCTTGCGCGTTGCTTGTTGATCAAGCGCGAGACCGACTACGACGCGTACGATCGGGCCTTCGCCTCCTTTTTTCGTGGCGTCGAGGACGATCTCGACATCACCGAGGAGATACTGGACTGGCTGAAGAACCCGATCGTTCCTGACATCAGTGATGACGATCGAGCGAAGCTGGCAGAGCTGGAGCTGGATGACCTGCTCAAGCGGTTTCGTGACTTGCTCGAGGAGCAGACCGAGCGCCACGACGGCGGGAGCCGTTGGATCGGGACGGGCGGCACCTCTCCCTTCGGACACGGGGGTGAGCATCCTGCGGGGATTCGCGTCGGCGGGGCCGGCGGTGGGCGCTCGGCGGTTCAGGTCGCCGAATCGCGGCAGTTTCGCAACCTCCGCTCCGACCGCATTCTCGACACACGGCAGATCGGTGTGGCGCTGAGACGACTACGACGACTCGACAGAGACGACGGTCCGGAGGAGCTGGATCTGGATGAGTCGGTCGATGCCAGCGCGCGCAACGCCGGCGAGATCGAGCTGGTTTTCTCACCGCCCAAGCGCAATCGCATCAAGCTCATGATGCTGATGGACGTGGGAGGCTCGATGGATCCATATACCGTTCTTTGCGAGCGATTGTTCAGCGCCGCGCATTCCGCGAATCACTTCAAGGAGTTCGAGCACAGGTTCTTTCATAACTGTGTGTACGGGCATCTGTATACCGACATCGAAAGATGGAAAGGGGAGCCGACGACCGAAGTGATCAACAGTCTTGACCACACCTGGTCCGTCGTATTCGTCGGCGATGCCTGGATGGCGCCGTACGAGTTGACCCACGTGGGCGGAGTTATCGACTATTATCAGCGCAATTCGAGAACTGGCATCGCGTGGCTGCAGAAGATCCGCGACCGCGTCTCCAACTCGGTCTGGCTGAACCCGGTGAGAAGAGAACACTGGAACGCGCCCTCGATCCATCTCATCCATCACGTGTTCCCCATGTTCGAGCTGTCGATTGACGGACTCACCGCGGCGGTCGATGTCCTGCGCGGAACACGCTCCAACCGGCCGCTGACCGCTGCGGCAGGCGAGTAGTCCAGCCGTCCGGCGCTCCACCGGACTTCCCGCCAGGGGAATGGAGATTCCCTCCGACCTGGCCGCACGGGAATCGGGTCCTGGCGTGACCTCAGGTCATTCCGGGGACCACGGCCGGGGTCGAGACGATGATCCGGTCGACGTCGCCGGGCGGGACTCGTCGACCACGACCACGTCGGCGCCGACCGGTTCCTCACAGCTCGGATCGTTGTCCGAGGAGACGACCGGGGCACTGCAGCACGCCGGCGAGCGATTCGCGAGGAAGGCGTAATCGCGTCGCGGAGTGGTCGTCGGAGGGCATGCTGACTCTGGGCCGCCTCCTCGACATGGAGTGGACTCCGCCGCCCGACGACGTGCTGTTGACGTTCCTCGGCAACGTCGTCCAGCGGTGGACACGTCGCTCGAGCTCGTTGCGCTGCCCCGCGTCCAAGCCAGTGACATGCCGTCGCTGACGGTCAGGATTCACCGCGAAGGGGCTCGGTGTCCGGGGGCGATCAGCTCGTGGCGTGTCGCTCCGACGAGGCGGCCGCCGCGGCGTCGGGATCGATCCACAGCCGACAGAGCAGTCGCGGATGCCGGGTGTCGCTTTCGTAGGCGTCCCGGTCGTGGGCGACCCTGGTATTGTCGCAGAACAGCATGTCTCCCGCCTCCAGGCAGAACCGGACCACGTGTTCCGGATGCGTCAGAGCCGCGTCGAGGCGGTCGAGTGCATCGAGGACCCTCGTGTCGAGGGGTTGATCCGCGCGTTCGTGGCCTCGTTCGATCCAGTAGCGCATGTAACGGAAGGGCGGGCCGGGCGGCGACGAGAAGATCGGAAAGCGGTTGGCCAGGAGGGCTTCTCTCCCGCGATCGGCGCCGGGTGTGACCAGGTCGCGAACGAAGTCACCGTAGAGCAGTTCCAGGGCCTCCGGGGCCGAACGCCGCAAGAGCTCGTGGGCCTGCAGAGCGCTGGTGACGCGGGAACCACCTCCGACGGCTGCCGGGTGAACGCACAGGAGCCCGACGTAGCGTGGACATACGTCGCGACTGGAGCTGTCCGTGTGCAAGCCGGTCGATGCCCGGGTCTGGGAGACGGGGATGGCCTCGGTCCGGTAGGAGCGTCCGGTGTCTCGCACGTCGTACAGACGCCCGTAGGTGCCGACGGGATGTCCGAGGCACAGTCCGAGGGCGGTGAACAGGAGCCTTCGCGCCGTCTCGGTGGACGTTGGAAGCCGCCGGATCCACACGATCCCGAAGGCCTCGTCCAGCTCCCGTCGAATCCGCGTCGCGAGGGATCGCGTTGCCGGAAGGTCGACGTGATCGAGCTCGAAGGCGTCGACCGGCTCGCGTATCGTCTGGCTCCAGCGGTCGAGCGCCTTCAGCTCACCGGCGAGGGCTTCCGGCGCACTCACTTGCCAGCCGACGTGGGCCTCGAGGTCTCTGCGGGTCCAGCGCCGGGGCCTGCGAGTGTCGTGGGTCGAGAGGCAGGAGCTCATCCGGGCACGTCGACGGAAAAGAGTACGTGCAACGGCGTGCCTCGAAGGGGGCCGAAGAAGGCCGGGTCGAGCTCCAGATGGGCGCCTGTGACGTAGAGTTCCTCGACCACCGGCATGGTCTCGAAGCCTGCCTCGCGCAGGAGCCGGAAGTAGTCGCCAAAGGTCTTGTGAGTCGATCGTATGGGAACGTCCGGCCCGTCTCGGCGCCAGATGCGCCCCTCGAGAGTCGTGTCGACCGCTGCTTGATAGCTGGCGGCTCCGGCGTCGACAAAGAAGGGGAAGGTGTTGGGTCGGATCCAGGCCAGGGCAGGGTGGGGCACGGTGAAAATGAAGCGCCCCCCTTTCACGACGGCCCGTCGCACCGTCTCGAGCACCGAAGCCGTCTGCGCACAGAGCAGGTAGTTGATGAGAAAGACCGCCACCGCGCAGTCGAACGAGTCTTCGCGGATATCCAGGGGTCGAGCGAGGTCGGCCGTCTCGAAGAGCAGAGCGTCGCGCGCTTCCGGTGGTCTGGCCGCACTCGCGAGCGCCACCATCTCGGCGGAGATGTCAAAACCGTGAACCCGGACCGCACCGCGCCGGTGAAGTTCGCGGGCGACGTAGCCTTCGCCGCAGCCCAGGTCGAGGACGCGTGCTCCGGTCAAGTCTCCCAGGTGTTCGAGCACCCGAGGGCGCGCCGTGAAGTCCGAAAGCAGGGTTGGCTCTCGTCGAGCCCAGTCGCCGGAGTTTTCATCGTAGAGGTGCTCCGTGGAAGTCGTCATGAACCCCTTCGCGATCCTCGGGAGCGTCGGGGCTCGCGGGCGCGGGCGTACAGCCAGTCCCAGAAGCCGGCCCGCAAGTACAGCGCCTTGCGCATGCCCTTGATCAGCTCGTGCCGGCCTGTGGACGTCTGTGCATAGTGACCGGCGATCGCCAGAAGGGCCGCTTGATGGTGGTCGTCCACCATGGCGTGAAGGGGGAAGAAGACGGAGTCTCTGGGGTTCAGTCCCACCTTCTCGAGGGCCGGGAGAAAGTAGCGGTACATGGTGCTGACCACGTTCTCGGTGCCGGGACCCAGCGCGCCCACGCCCTGGGCCGGCGAGCCGTCTCCCAGGATCCCGAGGAACATCTCGCGCCAGCAGATCACCTCCATCGCCTCTCTTCGGGAATCGAGATCGTTGATATCGAGGGCGACACAGAAGCGTTGAAACAGCTCGGGGTGGCACACGCCGACGACCCACTCGGGGGAGATCCCCGCCTCGCGCAGCGCTTCGAGGTCCTCGGGCGGGTACTGTCCGGACTCCTCCGTCAGATTCTCCGTCAGGGCCTTCCGGTGCTCGGGAACGGTCAGCTGATCGATGGTCTGGCGGAGAAAGAGGGAGAAGTGCGTCGAATAGCCGTGGTAGTGGCGACCGAAATCACCGAGCGCCCACCGGAGATCCGGCAGATCGTCGGAGGCCAGGGATCGGAGATAGGGGTGGCAGACCGCTCGGTGGCCCAGCGCCTCGTCGGAGATGCGTTTCAGGAACTCCGGCGTCGTCTCTCGGTTGGCTTCTTCCATTCCGATGCTCGTTTGTGTGTGTGGCCCGATCAACACGATTCTAGTGGCTGCAAGGGAGGTTGTCGATTCCGCTCTTCGAGTACGCCCCTGGAACTTGTCGGGTACCCGGCTGTCCGGTAATCCTCGATCTCGGGTGAGCCTCGGGGCGGACCCAGGACGGAGCACGGCTCCGACCGCGTCCGGGCTCCACCTCCGGTCGAGGATCTTCACCGGACGAATACGACGGGAGAATTCGGAGGTCCTGCCCGTGTTGGACGGCGCGAGGAGCACCGTCGGTTTCAGGGGCTCGGTGGACGGACGTCGCGAGAGGTTCAGGACCCCGGGGTGCCCCGCGACGGTGTCGCGATGGACACGAAGTCGCCGCGGACGCCGGTCGTTCGTTCCCATGAGGGGAGGCGAGGACGTCGGATCGTCGCGTGGAAGACAAACGCGTCGGTCCGGGACGCGTTGCGGTGCTTGTCGCGTCGGCCGCCAGGAGTCCGGGGTGAACGGGCGCGTTCAGGCCGGGTGCACCGACTCGAGGACCGAGTCGCGGATGTTCGTGGATGCCCGAAGATCGGCTCGTCCCCGGCTGGAGTCCGAAGCGCTGGAGTCTGCACGGTGTCGCGTCGAAAGTCCGGGACGCCACCGGATCCGATGAGCGCCGGTTCCGGCTCGAG
>CAYMLL010000159.1:0-10318 GCA_964390645.1 uncultured Planctomycetia bacterium | reverse complement strand
GCGGCGAGATCGTTCAGATCGGCCAGCCCGTGGGCTCCACGGATCAGTCATGGCGCAGTGCCTGGATCGGGTCCAGGTGGGCGGCCTTGCGCGCCGGGTAGACGCCGAAGATCAGTCCCACGCCCAGTGAGATGAACACCGACAGCACCACGGACCAGGGAGCGACACGGGGTTCGAGCGTGTAGACGATCGGCGGCAGCAAGTCGCTCGAGATCATGGTGATCCCTGCTCGCAAACCGCGAAAGAGCGGGCCGCAGAGCACGCCGAACAGGACGCCCAGCATGCCTCCACTGGCCGTCAGCACGAGTGTCTCGATCAGGAACTGCTGGATGATGTCCGTCCGGCAGGCGCCGAGGGCGCGGCGGATGCCGATCTCCCGAGTTCGCTCCGTCACGGTGGCGAGCATGATGTTCATGATTCCGATGCCCCCGACGAGCAGCGAGATGGATGCGATGACCACGAGCAGCACGTTGAACATCGCCCGGGTGCGTTTCGCCTGGCTGAGCAGCTCCTTGGGCACCACCACCGCCCAGTCCTCTCGATCATGGTATCGTTCGAGGAGGTTCTCGATGATGGCGGCGGTCTCGTCGACATCGTCGATGCTATCAACGCTCACCGTGATCTGACTGAGCTCGATGATCTCACCCTGGATTCCGCCGCCCGGTATGTTCCGGATTACCCGGTCGCCGATCCGGCTCTGGAGGGTTTTCAGCGGGATGTACGCGTCCAGGTTGTAATCGCGTGCTTCGAGGCTGCCGCCGATCGCTGCTGACGCCATGCGGGACTTCGTCTGGCCGATCACCACATAAAACTCGCTACCGACCCAGATGGCCGCCCCGATCGGGTTCTCGTAGGGAAAAAGACGAATGGCGGTGTCGTGACCCAGAACGACGACCTTCTCGCCTCGATCACGCGCCGAAAGCCACCGACCGCGCGCGATCTCCAACCGATTGAGCTGCCGGTACTCCTCCTTGCAACCCACAAGCTTGGCGTCGACCGTACGGTTTTCCCTGCGCAACTCGAAGCGCACCTCACGCATCGGGACCGCTCGACCGATGCTCGGAATGTTCGAGACGATCCGATCGTAGTCAGCGCGTAGCAGACCGTATCGCTTGACGCGGTCGTTGGCGTCTTGCGAGTTGCCGGCGGAGGTGGGCTCCTTGGTCCGGACGATGATACTCGTCGCGCCCAGCTCCAGGATCTGCTGCTCTGCCCGGTAGCTGACGCCTTCGCCCATCGCGACCAGCCAGATCACCGTTGTCGTACCGATGAAGATGCCGAGTCCGGCCAGACTCGCGCGCAACTTCTGCAGCATCAGGCTCTTCAGCCCGGTGCGGACGGTCCTCAAGAAGGCGATTCTCACGGTTCTCGCACTTTCGAGCCGGGCTCGGGGGAAGGCTTCGCGGCGTCTGTCGATGTCGATGTCGGCTCCGACGATCCGGTCGACTCCGACCGGTCCGGCTCGTCGTGCGGCGTCAGAGCCGCCTCCTGTGCTTCAGGAATGAAGACGAGCGGATTGAGCACCACTTCATCGCCTTCTTTCAGGCCCTTCTGAACCACAACGAACGTGTCGTTCGTGTCGCCCAGCTGCAACGAACGCCGTGTCGGGCCGTCGCCGGTCTTCACCCAGCAGAACGTTCCCTCCTGTGTTTCCAGCACCGTGGCGACAGGGAGCGTCAACACGTTCTCGTGCCGTGCCATGAGGATCTCGACTTCCGCGCTCATGCCCGGCTTGAGTCCTTCGACCGGAGGGAGCTCGATGATGGTGTCATACTCGACCACGTTTCCGGTCCACCACCCGGACGGGCCGGCGATCGATGAGACGGAGGACACCGCGGCCTCGAGCGTCCTGTCGGGCAGGGTCACCCGGGCGCTCAGTCCGGGCTTGATACGGTCGATGATCGACTCGTGGATGCCGACCTTCACTTGCATCTTGGCGAGATCGGGCATCAGGAGCAGCACCTGATTCTTGTGCACTGTCGCGCCCTCCTCGATGTCGGGGGCGTTCTCCCAGGCTTTGGCCACGGGGTAGATCACCATGCCGGCCCGCCTGGCCGTCACCACGCAATGCTCCAGCTCGTTCAGGGCTCGATCGCGGCGAGCCGCGTCGGCGTGGGCACGTTCGTCGCTGGCGGCGAACTCGGCCCTCGCAGCGTTCAGATCGCCCTTGAGCGTTTCCAGCTCCATCGGCCTGGTATAGTCGCGCAACACGTCGATCTCGGTCTTCTTGACCTCCGCACTCAGTCGTGCCCTCTTGACCGCGAACTCCTGCTCCTCGACGTCCAGCTCACTGCGATAGCCACGCTCGTACATCATCCGGGTGTGAACGAGCATGTTCTGAGCGGTACGCAGGTCGGACTCGGCGATCGCCAGATCCTTCTCGAGCGTCATCATCTGCGCGACGTAACGGCCTTCCAGATACTCGGGGATGGACAGCTCGGCCCGGGCGACGTTGGCTCTCCAGGATTCGGCGCCCGATCTCGACCAGTGCGCATACTTCGAGCGCTCGTTGATCTGCTCTTCGAGGACCAGTGTATCGAGCTTGATCAGCTCATCTCCGGGCTGCACCGTCGAACCGCTCTCGATCACCCAGGTGACCGTGTTCCGGCCGCGGACCTTGCACTTGATCTCCGCGTTGTCGGAACTCTCGAGTGATCCCTGTTCGGTGACCGTGACGAGCAGGTCGCCGCGGGTGACCGTGTATGTCATCCGTGCGCCCGACCTGCTCGGCGACGAAGAGTTGGAGATCAGTGTTCCGGCTCCGGCCACTGCGACGGCCAGGCCGATTACGAGAGCCCCCCGTCGAATCCACCGGCCTCGTGCCGTCCTCTGCTGCCCGTTCGACACTCGAGTCTGCCGCGGCTCCGGGTCGCTCTGCATTCCAGCCAGCGAATCAGTCGCCATGTTTGGTCTCCGGTGAACGCGAGTCCGGCTCCCTGTCGCGTGGCTCGAGCGTGGCCTCCCGCGCTTCGGTGACGAACGCGAGCGGATTGAGCACGACTTGCTCGCCCTGAGCGAGCCCACCTTCGACGACGGTGAACACGTCGTTGGTGTCGCCCGATCTCAGCACACGTCGCTGCATGCCATCCTCCGTCTTCACCCAGGCGAAGTCGCCACCTTCGGTCTGCACGACCGCCGCGACGGGAATGGTCAGCACGTCCTCGTAACGTGCCAGGATCACTTCGACCTCGGCGCTCATGCCGGGCTTGAGCCCCTCCACGGAAGGAAGCTCGATGATGGTGTCGTACTTCACGACGTCGCTGTTCCACCAGCCCACCGGCCTGGCGATGGTGGAGACCGAGGATACCCGGGTCTCGAGCGTCCTGTCCGGCAGCGTTACCCGAGCGGTCATCCCCGGCCGGACACGGTCGATGACGGATTCGTGCAGGCCGACCTTCACCCGCATCCGGGACAGGTCGGGCATGAGCAGCAGCACCTGGTCCTTCCGCACCGACGCGCCTTCCGAGATGTCGGGCGTGTCCTTCCATTCGGCGGCAGAGGGGTGGATTACCAGACCGCCTCTGTGAGCCTTGACCACGCAGGCTTCGAGCTCCTCCCGGGCTCGACTGCGCTGCTTTGTGGTCATGGCCAGCTCGGCCGTGTCTGCTGCCATCTTCGACCGGGCCGACCGCAGGTTACCCTTGAGGGTCTCGAGCCGCATCTCCTTGGTGAATCGCTCGAGGACGTCGACCTGCGTCTTCTTGACCTTCAGCTCCAGATCCGCCCGCGTGACCGTGAACTCATGACCTTCGACTTCCAGGTCGGTCACGTAACCACGCTTGAACAGGGTCCGGGATTGCTCGAGCATCTTGCGAGCGGCAAGCAGGTTCGATTCTGCAACGGCCACATCCTTCTCGAGCGTTTTCAGCTCCGAGCGGAACTGACCCTCGAGATACGCGTCGATCGCAATCTGCGCCCGCGCGAAGTCGGCCCTGGATCGCTCGAGCTTCGCCTTCGCCAGATTGACATTGGTCTTGGTGAGGCTGACCGTCTCCTCCATGACCTTGGTGTCGAGTCTGACCAGGACATCGTCGGGCTGAACGACCGAACCGCTCGGGATGACCCAGGTGACGGTGCTGAAGCCACGGATCTTGCACTTGATCTCGGCGTTGTTCGAGCTGTCCAGCGTCCCCCGCTCGATCACGGAGACGACCAGGTTGTCTCGTCTGATCGTGTGCGTCAACGCGGTTTCAACCCCCGAAGACGTCGCCGAACGGTTGATCAGTGCTGAAGACGCAGCGACGACGGTCAGCAGCACGAGAGTCACGACTCCGCGCAACATCCAGCGGCGGCGGATCGCATGACCGGCGGCCTCGCGGTCGGGGCTCGCAGCGGGGCTCGATTGCTGATCCCGCGAGGGCAGGTCGCCGGGTCCAGCCGCGGTGTTCCGCTCACGAGACATGTTCGGTTTCCTGGATGTACCTGGGAACCCCGTTGGCCGGACGCAAAGCCCGGCATGAGCCGATCCTGCACGTGAACGGCAAGCTTCCTCCGCTGATCGTCACTTCGTTCCGCCGCCAGCGCCTCTCGCCCCCGGGTCGGAACGGGTCTTGCGGCGTGTCTGTGACGGTTCGGCAGATGCGTTGGCCTTTCGGGCCCATGCAGCGGGAATGGGCGGCGGGACCTTCGCCGCCACCTCCGATCGTCCACGTACCCGCATGAGAGGAGACATCGCGTTTGCGGATTCGGCACCCGGGAACATCGAGTCGATCCATCGGCCCTCTTCGTCAAGCTGCATGATGCCGAGCTCACGGAAGAGGCGCAACCGCGCTGCGTAGTAATTCAGCCAGACGTCCAGAAAGCTGTTCTGCGTGTCACGCAGGGAGGAGAGGGCGGAGAGCAGGTTGATAGCGGCGGTGGGTCCGAACTGGGTCGGTCGTTGTCCCGGCTGCGGCGGTCTTACGGGGGCGTAGAGTTCGGCTCGCGTCAGATCGACGCGTCGAATCGCGATCACCACGGCGCGGCGCTGGATCTCGAGGGTCGTGCGAAGCTGCTCGATGTCGCGTAGCAGTGTACGGAGCGTCAGCTGTAGCGAGGCGCGTGATTGAATGAACGAGCGACGGCTGCGCTGGTAATTGATCAGCGACTCCCTGTAGTTGTTGCGCTCCACGAGACGGGTGAAAGGAGAGTCGAGCTCGAGTCCCAGGTGAACTGAATGATTGGGCGCCTCGAAATCTGCGGCGCTGTCGCCGGAGGTCCGAAGCTCTCCGCTTGCGGTCAGGTTCAACTCCGACTGCAGCGCATCGGCGTTGAACTGAATCGACCTCCAGCTGTCGACCAGTGCCGAGCGCGCGTTCATGAAGTCGAGTCGATTGGCCAGCGCTATCTCGAAAGCGTCGCCTGACTGCAGGTCGATGGATTCGATCGAGATCGTCTCGAGTCGCGCACGCGCCTGAACCAGGATCGAGCCCTGCACGATGCGCAACAGATCGCCGAGAAGCACCACGACGCCGCGGATAGCCGTCTCTCTCGAGTCCGAGAGCAGCTGCTGAGTCAGGCCTTCGAGCGTCGTTCCGGCCTGCTCGAGCTGTTGCACTACGGTTGTCAGCCGCTCGCGAATCTGCGCGCGTTCCAGACGGGAGGCCTCTCTGTCCTTCTCGTTCGTCCCCCGCTCTCGGGCATCCACGGCTTCGTCCATCGCCTCCAGGTCCTCGCGCACCGTCCCGAGGTGACGTTCGATGCGCTCGAGGAGATCGGACAGGTCGCCGAGGATCTCGCGGACGGGTTCGGCCGGAGCGTTTCCCGGCAGACCGCCGGTGCGAGACTGCAGACGAGCGACCTCGTCCTGGATGTCCGACGCGTCGCGCGCGACGAACTGGAACTGTCGGATCGGGCTGTCGTCCAGGTCGATCGCCAGATCCGGTGGCAGGCCGAGCGTACTCGTCTTGTAGTCGTCGAGCGATCGTTCGAGGCGATTGCGTGCCGCCAGCAGATTCGCACGCTCGTTCTCGATGTTCTGACGGAACTGATCGACCTGCACGAGGTCGATCAGGCCGGCTGCCAGGTTTGCCTCCAGCTGCGCCAGCGTACGAAGCTGCAAGTCCAGGTTGTCCTCGGTGTTGCGGATCCGCTGTAGCTGTTGCAGGAGGCCCAGATACCCGTCCACGCCATCACGTGATCGAGACACCGCGACGTCAACGCCCGGGCCGGACCGTCGCGGCCCCGCGACTCCCAGCTCACCGATGACGACCTGTGTATAGAAGCCCTGGCGGAACTGACTGTAGGATCGCAGGTTGCCCAGGAGATTGCGCTCGGCGAGTGTCAGCTGTTCCAGCGCGACGTCCTTGCCCGCCCCGCGCAGCAGTGGCTGGACGAACGCGAAGTTGATGAGCGAGGCGGTGAAGTTTCCCGGGTCGCTGCCGCTGAGCTCGAAAACGAAGGAGTTGGCGAAACCCGCGAGCAGCTCACCGCCGGCCGCGAACAGTCGACTGGCCTCGAGCGCGGGGTTGGCCCCGGACTCCCGGCCGACGACAGCGCGACCGTTGTGGTCGGTGTCGGTGTCGGTGAACTGGACGCCGTAACCGCCGAAATACCGGGTATCCAGACGGAAGCGCTCGCGGGTGACATCCAGGGCCGAGAGGTAGAGCGTCTCCAGCTGGTGCTGCCGGAACGGCGAGTGCAGGTAGGCGAGCTCCAGAGCCGAGTCGACGTCGAGCATGACAGCGCCGTTTTCGCCGACCTCGACATACTCGGACAGGGCAGCTCGCCAGGCGGGGTTCTCGATCTCCTCCCGCACGCCGTTCGTGTTCCAGTGCTCCCAACCTTCGATTCCGTCAACCACTCGCATGTACCGCTGGGCGTCCGGATCGTCCGGCGGCATGGGGGGGTGATCCGGGTCGTACTTGTCGAAGAACCGACTGCGTGGATCGATCTCGATGCTGTGGCCAGGAACGGACCATCGGGGGTCGGTATTCCTCTCCGCGATCACCTCGTGAGCTTCCCGGTCCGCATCGATTCGATAGTGTGTACGCGTGCATCCGCCGCAGCAGGCCAGCAGCAGAGTCCCGATCCCGAGCACCTTGCGACGAATGTGACGCATGCGGAGTACAGGGTCGTATTCGACCCCTGTACCACCCGGAGCGGTACCTGTACCACCCGGGGCGGGAGTCGTGTCGTCGTCGGGTGCGGTCGACGGGCTCCGACGGTCTTCTTCGGTCTTCGATGACCGCGGGCGCAGGGGCGGCGAGGATGGTGTTCGTCGGGGCTCGCGTCGGGATTGCCGGGGCCAATCTCCTCGAGGAAGTCCGTGTTCTCGCCCTCGGCCCGGCATTCATCCAGCCCCTGGGGTCGGCGCGTGACAGTACCCATCAGCGAGTGCTTCCGGGGCCTCGTATCCGCACGCACCTTGCGGGCGCTCGCGGTCGTGGGGCACGCAGGCCGACTCTCGCCGCCCCGGATGGCACACCTGCTCGTCGTCGACTTTCCAGCTCTCGTTGAGCAGCGGAGTCGTGACCCGAGGGCGGTCGTAGCAGGGAAGCTCGAGCACTTGATCCACTTCTACCTCGGGGCGAAGAACTGGCAGCGAGATGGCGGGCGTGAAGCAAGGCTCGGCGCGGGCAAGCCGGTAGAGGACGACGCCGGGGAGCATACACGCCGGCTCGCGGTCGTACAACGTCGGGATCGGGAATGACCGCGAGGTTGACTCCGGGCCACCGATGCAGTCGTGGACTGTCCTGTCGGTCGACAGCGCGTTTCCGGATCTTCGGACGACTCGAACCGCTTCGTCGTCGTGGCTTCGCGAGCGCGCCCACGAACGAACCGGTGAGGGACCGGCCCTTGTGCACGACTCTGCGTGCCTTCAAAGCGACTGTGGCGGGAAGCAGGGTTCCGGCCTTCAGTCGGTGTGTTGCGGACGGGAATACCTCTGCGGAGAGCGAGGGAGCTTGCCCGGCGAACCTCGATTCACGGGCGGAGGGAGCGGATTGGTGGCCCGGGAAGATGTCAGGAAGCTCCGTTGCCTGACGGCACGGTTTCGATAGGATGGTCGTCGGGGTGTCGCGATCGACCGGTCGCGGCTCGTGAGCGAAGCGCGGCGAGATGCCGCGACGGAGTGCGGAGGTTTGCGGAAGGGTTCCAGGTACGGGTGAACGTTCCGACGCAGTTGAACTGGCGATTCGGGATCCGTCGTGGAGGCGGGCTTGCCGTTGTCGTCGTCGTGATCTGGCTCGGGCTCTCCCCATCCTTCGCGTCGCAGACGGTTCGTGTCGGGAAGGGCAGCGCGGAGACCGACTCTGCGAAGACCGATCCTGCGAGGACCGATCCTGCGAAGTCCGACTCTGCGAAGTCCGACTCTGCGAGGGTCGACGCGCGCTCCGCGGAGGCCTTTTTCGAGAACGAGATCCGTCCTCTCTTGCACGACAGATGCATCAAGTGCCACGGTTCGAGGAAGCAGGAGTCGGGGCTGCGACTCGACGGTCGACAGCGCGTCCTTCAGGGTGGCGACTCGGGGCCGGCTGCCGTTTCCGGTCGTCCCGGGGAGAGCCTCCTCATGCGTGTCGTGAGACGCGGCGGTGACGTGAAGATGCCGCCGCGGGAGCCGCTCGATCCTCGTGAGGTCGATGCCCTGGCGCGCTGGGTGCGCCTCGGTTTGCCGTGGTCGCCGGCCGGATCGGGGTCCGGCGACTCCGGCGTTTCCCTGAGCTTCCGTTCCGGAGCGATCTCTGACCGCGAGCGCCGGTTCTGGTCCTTCCAGCCGGTCGCGCGTCCCGAGCCGCCGGAGGTCAAGGACCGTGATGGATGGGCGAGGACCGTGATTGATCGCTTCATTCTGGCGGGGCTCGAGCAGCGCGGCCTGTCGCCGGTGTCGGACGCGTCGAAGCGAACTTTGCTGCGGCGTGTGACCTTCGACCTCACCGGCCTGCCGCCGACTCCCGAGGAGACCCGGGACTTCGTCGACGACGGTTCCTCCGGGGCTTTCGAGCGAGTTGTGGATCGTCTGCTCCGTTCGCGTCACTACGGAGAGCGCTGGGGACGTCACTGGCTCGACGTCGTGCGCTACGCGGACACCGCAGGCGAGACGGCCGACTATCCGACGACACAGGCCTGGCGCTACCGCAACTGGGTGATCGACGCCTTCAATCGCGACAAGCCCTACGACGAGTTCGTTCGCGAGCAGGTCGCGGGAGATATTCTCGCCGGCTCCGCTCCACGTGAGCAGTACGGCGAGCTGATGACCGCGACCGGATTCCTGGCGGTTTCACGTCGCTTCGGATTTGGTGTCGAGGCGGAGCAGTTTCTGACAATCCAGGACACGATCGACACGATGGGCCAGGCTGTTCTCGGGCTGACTCTGGGTTGCGCCCGCTGCCACGATCACAAGTTCGACCCGATCAATGCCGCGGACTACTACGCGTGGTACGGCATCTTCGACAGCTCGAGCTACTCGCTTTCCGGCGACGAGAAGACGAAGAAGGAACGACGTCTCTATCCCGGGGTGCCGTCCGATGAGGTGGACGCGCTCGAGGCAAGGCACGCGGCGTCCCTGGGCAAGCTCGACGCGCAGGTGAAGAAGCTCGAAGCCGAACGACAAGACCTCGAGGCCATGATGAGCACGGTCGCCCGCGGAGATCCCGGATTCGAGAGTCAAGAGCTCGACATGCGACCCGGCGCGCCGTGGAGCGCTCATGAGAACGCGCGCATCGTCGCGTCTGCTCAGAGCCCGTTTCGAAACGTCTTCCCGGAGGGCTCGCGCGGCATCGAGTTCCCGCAGACGGATGAGAACAATCACTTCGGCAAGCAGCTCCGGCCGCCCCGGACGCCGTTGTCGGCGCCGCGGATCTTCTTCAACATCGACTTCCGCAACTTGCCGCGAGAGAACGGGTCCGAGGACAAGGGCGCCTATCGGTTGTACCTGGGTCGCGGACCCGGCAACTCGGCGGCTGTCGAGATGGGTGCGACGGCGACCTCGTTCTCGATCCGGGACGGTGACGTGTATCGTCCCGTGCGCGAGCTAGATACCGGACGCTGGTACAGCTTGCAGGTCGTCCTCGACCTGAGGTCGAAGACCTACTCGGGTTCGGTCGGCTATCCTGGTGATGTCACCCGGTTCGAGAAGGCAGCGTTCACGGGCGGCTGGGACGGGACGATCGACCGGTTCTTCGTCGACCGTTACGGACCGGTTTCCGGTGTCTCCCCGGCTCGCCAGTTCGACAACTTCGCGCTGCGAGCGACGGCGTTTCTGCCGGTGGACAGGATCGCCGACGACGATGGGCAGACGCTGCATCCTGATCGTCTCGAGAGGTACCTGGGCAAGCGCCGCCTTCACGTGCCCGTGAAGAACGACGGCGGCAACCAGGGGTTTCATGTCTGGCGAGGGGGT